>JAJDEV010000278.1 GCA_029259605.1 Planctomycetota bacterium | reverse complement strand
CACCCGCCGCCCCCCGGCAGCCCGTGGGGCGGTACCACGGGCACGTCGCCCGGCTCCCTTCCGGGGGGATGGCGCGGGGATGGCCCCGCCCCCACCCCCCGACCGGAAGCGCCGCGCGTCCTGAGAGACAGGGCGTCGAGGCTTCGAGAACCACATGAGAGCCGTCGCGGTCTTCCTGCTTCTGCTCACGGCCGGCGCCACGGCGCTCGCGCTCGTCGGCGGCGAGCGCAACGGAGCCGAGTCGACGGCAACGGCCGGCACGGTGCGGCGCGCACCCACGCGCGTCGCGCCGGTCGAGCCGCAAGCGGACACACCGCTTCCCGAGGTGGCGCGCACTCCCGCCGTCGCGCCTCCGCGCGCGCCGCGGACGCGCACCCTCGCGCGCGGGATCGTCACCGACAACGCGGGCCGACCGGTATCCGGCGCACGCATTCGGGCCGAGCTGCCCTTCGGCGCGGAGGCGTCCGGCACCGCCCGCGACGGGTCGGCGTGGAGCGCCTCGTGCCTCTCCGCGGACGATGGCGGCTTCGCGCTCGACGGAACACTCGGCGAGGGTCCCATCGTCGTCACGGCGTCGCATCCGCGCTTCGCCGCGAGCCGCGCCACCCGATGCGCGGCCGGCGAGACCGGACTCGTGCTCCAGCTGTACGGCGGAAGCTGCATCGTCGGCCGGATCGAGCTCGATCCCGCGCTCCCCACCGCACTGTTCGTCGTCTCCGCCAGCGGCCCCGCACCCGCATCGTCGACGTATCAGGGCACGCTGGCCGGCGACGGGACCTTCCAGCTGCTCGCGCTTCCGTCGGGGACGTACGAAGTCGTCGTCGCGCTCGAGCATGAGCCGCGCACCGCGCTCGTTCTTCCCGAGACCGAGGTCTCGACGAACCGCGTGGCGCGCCTCGATCCCGTCGACCTACGCGGACGGGTCGTCGCCTTCCAGCTGAGCTTGCGCGATCGGCAAGGCGACGCGCCCACGAACTGCTTCGTGCGTCGGCGCTTGCCCGGTGCGGCCGACTTCGATCGGCGCATCCAACCGGTCCGCGACGGAGAAGCGCTGATCGCCACGTTCGAACCGTGCGTCGACCTGCGCATCGAGTCGCCGCGCTATCGGGCGGAAGTGGTCGAGGGCGTGTCGACGGACATCGAGGTCGTGTTGGGTTCGGCGTCCCGCGTGCAGCTCGTCCTCGAGGACGGCTTCCCGTCGCGCGCCCCCGACCTCCAACTCGCGGCTTCGCTCGAACCGACCGACGCGTCGTCCGGCACCTATGGCCGCGTGTCCCTCTTCGATGCGCGCGGCATCGCGGAAACCCAGGTCGACGAACCGGGCAACTACAACGTCCGCGTCTACGCCTGGCGCGCCGGACCGCACGGCACCTCGTCGCTCCTCTCGAACCGCGTGGAGGCGCGCATCACGATCCCGGAGCAAGCCTTCGTGAGCTCCGCCCTGCGCCTCTCGGACGAGACCCTCGCGCGGATCGATACCGAGTCAGGACCGAATCCGCCGCCGCTCGAAGCCCCCGGCCACGACCGCGGGTCCTTCGACCGATGACCTGATTCGACCGCGAGAATCGTCGCGACGAACCGCTCCCGCGCAAGTGCCGGCGGATTCGGTCCGGACTCGGTATCGGGCGCGCCGAGGAGTAGCGTAGGCCATTCCCCGAGTCCGTCGCCGCGCCTCCTCTGCTGTCCATGCGCCTTCTTTCCACGCTGCTCGTCCTGCTTCCGCTCCTCGCTCCCACCGCCCGTTCGCAGGAAGGGATGGAGCCCGACGAGCTGCGTGCGGCCGTCGCGAAGCTCTGGGTCGAGTTCCTGCCCTACGAACTCGCAGGCAAGGGCGAGGAGGACTACACCCCGGCCGAGTTCGCGGTGGCCGAAGCGCTGTTGGAGCGCCTCGAGGGACTGATGGAGCAGCTGCCGGCCGAGGACCAAGCGGTGCTCGAAGAGGGCTACTTGGTCGACTTCCTCGAGCCGCTGCTCGAGCGCTTCGAGCCGGACACCGTGCCACTCCTCGAGCCGCTTCGGCGACGGCGCGCCGAGACCACGACGGACTTCTCCCTGGAGACGATCCAGTTCGGCCTCGAGCTCTACCTCATGGTCCACGGCGCGCTTCCGCCGATGGAGGCCGGCCTCGCCGTGCTGAAGGCGGAGGGGCACATCGACACGGACGTCAGCGTCGACGGTTGGGGTCAGGTGTTCCTTTACCAGCGGTTGGCCGATGACGAGTACCGCGTCACTTCGATCGGCGCTGACGGAGTGCGCGGGACGGACGACGATTGGACCGTGACCCGCGACGGTGTGCCCACGCGCGGTGGCGCGCAGGTGCCGGGCACCGCGAGCACTCCGCCACCGATCGCCGAGAACCGGTTCGTGACCATCGATGGCCGGGTCGACCTACGACCGGGTGAGGTGCTCGCGTCCTTCGTTCCGGCGGACGGCGAGTCCGAGGACCTCGTGAGCGTCGAGGGCGAAGAGCGAACCCGCTTCTTGCGCGGCGGGAAGGAGCTCGGCTCGATCTCGAATCTCGACGAGGCGCTCGCCTTCTCGGACTTGGACGCGTTCGCCTTCACGTCCGAGCGCGACGAGGGAACGCTGCTCGTCAGCGGCGACGACAGCGTGACGCTCGAGGACGGCTGGCCCGAGCCCGAGTATCTGTCCGGAACGGAGACGTTGATCTACACGGACGAGGACGTCACGCGCTGCCTCGGGACCGGGGGCGAGGTCGCCCCGGCCCACGACGGTTGGGGCAAGTTGCTCGCGTTTCGCGAGCGGCGTGACGACGGCGACCACATGCACTCGGCGAGCGGTGTCATCGGACCCTTCGAGTGGGCCTCCGCGCCGGTCGTGCTCAACCCGTTCGGCGAAGCGCCCGTCGTGACCTTCCGACTCTGGGACGGCGAACGAACCCGGATCGTGATCGGCGACGACACCTGGGATTGCACCTGGGCGGGCGACCCGGTCGCCTCGAAGGACGGCCAGCACTTCGCCGTCCTCGCGAACTTCGGCGGCACGCCCGGACCGGACTTCGAAGCGGAACGCGACACGGTCTCCGATCCATACGATCCGGCGTCCGTCCACGAGCTGTTCGAGGGCGGCACCTTCCGCGCGATCATCGACGGCGCCAGCGGGCCCGATGCGCTCGCCGTGCACGACCTCGTCTTCAAGAACAACGAGCAGTACGCGAGCATCCTGTACCGGGCCCAGAACTCGAAGGGCGAATGGCAGGTGATCTTCCAGTCCGGCGAACTGACCGGCGCGACGGTCGCCGGCGTGGACGTCGGCAAGCCGCTCGTCGGCGGCAAGCAGGAAGGGAGCGCCTACGACTTCGAGGACGCCGAGGGCCGGCGCTGGATCCAGACCGCGGAACGCAGGCACGAGGTGAGCCGCATCCTCGCGCGGTACGCCGGGCCCGAGTGGACGTTCGCCTACGTCACCGAGGACACGTCGCTCCGGATGGGACAACAGATCCAGTGGTTCGTGCGCGGTGAGGCGGAGCCCTGGACGAGCGCGCCCGTCCAACAGCACGAGCTCATCGGCTGGGCCGGATCGCCGGCACGTCCGATCTTCGACGTCTACTCCGAGGGCAAGAAGGGGCTCGTCTACGGCCAGGGCACGCACGTCGTGTTCAGCGAGATGCTGAAGCCCGCGCTCCCGGACCCGGGCTCCGGCATCGAGCGTTTGGCCCAGCTGGCGTGGATCGACGGGCAGGCGATGCTGACCGTCCACCACCTCGACCAAGAGGTGATCCAGGTGAACAGCTTCGACGGGCGCGTCACGGGCGCGGACCCGCCGTTCTTCCTGGCCGACGGACGAACCGTCATGGTGGCCCACCTCGACACCGAGCCGCTGCCGTACCCCGGCTACGGACGCGGCGCGGGCGGACAGTCCAGCCTCGTCCTCTACGACGAGGGAGAGTGGACCTACTGTCCCCCCGCGGACCGCATCGACGGAGTCGTCTCCTCCGAGGGCGGACGCTTGGCCTACGTCGCCACCCACGGCGACCGGCAGCGCGTCGAGGTGTTGGGCGACGGAGAGATGCAGTTCGGTGAGTTCGTCGACTCGATCGAGACCCGGGGCATGGGGTTCGTGGGCGAGGAGCCCATGTATGCGGTCACCGCCCCGACTCCGCGCGTCGTCGTCGGCGACCGCCCGGGCCCGGACGCCAAGGGGATCTCCCAGCTCCGCACGCTCGCGGACGGACGTACGCCCGTGTACGGCATGTATAGCAACGACGACTCCTTCGTTATGGTCGGCACTCGGGCGCTCGGCCCCTACGGTTCGGTCAGGATCGGCCGCGAGTACTCCAACCTCGACCTGCTCGTCTTCACCGCCGACAACGACGACTGGACCGAGACCCAGCTCGTCGTCGTCTCGACCAAGCCGGACGAACTCGAGGGGCCACCGCTCTTCGCCGCGACCTACGCCGAGCTCGAGCTCGACTACACCCACCGCAACGACACGTCGCTCGTCTACTTCGCGACGCGCGACGGACAGTTGCTGCACGCGACGCTCGACCTCGCGGGCCTGCGCGAGTGAGACGGCGCGCGGCGGACTCGAGGTGGTGCCCCCCAAAGCCCCGCCGCGTTCCGCGTGACCCCTGCGTCGGCGGACGGCTCGCCTGGAGGTCCCCTCCGGTTAGAGTCGTCGCATGAGGCACTCTGAACTCCACCGCACGCACCGCATCGGTTGGCTACGGGCAGCCGTCCTCGGCGCGAACGACGGCATCGTTTCGACGGCGAGTCTTGTCATCGGCGTGGCGGCGGCCGAAGCGGAGCGCGGCAGCGTGCTCACCGCAGGCGTCGCCGGCCTGGCCGCGGGCGCGATGTCCATGGCTGCCGGTGAGTACGTTTCGGTCAGCTCGCAAGCCGACACGGAACGGGCCGACCTCGAGCGTGAACGGCGCGAGCTCGCGACCCAGGGAGCGCAAGAGCACGCGGAGCTCGCCGGCATCTACGTCCGACGCGGCCTCGAGCCCGAGCTCGCGCGGGAGGTGTCCGCGCAGCTCATGGCCCACGACGCGCTCGCCGCACACGCGCGCGACGAGCTCGGAATTTCGGAGGCGCTCGGCGCGCGTCCGGTTCAGGCCGCGCTCTCCTCCGCGGGGACGTTCGCGATCGGCGCCGCCCTGCCCCTCGCCACGTTCGCCCTGGTCCCGACGTCCATCGGCATCGCCGTCGTCGCGTCGACCTCGCTCGTCTTCCTCGCCGCGTTGGGAGGAGCGAGCGCCCGCGTCGGCGGCGCCCCGATTCGTACGGCCGCATTGCGCGTCACGTTCTGGGGCGCGCTAGCGATGGCCTTGACGGCGGGGATCGGTGCCCTGTTCGGCACCGTGGTCTGACGCGGTACGTCGACGGCATCCCGTCGGACTCGGTGCGCGGTCTGGTTCTGAACTGACTGCCTCGCCCGGGTTATTCATGAGGCTTTGCCGAGATCGACGCAGATGCGCGCCAGATCAGCGCTTCGCGACCGAAGCGCGTGCAGGCGACCCTGACGGGTCGTCGAACCCGGTGAGGGAGTGAAGTGCTGATATGGCGCACATCTGCGTCGATCTCGGCAAAGCCTCATGAATGATCCGGGCTAGCGTTCGCGGAGCTCGACCGCAGCCTGCCACGCCGCATCGGCCGCCCGAATGTCGGCGCCGTCGTTGCTCCGCAAACCGATCCCGACGAACGGCGGAGACATGGCCTGACCATCGACGTCGTGCAGGAACAACCACTGGACGAACTCCATGTCGAGATCGTCGGTCAGCTCGAAGAAGCGTTCGACGTATCTGGCTTGGTCCGCCTCGTCGCCCGGATACGGGAAGCTCGGCGCCACCAGCCACCCCATCTCGCTGAACGCGACCGGACCGGCACCCCAATGCGCCGTGATCTCGTCGTAGTGGTCGAGGGGAATCAGCGCGGGTGTCGCGTACTCGAAGTACGGGTACGTGGTGAAGACCGCCAAGTCCATCGGTCCGCCGGCGGCCATGAGATCGAAACACGTCCACGTGTCCCCGTGCGGCCAACCGATCCCCTCGCCCTTCAGGAACTCGAGCTGGAACGTCGCGTAGACGCGGGTGTTCGGGCTCGCGAGTTTGATCGCGTCGTGCGCCAACTGGTACGCCGCCAACCAGTCGTTGAACTCCGTCGGATGAGAAGCCCACCAGATGTTCAGCTCATTGGCGATACCGAGGTATTCCGGCTGATAGGTTCCCGCGACGTTGCCGAGCATCGTGACGAACTCGGAGACCGTCTCGGCGTTGGTCCACGTGTTGTTGCCGGGCTCGCTGTCGCTCGTCAGGTCGGCGACGCCGGATCCGTCGGCCCACCCCAACACGAGCGTGGGTTCGACGCCGAACTGGTCACGGGCCGCCATCGCGCTGACGACGATGCCGGGGATCTCGCCCGACGTTGCACCGACGTCGCGCCAATTCGAATGGTAGGCAACCGCGCGGCCGTGTGAGGTCGCCGTCAGATAGTCGAGCGCGTCCTGCAGCACGACACCTTGGTCATGACCGAGCGGCGAGTACGCGGTGCCGAACAGGATGCCCTGATGAACACGGACGTCGAAGGCGACCGTGACGACTTGATCGGCGTCGCTCACGTCGACCTCGATCGACTCGGTGCCGAGGTCCGCGAGGGCGGGCGTCCAGCTCATTCGTCCGGTCCCGTTCACGACGAACCCCGCGGGCCCCTGGGTGAGCGTGAATGCAGGCGCGGAGTCCGCTCCCGCCAGCACGAGCTGAAAGCTCCACGGCGTACCGAACTCGAGCGCCACGAGCGCAGCGGGCTGCGCGGTGACGCGCAGTCCTGCCTTCCCGCCGCCGCCCCCGCTGCACGCGGCGAGGAGCGCGAGGCAACACACCGCTCCAACCGATTGAAACCTGCCGATCATGAGTGGGCCCTACGAACCGTCCGCTCTCGACCTCGCGGTCGTGCTCGCGCGCCGCCTCGCCACCTGCCTGGCGATCGCGCTTCGAGATCATACAGACGGCCGCAATCCGTTTCTCGGGCTGCGAGCGCGCGGGCCGAGCAACGCACACGCGACATCGATGAAGCGCCGAGCACGATCGCGGCTCACTCCCCTACTCGGTCGCGCGCACGAGGCGGTCCCGCGGCTCGCCGCCAACGTCGACCTGGATCGCGATGACCACTCCGTCCTCCCCCACCTCGGGCGTGAAGGTCACGAAGCTCGCGCTCAGGATCGCGACGCTGCCCTTCCAGTCGGGCTCGCCGAGGTAGGTCGGCGGTCGATCGTCTTCCTCGATCGCCAGGAAGCCGTCCGTGATCTCGAAGGTGGTGATGTCCTCCGCGTCGTCCTCCGACACCCAGTCACCGAGGATCGCGGCGTGGAGTTCGGTGAGCCGCGCCGTGTCACGCGCGACCTCGCCGGGTGTGCGCAAGTAGGGTTGCAACGCTTCCGGAGCGGCGAACGCGTCGGCCCCGAGCTCCGGGTTGATGGACGCTTCGGCGAAGACGATCGTCGCGCTCTCGCCCTTGACCGGCTCGAAGAAGGCCCACTCGGTCGGGAGCAGCACGCCGTCGAAGTCGCGGTAGGCGCCGACGGTCCACATGCGAATCCCGTCGCCCTGATGGCCTGCGTAGAGACCCGACTCGACGTCGAAGTAGAGCGTGCGTTCGTAGCCCTCCCGCGTGCGCGCCGCGACCGCGAAGCACCGTCGCCCCTCGAAGACGGTCGCCGCGCGCGACTCCAGCGACGCGTAGCCGCGCGCGGGATCGAAGAGGCGTGCCAGGTCGCCCGCCTCGCGCAATGCGGCGAGCGGCTCGCCCTCGAGGACCGTGGGCAGCGAGCGCGGACCGATGTCCCAACCGATCGCCCGGTCGAAGCCGAGCTGGAAGCCGGCAGTGTCGCTCCACGCGAAGCCGCGCGTCGCGTCCCAGGTGAGCTCGACCTCGCCCGTGCGGACGGTGTTGATCAGGCTCTTGCTGACGCCGCGCATGCGCACGGCGCGCACGCGCTCCAACGCGTCGTCCGCACCGACGGCTTCGACGTGGCGCGCGAGCAACGCGTCGGCCGTCGGGAGCTCGGCGACAACACCGCTCGGGTTCCCTTCGCTCGATCCGCGGAACTCGAGACACGCCATCTGTCCGAGGCTGCTGCGGCAATAGACGCGGCCGTGGCTCAGGACCGGAGTCGCCCATGCCGTGCCGTCCGCCAGGACGTCCTGGCGTGAGAGCTCGACGTACTCGTCCGGGTTCGCCTCGGCGACGATGATGCGCCCCCGGCCGTCGAGGATCAGGAGCCGTCCACCGGCGATCGTCATCGAGCCCGTGCCCATGCCCCGCTCGCGCCAGCGCTCGTTCCCGTCGAGGTCGATGCACTTGAGGATCGACTCGTCGAAGCCGAACAGGTGGTCGTTCCAAAGCACGCAGCCCGACATCTTGTTGCGCATGACGCGGCTCTCCCAAAGCTCCCTCAGCTCCCCACCGGCGAAGCGCAGCATCAGCGCGCCGCGGTCGTAGCCCGCCGACACGAAGATGCGATCTCCGATGACGACGGGCGACATCGGGTAGATCTCCGGGTTCTTCGACCACGGGTGGAACGCCAGCTCCTCGCCATCGCCCTGGTCGAGGACGGCGACGCCGCTCCCGCTCAGGACGGCGAGGCGCGCGCGGCCCTCGAGCTCGAACGCGGTGGGCGTCGAGTAGGCCTTGCCGAAGCCGCGCTGCGTGACCCAGGCCTCGTCGCCGGTGTGCCGGTCGAGGGCGACGACGCGGTCGACGTTCAGCACGACGAGGTCGTCGACGACCAGCGGCGAAGCGGAGAAGCCCCAGGTCGGCGGCTCGAGCTCGAGCTCCTCACGCAGGTCGCGCGACCAGCGCACTTCACCCGTCGCGGCGGCGAAGCAGAAGACCTTGCCCTCGCGGTTCGACGTGTAGACCACGTCGCCGACAACCGTCGGGGTCGTGAGCGTTCCGCCATCGTGGGCGTTGTCCCAGATCTCCGCGGGGTAGCGGTGACGCCAGACTTCCGCGCCGCTCGCGGCGTCGAAGCAGTACACCGAGTCGAGCCCTGCGTCCGCGTCGTAGCCGAGGGTGTACACCCGCCCGCCCGCGACGGCGAAGGACGAGTGGCCGAGCCCGAGCTCCTTCGACCAGCGCGTCTCGGCCGCCCCTTCGAGGCTCGAAGACGCCTCGCTCGACACGCCCGTCCGCTCGGGACCGCGCCACTGGGGCCAGTCGGGACCTCCGGCGTCTTGGGCGGCCGCCGGCGAAGCGGCCGCGCCGACGAGCAGCAGAGATAGGAAGACAACACGGTGCGGGGTGATCATCGGGGGCATCTCTCGAAACTGGGGTCCAAAGGGCGAGACAGGCTAACGGGCACGCGCGCGCGGTCCGCGTCGGATTCTCCGATCCGCAGCGATGGGCTCGACTTTCGCCACGGGCGCCGCGGGCACGCTCGACACGAGCACGGGCGCGCCGCGCGTCTGCGCGTTGAACTTCCGGCGCGCGCACGTGCCCGCGGATTCACTCCTGACTGGTAAGCTCCGACGACGTGAGGGCCCCATTCGACTTGGTGCGCGCCGCGTTCCACGATCCGCGCGCGCGGTCCTACCAGGTGTTGGCCGCCGTCGTCTGGGGGTTGATCGTGGTTTCCGTCGCGGTGTTCGCGATCGACTTCTCGCTGCCGGCGGAGAGCGAGGCGCGACACACGTTGCGGGTGATCGACCGCGGGCTCTTGGTTCTGTTCGCGGTCGAGTACGTCTTGCGCGTCGCGACGTTCCTGCCGGCGGACCTCCTGGTGTTCCGGCGTCCTCCGCTCGGGCGCGCGCGTGCGCATGTGGTCGGTCGGCTGCGCTTCATGCTGCACCCGATGATGGTCGTGGACTTGGTGACGGTCGCCGCGGTCGTTCCACAGCTGCGCGGGCTGCGCGCCCTGCGTCTCCTGCGGTTGCTCCGCACCGCGCGCGTCTTTCGCTACGGGAATCCGTTCACCGGTCTGTTCCACGCGTTCGAGCGCGACCGGCTGCTCTTCCTGATGGCCTTCCTGTTCCTCGTGCTCGAGGTCGGCCTCGGCGGCGGCAGCCTCTATCTGATCGAGCGCGACCACAACCCCGACATCCACTCGATCTTCGACGGAGCGTGGCTCGCGCTGGTCACGCTCACGACGGTCGGCTTCGGCGACCTGACGCCGATCACGCCCCTCGGTCGAGTCATCACGAGCATCCTGATGGTCGGCGGGATGTTCACGCTGGCGATGTTCGCCGGCATCATCGGTCACAGTCTGCTCAACGCCGTGCTCAGCGTTCGTGAGGAGCAATTCCGCATGAGTACCTACGCGAATCACATCGTCGTCTGCGGCTACGAGGAAGGGATGGTCCTCTTGCTCGACACGCTCGTCGCCGAGCACGATCCCGAGTCCACCAAGATCGTGCTGATCGCCGACCTCGACCGACCGCACGAGATCCCGGCCGAGCTGTATTGGGTCCGCGGGGATCCGACCAAGGAGAGCGAGCTGGACAAGGTGCGCCTCGACCGCGCCGCGGCCGTGGTCGTCGCGGGCGCGCGGCACACGAGCCCCCAACAGGCGGACGCGGTGACGCTGCTCACCGTGTTCACGATCCGCTCGCACCTGGCGAAGAAGCGCAACACGTCCCAACGCCAACGGCCCGTGTATCTCGTGGCCGAGATCCTCGACTCCGAGAACGTCGAGCACGCGCGCGCCGCCGGCGCCGACGAGGTCATCGAGACGCGCCGCCTCGGGTTCTCCTTGCTCGCCCACGCGATCGAGCACCACGGCACCGCCGACACGCTGAGCCAGGTCGTTCTGCGCGGCGAGTCGTCGCTGTACGTCGGCGTCATGCCGGCGGGCTTCGAGCAGCGCACGTACGGCGAGATGACCGCCGGCCTCGATCTGCGCGGAAGGGGCGGCCTCGTCATCGGCGTCACCCACGGCCACTCCGGCGCCGAACACGTGAACCCGCCGGAGAACTTTCGCCTCGAACCGGGGATGCACCTGCTCTACCTCGCGCCGGAACGGCTGCTCGACACGCCCTGACTCACAGGCTCATTCCCCGTCTCCATCGCCGGCGACTTGCCGACCGCCCTGTAGCACGCGTCGATTCGTTCCGCGCTCCGAATGTCCTCGAGCGGGTTCGCGTTCAGGATCACGAGGTCTGCGCGTTCTCCCGCTTCGATCGTCCCGAGCTCATCGAGCATGTCGAGCGCGACGGCGCCGTTGCGCGTCGCGATGACGATCACTTGAAGAGGCGATCGCGGCGTTCCTGCCGGCCCTCAACAAGATGGCCGCGCAAGCGCCCGACAACGCGAAGTCCCTGCGACCGGCGGCCGGCGCATTGGTGCGCAGCCTGGAGGCAGAGGGAGACGCGCGCGCGGATCGGTACCGGTCGCTCGCGGCCGAGTAGCCGGGTGTCGTTGCAACCCGGGCTCGCGCGGCGCGCCTCAGCGGCCTCCCGGGTCCGAAACCGGGAGCGCCGACTCCCATTCGATGCCTTCCCGCTTGCCCTCGCGAAGATGGGCGCGGACGTTCTTCGCCTTGGCGTCGAACGCCTTCTGCCCCGTCGACAGGGCTTCGGCCAGGGACCTCGCGGTCGCGCGGAGTGCGGCATGCGCCAGGATCGCTCCGCTTCGGCCAAAGGCCTCGGCTTGCACGACGGAGACACCCGGCTCCAGACCCACGGACTCGAAACCCTCGAGGTCCTGCTCGTCGTCCAGGATCACGTAGCGCAGCCGCCCGACGAACGCCTCGCTCCACGCCAGACGCTCGAGCCGCTCGCACAGTCGCGTTCGTTCCGCTTCGTCGTCGGAGTAGACCACGACCAAAGGACGGAGGTCCGCCGCGGCGACGTCGAGCGCGATGCGCAGGCCGGGGAGTTCGGGGAGGTGCGCGATCGGTTTCTTGCCGTCGGTCTTCTGCTCCCGCGCGATCTCACGCAGCGCCGACTCGAACTCCTGCGCGCTTTCGTAAACCATGCTCGGCGAGCGACCCGACGGCGAGAGCTTCTCCTCTCCGTCGGAGCTCAGGATCCCGAAGCTCGTGTTGTGCAGGTTGCCCGCGCGGTCGGAGAAGACGCGGGCCAGGACCTTCGCCTCCTCCGCGTCTTCGTAGGTCTGCGGGCGGATGCAGACGAACGCGCGCGAGGCAGCCACCACTCCTTGTTGGGACAGGACACTCCCGTCCGCGGCGCGATAGCCGGGTCACCACATGCCCGGAACCCCGTGGCACTGCGGAGCGCCGGACATGAGCAGGATCGGCCGCCCGGTTCGCTTCGCCTCCGCGAGTCCGGCGTTCCAGGTCCCGAACCAGGCGATGCCGGCCTCGACCGGAACCTCGACGGTGCCCGGCGCCGCTTCCCGCTCCTTTCCGTCGGGAGCGCGCGAGCCGTCCCGCTGCGCGTGAACGGGACCGGAAGACACCAGGCCGAGGAAGAGCAGAGCCACGAGGGAGAGAGGAAGGTCGTTCATGCTTCCTCCCTCAACCGCGAGGGGCGCTCGAGGTTCCGATGGTCGTGGGAGCCGCCGGCTCGCGCGGCCGCAGGCCGACTTGCCTGATCCGAGATCGGGAATCCCGCTCCCCGGCACCGAAAAAAAGAGGACCCAGCCGCCCGTTGGATCCGGGCGCCAGGTCCTCTCTGAGTGATGGTAGCGGGGGTAGGATTCGAACCTACGACCTCCGGGTTATGAGCCCGACCGCGACGGAACGGTCGACGGAGGACAAGGCCTGTCGATCGCGGACAAGTCGGTTCAGTTCAGAGGGTTACGACGACTTGCCTAGCGAGAGTTGGTTGTGGTAGTGGGCGATTCGGGACATGAACGGACCGAATTCCTGGCAGTAAAGTGGCACCGATCAGGGGCCTACCACGACCCGCTGGGGGGAGGCCCATTTAGAAGACCACCCTCAATCCGAACCTCTGGACTCTGCAACCCGATCGATGCGCGTTGTGAAGCGATCCGGCAGTCCCAACCCGTGGTCGGATAAGAACTTGACGCACGATAACCTCGCCGTGGAGGTGTCGCAACAGGAAGCTCGCGAACACACCTGGAAGCACCGAGGAACCCGATTGAGCACCGGCTCCATGGTAGCGGCCATGGAATCTCACTCTGCTGCAAGAAGTCGCATCTTGCGACAAGAGTCGGAGCTGCGCCCGCGGCGCCGGGTGTTCTCGAATCTGCGACTTCACGTTATGAGCAGCGATTCCCTCAAGTGGACAGATGAGGGCGGTCGGGGCCTATCCGACACAACCCTCGTGTGGGGAGAAGGATACGCCGACAGCCAAGCCGAAGGCTGGCTTTGGTGAGAGAAGGCATCCGCAGACACGATGTGAACGACTTCCCAACAACAATCCGACGCCGCGCGGAAACGGGTCGCCGCCCGGCCAAGTTCATCCCCACGCATTCACTCGTCCAAGACAAACGACGCCGACGCGACAGCTCCGCGATCCACCCGCAGACCTTCCGCGCTGCTGGTGGCTTTTGGAGATCGCAAGGCCACCCAATACCTGCCCGAACGTAGTCCGGAAAGAACATACGGCGCCCGTTGGAAGTCCACCTCAAGGAAGCTCCTAGCGTCGTCACTGCGCCCGAGAACGACGACTAGTGGTCCCAAGTAGGGGCTACCACTCGGTCGCTCGACGGACGCCTCAATCCCTCCAATGCTACGGGCATCGAGGGAGAACGAACAGTCACGGTCCGAATTGACTGAAATCCACTGGTCCTGCGCATGACCACTGAGTGGAAGATCGAAGTGACACCGGTAGTCGCCGATTGGCACCGGCTCCAATCGAACCTCTCCAGGGCTGAGGTCCCGAACTCCGTATCGAAAAACTCTCCCATCGGAACCAGACAGGACTAGTGCGGCCAACGGCCGCCGTCGGAAAGAGGCGCCGAGATCTACAGGCCAATCCTTCGGCAGCTGAATGAGAACAGTGCCGTAGTCAGTAGAATCCCGCTGAATCTCGATGACTTCGCTTTCGAGTCCCGCCGAGAGCCGTTGCATTGAAAACTGTGCGGCTGTCTCTCGGTATCCTGGCACCGAGATTCGATACTCAAATGGTCCGGTGATCGGGCCTCCGCCACGTTCGGTACCAATCAGAACGATGTCGAGCGGGCCAAGATCTAGGGAATCCGGGCTGACCCCTACGAGACCTATCGTCCACCCGGGAAGAATCGACAAACGCGTCCCGTGCGCTAGCGAGCTGATAGACGTCTCGGGCCCGAACTCAAGCGAGCGCGAGAGCATGAGTGGGGAACCGCCTGGCTCTCGAACTCGTACAATGACCGCGTATGCCTCGTCGAGTGTCAGCACCAAATCGTCAGTATTCGGCGCTACTCTCTCTGCGACTGAACATGCGACAAGAGCGCCCCCTCCCGCGGACACCGAATAGCGGAAGCGAGGATCGAGCCCCCCAATAGAGAAGGACCCCGACGAGTCGGTGGAAGAAACCCCGACTCGAGGATCGCCTCGAAAAGCGCGCGTGGTCAACTCGTGATGCGGAAAGCGACTACTTGAATTGTACGCAATCACGGCCACGCCATCGGGAGCTGGCGAGCCATCTGCGAGCTGGCAAGTACCGCTGATTCGCGCCTCTCGTTCGAGCCGAATAGTTGTAACGGGGCCCGACGAAGCCTTCCACAGAACGCCACTTGACGCATAGCCGTCCCGAACCGCCGCGACGTACGCGTCCGCCTCTGGACGTGGAATTGAGATCAATCCGTGCCCGTCAGTGTGCCCGAAGCGGCGGGGAGCATTGTCTCGGCCAATCAAGAACACTGCAGCGCCCGCGATCCCGATTCCGTCGATGGAAGAGACCTCGACATCGAGCTCCGACGTCGCGCTCGAACGCGCAATCAATGTGCCGGTTCGCGACGGAGCCGCGAGCTCGTCAGGTGGTGGAGAACTCATAAGCCCCTCACGAGTCCCTCGATTAGAGGCGAGCGAATCAGCTTGATCAGCGGACGGCGCGGCTCCTGCGCCAATAACCCCGCCCCCGCGGCGCGACCACGTGGCACCAAAGAGGAGCAGGAGAGCGCCCGCTCCGAAAGCGAGGGCAAACAGTCGTCGACGCGCGCTGCGGAGGCTAGCCACGAGTGATACCGCTCAGAGCCCCCTCCCCCCCAGACACACAATCAAAGACTAAAGACATTCCCCTGTAAACGTCGTAGAACCAGATCCCAGGCCGGTGATTTTCAATCCACAGGTTGTCCCGCTTGGGCATTCCCCGTGATTATACGGGCCGCCCGAAGTACTCGGAGGAGTCAAGACGACGCCACACCCCGTGTTCGCCCCACCGGACCCACAACCACATTTCGCCCCTTGGTACCCGTCGGGCAAGGTAATTATATTGCTCGTGCAGCCACCGCCACACGGGTTCTCGCAATTCAACACCGCTGGCCCCGTCGGCCTGGGGGGAATGCCTTCGTTTTCAATCTCAAGCGAACCAGTGCATGTCGAGAATGGGGCGGCGCTAGGGCGAGAGATACTGGGTGCACTGGCGGCTGAGGCGGTCAGCGCAAGAGCCGCAACAGACAACGACAGAGAAACAAGCTTGAACTTCATAACATTCTCCTTGACGTCCCTATAAATGAAGAGTCGTGCCACGGCCCTGCACTTCGTCGCGCGGAACGACTCGGGGGCTATCCCCTGGTCTTCTAGGTCCTGTATAGCACGGCTTGCTTTCCAATAAGAAACGCATTCTCGTGACAATCTTTCGGCGAGATACATAACTCCCGCGAAACCACTAACTTAGGGCGTCGCTCGCGCGCACCCCCGTGAAGGCCAAACCACCCGATGAGCGTCCCCTGCTTAGCTACGAAGGATCCCGCTCGAGTTGACACCAAACTGTGACGAGATCAGTTGTACGCCGCCGTCAATCGTCCTCACTGACTTGTTCCGAGTACGATGCCCTGCCCGGGGATCAGCCTCGCGCACTCGCGACTTCGGACGAGCCCGCTTCTGGCGCCCCTGGCACGGAGCCTAGCCAACCAGTCCTGCGGTGCACTACGTAGTTTGGCTCGATCCCAAGACACGACACCACATGGTCGGCTACGCCCACAACCGACACGAGAACCCAGTTCCCGCATCCCGAACCCAGACAGTGGTCCGGCCACCAGAGTGTGCTGCACCGTAAACCCTTTCCGGTTTCGGCGGCCCTCACGACACGCGGCCTCGGGTTCGGGTGATGACTTCAAAGCGTTCCATGGTTTGCAGCACGGCCTCGCGGACGGCTGCGCGGCGAGCACGGCCACAGATGCAGCCTTGCACGGCCTCCTCGATCGCGCAAGCGGC
>JAJDEV010000277.1 GCA_029259605.1 Planctomycetota bacterium | reverse complement strand
GCGCTGGATCCGCGCTGCCTGCGTTCCGCTTCCTCCGAGGTTCCACCAATACGCGTCGTCAGCGCGCCTTGCCTGCACGGATCCATCACCCTCCGACGATGGCGTGAGTTTCACCACGGGCTGCTAGGTGTTGCTCGACGGCTGTGCTGGACGCGCATTCCGCGCCTCGGCCGTTCGCAAGTCGAGGTACGGACAGCCCGCGGGCGCTGAAGCTCGGTTTGCATCTTTCTTCGCGGAGCCCTGGGTGGGCCGTGTCCGGAGGAAGTCCGACTCCAACCGGCTTCGGTTGCCGCGCGAGACCAGAACTGCGGTGAGAGGCGCAACACCAATGCAGTCAGTTCATATCGGATCGATGCCTGGCATCAAGCCGGCTACGTTCCCCGCGGCGACGAGCGTGGGAGGATGGGCGGTGCAAAGCGGCGGCGCGTGGACCGCGCGCGGATCGAGTCGCTTCGGCCGTCAGAAGGGGAGCGCGCACTCGGGAGGCCGGCCCCTCACGCAGACTCCTTGATCCGCCGCACCGATCGCTTCGGCCGGTTGACCGCGAGATCGTGTTGCGTCTGGAGTTCATCCAGAAGTCGGCCGTCGTGCCGAGCGCGCCTGCGAACAGCCA
This sequence comes from Planctomycetota bacterium, assembly GCA_029259605.1. Lineage (GTDB taxonomy): Bacteria > Planctomycetota > UBA1135 > UBA1135 > OFTM281. The sequence goes on along the minus strand of JAJDEV010000277.1, from coordinate 32,372 downwards.
AGCGGTCGCGGGCGAGACGCCGCGCCGTCCGCGAACGATCTCGTTGACGCGCTGGATGGGAACACCGATGTGCTTGGCGAAGTCCTTCTGCGTGATCCCGAGGGGCTCGAGGAATTTCTCGAGCAGGATCTCGCCCGGGTGGTGGGGAATGCGGTTCTTGGGGAGCATGGCCGGTGGCAGTCGACGAGGCCGACGTCGGAAGGCCCCGCATCCTGGTTCGACGCCTTACCCGTGCGAGGCAAGCAGACACCGCCGGTTTCATAGCGACTGACATTCGATGGAGCGAGGGACGCAGTCGCCTTCTGCGGTTTCCTCTTCCTCGACGCACTCGTTGCATGCGGCCAAGCACTTGCGCTGGTACCTCTCGTACTCAGCGCAAGAGACTGGCGCAGGGTGCACCATCCAACGTGGCTTCCTCCGGGATGTCGGCCAGTACGGATCCCGAGCACGACGACGACGCGCCTATCGGTGAGCGCGGAGGACGTTACGCTGGCTCGCCCGGAGGTTCCCCCCATGCGTGTCGTCGTTCTTGTTCTCGTCCTTCTCGCCTTCGCGTCCCGTTCCACGGCGCAGAACGGTTTCATCTGGCCGCAGAGCGCGGCGCCCGGTGAAACGGTCGACGTGTTCGCGTCGGCGTCGAACAGCTACCAGGTCACAGTCTACCGATCGCACGACTTCGGCCAGGAGACTCCGGTCCTGACGTCGCCGTCACTCATCGGCGTGGTGCAGTCGCGCCAGCAGGGCTCCTACGCGCACGCGCCGACGCACCCCGACTTCGAGATCACCGGGCCGATCACGCTCGAAGCTTGGGTGCGGCCGCTCACGTCGGGCAACGGGAGCTTCCAGGGGATCGTGTCGAAGTACGACAACCCCGGCGGCACGGCCTATGGGATCTACCTGATGCCGAGCGGGCAGCTGTCGTTCTACCTCGGATCGACCGGCGTGTTCAGCGCGACCAACCGGCTCCTGACGACGGCGCCGATTCCCAACCGCCAATGGACGCACGTCGTCGCCACCTGGGACGGCACGACCAAGCGCGTCTATCTGAACGGCGTGCTCGACGTGACGTCGTCGTTCGCCGGGCCGATCTACGACACGAACGAGCCCGTGCGCGTTGCGTCGTTCGCGAGCTCCGGAGTCACGGGCCAGTTCTTCGACGGACAAATCGACTCGCCGGCGATCTACTCGCGCGCGCTCACACCCTCCGAGATCGTCCAGCGCACGGGGGAACTCGCGGACTACGGGCCGGGGAACCCCGGCGTGCTCGCCGGGTGTGTCGCACAATGGAATTTCGGCGAGCGCGACGGCAGCGTGCTGGCCGACGCGACGGGCAACGGGCACGTCCTCGAGCTCGTCAACTACGGCACGCGCGGCGTTCCCGGTCCGTCGCCGCGCACGCAGCCCGACGGGAGTCACTCGATCCGGTTCGCGAGTGACGAGGAGATCAACTTCGACTGGACGAAGAGCTGGAGCTTCGTCGTCCCGTCGACGTGGGAGAGCGGCTTCTACGTCGTCGCGATCGGCTCGCGGCGCACGCCGTTCGTCGTCAAGCCCGCGCCGGGCACGGAGCGGCGCATCGCCGTACTCGCCAACACGAACACTTGGCACGCCTACAACACACTGAGCGGCACGCGGGCGCTCTACGGGACGCACAACGGCGGCGACGTCGTCTACTACGTGGGGATGCGTCAAACGAACCCGGCGGTGAGACCGTCGCTCGGGATCCCGGCTCCGCTGCAGCACCTGGTCGACGCCGAGCGCCACCTCTACAAGTGGCTCGACGACAACGGCTACGCGTTCGACCTGTACAGCGATCTCGACCTGCACCGGGATCCGAACCTGCTGGCGCCGTACGACGTCCTGATGCTGAACGGGCACAGCGAGTACTGGAGCCACCGGATGATGGACCACGTCGAGGCGTTCCAGGCCGCCGGCGGCTCGCTCATCAATCTGTCGGGCAATACGATGTGGTCGCTGGTCACCTTCGACGAGACGGACTCGGTGATGGAGGGGCGCAAGTTCCCGCACGGCGTGGGGGGGATCCCGAACGACGAGCGGTGGCACAGCCAGGACGGCGAGCCCTTGGGCGGGACGATGCGCTGCATCGGGCGGCCCGAGCACGAGGTCATCGGAACGGGTTACGGCATCGGCAACGGCTCGGCGCAGGGCTGGGCCAAGGTGCTCGAGCCGTCGCACTGGGTCTTCGGCGGAACCGGCGTCGCCCTTGGCGAGGCGTTCGGTACGAGCGGCGCCAACGGTCCGATGATGAGCTTCGAGATCGACGAGGTCGACGCGCAGTGGACGCCGGCGGGCGCACAGGTCCTCGCCCGCGGCGTGTACTCGGCGCCGGCGTTCCGGCTCGACATCAGCAACTGTCAGACGCGCTCTTCGACGAACGTGCTCCAGGGCGGCGACATCGTTTACTACGACCATCCCGGGGGCGGCGGCGTGTTCGGGATCCCGAGCGTTACGGCGGGGGGCGCGCTGCGCGTGGACGCGGTCGCTTCGCGCATGGTGAGCAACGTGCTGAACCGTTTCGCGTGCGCGCCCGCTCGCGTCGAGAAGCGGATCATGGGCAACAACGCGGACGTCTACACCGCGACCACGCCGGTGATCGGCGAGAGCGTGACCTTCACCGTCGACACCCAGGGCTTCCCGTTCGCCACGGTCTTCGGCGTCGGCGCACCGAGGACGCGGCCGCTGGATTCAGGCGATTGGATCTTGATCAACATCGACTCGGTCATCCTCCTCAACACCGGCCCGCTGAACGGACCGATCGCCCAGACGACGCAGGTCGTCTCGAACGATCCCAGCACGTGCGGCGTCACGATCTACACGCAAGCCAAGCTGCACGGCGCGGCGGCGCGGCCGTTCCGGTTGACCAACAGCCAGGACCTGGTGCTGGGGCACTGAGGGGCGAGGCGCTCGAGCCGCTCCGCCGTCCGATCGCGTGGGCTCCGTGACCGCGGCCGCCACGAGCGACCGGATTCAGGGAAGCCTCCGGAGCTGCGCGCGCGAGCGTTTCTCGACGACTGCCGCTACCGGGAGCGAACGCTTCGACGGCGACGACGTCGAGACCCCATGCGCACGACCGCACATCGCGGAGGATCAGCGCAGCGAGCGTTCTCCGGTTCGATGTCGCGCGCGAACGTCGCGGGCGTCGTCGCCACCGATGCGCGCGACGCCGTCGATCCCGAGCAGGAGCACCGACCCGAAGTCGTTGTCACAATAGGTCGTATACGGGCCGTCGCTCGGGGAACCGACGAACAGGTCCGGCACCCCGTTGCCGTCGTGGTCGTCTCCGAACGCGAGCACGGAGCCGAATTGATCGATGTCGGGGATCACGTTCAGGTCCTCGCTGCCGAGTCGGGCATGCGCTGCGACGGTCCCGTCCGCGTTCAGGAACAGGAACCAGACCGCGCCGCTTCCCGGGGCCGGTGTGCCGTCGTCGCGCGGGACGCCGACCGCCAAGTCTCGGATTCCGTCACCGTCGAGGTCTGTCGCGCTCAACGCTACGCCGAATCGGTCGCCGTCCTCGATCGCACCCGTGAACCCACCGAGCCCAAGGCCGACCCTGTTCGACGCAGCGAGCGAGCCATCCGGCAAGAGATCGACGATCCAGATTGCCCCTTCCGCATCATCCGGCCCCCCGACGGCGATACGGTTGCCGCCGAGGTGGGCGAGGCTCGTGCCGTAACCGTCGAGACCGTCGGGGACGAGGACCTCCGTGCTCGCCTTCACGGTCCCGTCCGTGTTCAGCAACAGGATCCAAACCGTGCCGTCGTAGGACTGGAAGCGCGGGTCCGTCGGCCCGCCGACGGCCAGGTCGCTGACGCCGTCCCCGTCGAGGTCGCCGATGCCGACGATGGAATGACCGAAGCGATCAGCGTCGTCCAACGTCGAGTTGAGACCTCCCTCCGTGCGGCTGATCTCCTGATGCGAGAGGACCGCACCGTCTTCCGCGAGGAAGAGGATCCAAACCGCGCCGTACTCGTACTGAGGGATCTTTCCATCGCTGTCCCCTGGAGCACCGACGGCGAGCTCGGGCACTCCGTTCCCATCGAGGTCGCCGATCACGGCGAGCGCGGCACCGAACTCGTCCTCGGCGCGAAGGGCGCCGGGAAAGCCCGTTCCGCGCGCGTGCTTGCGCACGCTGACGACATCCTCGTTCCCGTCGAGTTCGAGGAGCCAAACCGCACCATCGAACGTACCGAGCAGCGCGTCGCGCGGTTGGCCGATGGCGAGGAACGACCCTCCGGTGCCGGCGAGATCGCCCAGACACTCGACCGCGCCGCCGAACGCGCCGAACTCGGAGAGAAACACCGGTGCGCTCCACCCGCCCTGTCCGATCTCGACCACCGAAGAACTCGCGCCGTCGGCTTCGAGGAAGAAGGTGTGCACGGAACCGACCGGAAAGTAGCCCACCGTGCCCGTCGCGGACGGAGCGCCCGCCATGACATCGACGACACCATCGCCGTCGACGTCCCCGATCGCCGCGACGGACTTCCCCAATTGGTCGCGGGGTTCGCCGGGCGTCAGGTTGTTCTTCCGAGCGTCGAGCACCGATCCGTCGTTCTTCAGGAAGAGAACGAGGAAGGCACCCAGATGGAGATTCTCGCCCGGGTAGCCGACGACGAGATCCGGTACGCCGTTTCCGTCCGCGTCGCCGAGCGCCGAGACCGAACTGCCGAAGCGATCGGCGCTGCCGAGCTCGAAGAGCGCCTCGTTGTAGACCCCGTTGATCTTGTGGTGCGAGAGCACGTCGCCGTCGGTGCCGAGGAACAGGATCCACACCGCGCCCGAGTCGCGGTCCCACTCATTGTCATCGGAAGCGCCGACGGCGATGTCGCACGCGCCGTCACCGTTCACGTCCCCAATGGGCGTCACCGAACATCCGAAGCGATCGCCGCCTTGGATCGCTCCCGCGAAACCCCCGGCGCCGTTGCCGATTCGCGTCCGCCCCGGGAACCCCGCGCTCGAGATCGTCGTGTAGCCGGTGACTCCTTGGGCGGTCCGCGCTTGCGCCTGCCAGCCGAGCACGGTGGGTAGGTCGACCGAGAGGATCCAGAGCGAGCCCTCGACCGTCGTCGGGATCCCGGTGTTGCCGGGCGGACCGGGTGCACCGACCGCGATCTCGATCCTGCCGTCGCCGTCGAGGTCTCCGAGCGTCGCCAGCGACTCACCGAAACTCGCTTCGGGGAGCGGGCTCTGTCCGGGATGCAACAGCTTGATGTGTGCTTGGACCGTTCCGTCCGCCAGCGGAAAGAGCAACCACACCGCGCCGCCGTTCTCGACCAGGGTGTCGTCGCCGGGGGCACCGACCGCCAGCTCGGGCACGCCGTCTCCGTTGAGGTCGGGAACCGCGGTGACCGCGCTACCGAACTCGTCGCCGGGCTCGAGGTCACCGTCGAAGCCGCCCTCGCCCTCGGTGATCTTGTGGTAGTCGATCGCGGTTCCGTCGTCGCCGAGGAAGAGGATCCAGACCGCGCCGAGGTCGCACTCCATGTCGAAGTCGTCGTGCGCGGCTCCGACCGCGACGTCGCCAACGCCGTTCCCGTCGAGGTCGCCGAGCAGCGCGATCGACGAGCCGAACGAATCGCCGGCGAGCGTTCCGGGAAAGCGCGTTTGCGCGTGATGGAAACGCTTGACGGATTGGAGTTCGCCGGGGCCCTGGGCCGCATCCTCGACCACACGTACCGGAAGCAGACCGGGCGTGCGTCGCGCGCTCTGCGCGATGGGTGCGTGACTCGAGAGGGCAAGGAGTGCGAGCAGGGCGAACCGGGAGCGCTTCATCGAATTCTCCATAGGCGCGAGTGTCGCACAGGCGACCGACCGCCGAAACCGTCGACGCGCGCCGCGCTTCGCGTCTATGCGTAAAAACGAGGGTGAGCCACGCGAGGCTGCTCTATCGCCGTTACGCTGAGGCGCGGCTGGGGCGTCCCACGCACGTCCGTGCCACGCCCGCTCGCACGTCCTTCACTCCCAGGGACCGTCGCCATGACTCTTCGCCGGCTCGAATTCGGCCTCGGAATCGCGTTCCTCTCGTTCGTCGGCGCTTCGGCTGCGAGCGCGCAGCTACCGGACGTCGTCGAGTTGCCGATGCTGGCGCCGTCCGACGGCGTCACGCTGCACGGCTCGGGCGCCGCAGAGCTCGGGGGCAAGCAGGAGAGCCAGCACTGCACGGCTGCGCTCGACATCAACGCGGACGGTTTCGATGACGTGGTTCTGATCAGCGACGGCTCGATCTACCCGGGACAGCGCATGGTCGGGGACGTCTACGTCGTCTTCGGCGGAAGCGACGTCGGTGCCGGCCAGCCGCTCCTCGTCGAAGACCTCGACGGCACGAATGGCTTTCGCATGCAGGGCATCGAGTACGAGGGCGTCGGGTCGTCCGTGGCGAACGGTGGCGACTTGAACGGCGACGGAATCGACGACCTCCTCATCGGCGCGAGCGCTCACGACGTGACCTTCGACGGGGACGAAGGAGCGTGCTACATCCTGTTCGGCGCGCCGGGGATCGGCGCGTCCGGAACCGTCGTACTCGGCGAACTCGACGGACTCGACGGACTCGTGCTGCGCGGCGTCGGACCGGAGGACTACTTCGGAGACCGAGTCGCCGGCCTCGGCGACGTCGACGGCGACGGCTACGACGATTTCGGCGTCGCCGTCCCGCGCCGCTTCGAGCGCTGGGAGACGGAGACGACGAGCCGCGACGAGCTGATCGCGGTGAAGCTGGGCGACATCGACGGAGACGGAGACCTCGACGTCGTCACCTCCGGTGGTGGTTGGCGTCTTGTCACGATTCGCTTCAACGATGGGACCGGAGCCTTCCAACAGGTCGAAACCATCTCGCTGCCCTACGCGAACGACATCTTCCTCGAGGACATGGACGGCGACAACGACCTCGACCTGATCGTTGAGACGCTCGTCTACGACACGCAGGCGGGCACGGCGTTCAATCACATCTCATTCCTGCCGAACGACGGCAGCGGTTCGTTCGGGCCCGAAGTCCGCACGTTCGTCGGCGGCGAGAAGTTCGTCGATCTCGCGCTCGCCGATTTGGATGGCGACGGAGATCTCGACGTCGCGGCGTCGCACGACTCGCAGAGTGTCAACGTCGGCTACCTGCGTTCCTTCGAGAACGATGGGGCGGGCGGCCTCTCGACGTTGTTCCCCGTGATCGCGACCTCTCCGAGCGGCAGTCCGGGAACCATGGACATCGACGGCGACGGGGACCTGGACGTTCTCCTGGTCGACAGCTGGAACGATGAAGTCGACGTATTCCTGAACACGGGCAGTGTTTTCGTGCCGGGGCCGTCCTTCGGGAGCGAGTCCGGCGAGCTTTCGATCGGAGATCTCAATGGTGTCGGAGGAGCGAACGACGTCGTCGTTCGCACGACGGTGTTCTTCGACGTCGACTCGCCCAACCCGACCGAGCTCTTCCTGGACGGGTTCGACGCGTCGAGCGCACTCGTAATCGAAGACGTTACCGGAGACGGCACGCTGGACTTAGTGGCCGCGGAATCAGACGACTTCTTCTGGGTCATCCCCGGCTTGGGCGGCGGAAGCTTCGGACAACCGGAACGATACAGAGGTTCCTTCCCCAGACTGAAGTACATCGACGTCGGCGACCTTGACGGCGACGGAGACCTCGATGTCGTCGCGCTGGGCAAGGACAGCTTCGCCGTCGTGCGCAACAACGGGTTCGGCGAGTTCCCCGGCCGAGACTCCGGCGGCGCGTACGTCTTCTTCGGCGGGCCTTCGCTCGTCACCGGACATCCGGTGCTCGACGTCGCAACGATGACGCCTTCCCAAGGCTTCTTCATCAACGGCGAGATCGGTGGCGATCGGTTCGGCGAAGACATCACGTCCTCGGACTTGAACGGTGACGGGCGCATGGATGTCGTGATCGGGAGCCCCGCCGCCGGCGCCGGCGGGCGCGCGTACGTACTGTTCGGAAGCCCCGGCCTGCGCGGGAGCTCGACGACGTTCGACCGGGATGACCTGGACGGGACGAACGGCTTTCGGATCGTTGACGACACGTACCCAAACTTCATCGCATACACCCTCGCCGGAGGAACCGATCTCGACGACGACGGGTTCGACGACCTGCTCCTCGGCGCCCCGCTCGCCGACTTCGCGGGCACCGAAGACGTCGGGCGCACACTGCTCGTCTACGGGAGTGCCGGCATCGGCGCCACCGGCGAGCTGAACCTGACCGTGCCCGATGGTTCGACGACCTTCGCGATCCACGGAGTCGAGGTGGACGCCGAGAGTTCCCTTTCCCTCGCCTTCGCCGGCGACATCAACGGCAGCGGCAGCACCGACCTCTTCATCGGCACGCGGTTACGGACGATCAACGGCCAGGAATCGGGCGAGGCCGCGCTCATCCACACGTTCCCAGACGTTCGCCCGGACACAGCGAACCTCTGGGTCGACACGCTCCTCAACTGGTGCGGCAGCAGCCTGCGTGGAGGATCTGGTGAGCAAGCCGCCACAGCGATCGGCCCCGCCGGTGACTTCAATCGGGACGGGTTCGACGACATCGTCATCACGGCTCCGTACGTGCGCCCCGCCGGCGGATCGAACATCGACGGCGCCGCGTACATCGTCTACGGACGCTCCGAGGTCGACACCGTCCGCTTCGTCGGGCACCCCGTGCAAGGCAAGGCGCCGCGGCTCGTTTCGTTCACCGACACGTCGACCCTGGCCGCGACGACGTGGTCGTGGGACTTCGGAGACGGTGGCATGTCGAACCAGCAGCACGCGACGCACGCCTATCAACAACCGGGGACGTACGACGTCGAGCTCACGATCACGGGTCCGTTCGGAAGCGAGACGCTGGTGCGCGACGAATACGTCCAGCTCGGCGCGGCGGGTCCGAAGGCCAGCTTCGTGGCGACGCCGAAGCGCGGCGCGCGTCCGGAGGTCGCGGTCGTGTTCACGAACACGTCGACGGGCAACGCGACCGAATGGCGCTGGGACTTCGGGGACGGCCAGACGTCCACCGACATGCACCCCGCTCACGTGTACACCGAGCCGGGCGCACACACCGTCATCCTCACCGCGATCGGACCGGACGGCTTCGACGTGCGGCGCGAGGAAGACCTGATCGTCGTCCCGAAGAAACTCCGCGGCGTCGAGAGCTATCGCTAGCCGCCGAGCGACTTCGTCACCGTTCCCTTGATGACACTCTTCCGAACCGGCCCGACGTGAACCGGCGGCGGCGTCGGCGGGCGCGTGAGCGGCCACGGCGGACCGGCGACGTCGAGCGGCGCGAAGAACAGCTCGGTCGAACCTCGGATCGTTTCGTCCGAGCGATAGACGACACCGCTCGAGTCCGCGGTGAGCTGCCAATCCGTCTCGATCGTGTAGTTCCCGCTGTACCCGCCGTTCAGGCGCCAGAAGGGCGCGCTGCCATCGGCGGGCGCGGCGTAGAGGTCGTTGACCGTCTTCAGGGCGCGGTTGCCGAACATGACGATCATGTTCTTGTCGGGCGTCAGCACGAAGTCGAGGTCGCCTCCGGCGAAGAGGATCGGGTTGTTCACGCGCTCCTGAACGGTTCCGTCGGCCTTGATGCGGTACACGCTGACCTGCTTGTCGAGGTCGAGATCCCCGAGCGCGATGATCCACTGGTTCGTGGAATCGACGGCGGGACCGTAGAAGCCCGCGTAAACCGGCAAGGGCTGGCTTACGCGGGTCGGGCTCTTGGAGCCGTCCGTCGACACCACGAACAGCTCGGCGTTGCCGAGAACCCATGCGTTCGCGGAGTACACCACACGCGTGTCGTCCGGGAAGACGTCGAAGCTGCCGACGTTCGCGCCGGTGATGAGCGGACCGTTCAGCTTCGTCGAAGCGGCGCTCCCGTCGAGGGGGACCCGGAACAGGTCCTGGCGGTCGTTGACTTCCTCGCTCGCGATGTAGAACACGGTCTGACCGTCCGATGAGAAGCGAATGTACTCGCTGGGCTGAACCAAACCGCCGGTCGGAACCGGCGAGTTGAGGCGCACCGCAACCTGACTTCCGTCGACCGGAACGCTGTACAGCTCGCGCGCGTTGGACAGCTCGTAGGCGCGATAGAGCGCGCGCGTGCCGTCGGGCGTGAGCAACCAGTCGTCGTCGACGCTGCTCGACATCGTCTGACCGCTGAGCTGGATCGGCGTCGTGACCGTTGCGAGCGTCGCGCTGAAGAGCTTCGACGTGATCGGCGGGTTGGTCCTGGCCTGGTAGACGACGCGCGAGCCGTCCGGCGTGATCTGGAGGCGTTCGAGATCGGCACCGACCTCGAGTGTGGCGACGACCAGGATCGGCCCCATTCCGTCGATCGGTGCGCAGTGCAGCGCGACCGCTCCGTTGTCGTCGACCTCGAAGAGGATGTGTTCCGAGTCCGGCGTGAAGACCGCTTCGCCGATCCTTGCGGGGTCGGGCAGTGTGCCGCTGACTTCGACCGTGGGGCCGCCGAGCGACGAGACGACGTGCAGACGATAGGGATCGTGGATCTGCTCTTGGGCCCGATACGCCACCCAGTCGCCGTCGGGGCTGATCGCACACTGCGAGCCGAGATCGTAGTGCGACGGGATCTCGCTGACGGCGAGATAGGAGCACGCGCCGACCTGGGCCGTCGAGCTGTAGACGCCGCCGCCGGTGTCGTAGCTCCCGAGGAACGACACCGCGTTCGTGTCGGGCGACAGGTCGTACTCACCGACGCCGCCGTCCAAGGGCCCGATCGCCAGGTCGCCGTTGAGCTTCCAAGACGGCACGCTCGCGTCGAGCGGACGTGCGAGCAACTCGAGGATGCCGTGGATGAGGTCGTCGGCGGCGCGGAAGAAGGCCAACGCGCCGCGTGTCTCGAACGAGCCCGACGAAACCGCGCCGGTCTCGTTCAGACGCGTCATCGCCGCGGATCCGTCGATCGGAACCGAGTACGCGTGGAACACGCCCTCGGGCCCCGCGTGGTCGGTGCTGAAGAGCACCGTCTGGCCGTCCTCGCTGAGCTTGAAATAGCGCGCCACGTCTTCCTTGAAGACGTGCGGCGGGTGCAGCTTGACCGCCCCCGACGAGCCATCGGCCGGAACGCTGTAGAGCTCGTACGTGTCGTACAGGTCCTGGTCCGCGCGGTAGACGACGCGGTCGTTCGCGCCGATCAAGAACTCGCTCTGCACCTCACCCGACGGCGTCATCGGACCGTTGAGTTCGATCGGTGGTCCGCTACCGTCCGCCGGCGACGAGTAGAGCTTGTACTCGAACGAGATCGGCCGCGCGCGGTAGACGACGCGGTCCTTGGCTGCGGTGAGCACGGGCTCGGTGGCCGAGCCGGTGACCGATGCATCGGTCATGCGAACGGAGAGCACGCTCCCGTCGACCGGGGCGCGGTAGATGTCGTCCTCCTCGTTGACCAGCACGTCCGCCGCGAACAGCACCTCGGTTCCGTCGGCCGTGATTCGATAGCCCGCCCGCACGTCGCCCCAGACCTGGAGGATCCGGTTCACGCGCTTGTTGATGCCGCCCGTGATGCGCACGGTCCAGAGCTGGTCCACCTGATATGACTTGAGGTCGCAGCGATAGAGGACGCGCGCGCCATCGGGCGTGACCAGGAAGTCCTTGATCGAGCTGCCGCCCGGGAACAGATCGTTCAGGCGAGTGCGCGTCGCCGAACCGTCGAGCGGCGCCGCCCATAGCGCTTGCCAGTGCCCCGAACCCTCGTACGACGTGTAGACGATGTGTGTCGACGCCGGACTCAGTGTCCACTCCTCCATCGAGTCGCCCGGTTGGAGCTCGGGAGTCATGCGGACCGGCGTTCCACCGGCGATGTCCACGCCCCAGAGCGCCGAGGTCCCGGCCACGTAGTCGCGTTGGAAGTAGACGACGCGCGCGCTGTCCGCGGTGATCTGGAACTCGGTCACCCGCAGATCCACGCCGTCGGCGTCGTCGAGCTCGACCGGTGTTCCGCCAGTGATGGGAACGCTGAACAGGGACAGTTCGTCTTTGGCCTGGTCGTCCGTGAGGATCACGACCCACGCGTCGTCGGGCGAGATCGCGTATTCGTCGATCCTCCCGTCGAGGGGGAGCGTCGGGTTCAGCTTCACGGGCGGCGTGCTGCCGTCGGTCGGCGCGAAGAAGAGGTCGAAGCGATCGTCCTCTTCAGCGTCGGCGAGAAAGACGGCACGCGTTCCGTCGCTCGTCACGCGATAGTCGACGACGTCGCCGACGACCTGCCGCGTGAAGGGGTTCGTACACGACTGAGCATGCGCTTCGACGCTCGAGACGCTCGCGCAGGCGAGACCGATTCCGAGGGCGCGGCGGAAGGTGGAGTTCATGGGCCTGCTTGGACGCGATGCGGTGGCCAATTGGACGCGTCGCGAGCGTAGCACGGTAAGGATGTCGCCGTAAGGACGAGGACCGCGGGTCGCGGGAACAGCGCGTATGTAGAATATCGACCCCTGTGCTCTTCGACCCCCGGACCCTCTCCATGCGACGCTCGCTCTCGATCTGCGCTGTTGCCGTCCTCGGCGCTTCCACCGCCTCCGCACAGTGCGAGCTGCAGCACATCACCCCGGACGACGTCTTCGAGCGCAACTCGTTCGGCGGTGTGGACGTCGACGGGGACATCGCGATCTTCTCCGCGTTTTCGGACGACGAAGCCGGGGATGACGCGGGCGCGGTCTACGTATTCCGGAAGGGCAGCACGTGGGCGCAAGAGCAGAAGCTCGTGCCCGCGGACATCGTCCAAATGGACGCCTTCGGCGCCCACATCTCATTGTCCGGCGAGCGCTTCGTCGCGAGCTCGCGCAGCGGATTCACCGGCGCGGTCTACGTCTTCGAGTACGACGGCGCGACTTGGGTCGAGCGAACGAAGCTCCTCCCCGGCGTGATCGAGAACGGCGACGAGTTCGGCTTCAGCGTCGCCCTCGACGGCGACCATCTGCTCGTCACCGCGATTGGAGACAGCGAGATGGGCGAGAACGCCGGCGCGGTCTACGCGTTCGAGTACGACGGCGCGGATTGGGTCTTGCGGGACAAGCTGCTCGCGTTCGACGGCGGCCCTCACGACAACTTCGGGTGCTCGCTTTCGATGCGCGGCAATCTCGCCGTGATCGGCGCGCGCAACTGGGACTCCGCGACCGAGGTCGAGGTGGGTGCCGCGTATGTGTATCGCCGTTCCGGCGCCCATTGGTCGCACGTCGCGCGCTTGGTCCCCGGCGAACAAGCGCACCACCCGCGGTTCGGCAACCGGGTCTCGACCGACGGGGAACGAATTGCCGTCGCTGCTACCACGTTCGGACTGAACGACCGCGGTGCCGTCTACGTGTTTCGTGAGACGCCGAGGACGCGCAAGACTCGCAAGGGCGGAGCGCTCACCCCGCTCGCGAAGCCACGCTGGGTGCAGCAGGCGATGCTCGAAGCGAGCGATGCCTCTCCGAACGACAAGTTCGGACAAGGACTCCGGCTCGATGGCGACCTCCTGCTCGTCGGCGCGCCGTACGATTACCCCGTCGGCTCCGTCTACTTCTTCCACGACACGGGTGACGCGTGGATCGAGGGTGCGCGAATCGAACCGGCGATCACGACCGTCGGCGACCGCTTCGGCGCCACGCTCGCCTCGCGCGGCGGAGACGTGCTCGTCGGCGACCCGAGCGAGGACTACCGCGGTATCGACTCCGGAGCGGCGTACGCGTTCTCGCGCTCGACGACCCACTACGGTGCAGCGTGGAAGGGCGCCGGGGGCTTCGCGCCGGCGCTCGTCGTCAAGGGCTGCCCGGAGGTCGGCGCGCCGCTCTCGCTCGCCGTCACCAACGGGCTCGGCGGTGCGTCCGGAATGATCGTTCTGGGCGATCAGGCGAGCCTTCCGTACTACGGCGGAACGCTGCTCGTGAACCCCATCGCGATCACGCTGCCGCACGTGCTCGGAGGCGTTCCCGGAATGCCCGGCGACGGAAGCGTCGAAACCTCGGGCAGCCTGACCGACCCGTCCCTCATCGGAACGACCCTCTACGCCCAGGCCCTGTATGTCGACGCCCAGGCCGCCGGCGGTCATTCCACGAGCGCCGGCCTCGCGATCGTGCTGCGCTGACGACGGTCGACCGCGACGCTCGCACCCGTTCGCGTTGCACGTCGCGCACCGCACGCAACCGTAGACGGGGTCCACGAGCTGTTCGTGGCGGCGGCGAGCGGGGACGAGATCCGGCGGATCACCAGGTCGAGCGCGAGCGCGATCACGCCGTTCTGGGGCGTTCCGGGCAGCCAGGACTGACCGTTCCCTCGGGTGGCATCGCACTTGTTCGGCCCACGGTCGTTGCGCGATTCGCACGCTTTCGAACACGCGCCCGAGGCCGTCCCGCAGACTTTCGAAGATGAACCCGAACCGCTGCCGCCGCGCTCCGAGGACGACCGTGCACATCCTCCTGACCCTCGCACTGATGTTCGTCGGCGTCTGGTCGAGCAGCGTGCCTGCGCGCCAGGCGCGGCAGTCTCCGCCACGAACACTCGTGCTCACGGATGCGGTGCTGATCGACGGAACGGGGGCGGGGCCGCGACCGGGCATGACGCTCGTAATCGAGGGGGCGCTCTTGACCCAGATCACCGACGGCTTTCCGAGCGACGTTCCCGACGACGCCGAGGTGCTCGACGCTTCGGGGCGCTTCGTCGTGCCTGGGCTCTTCGAAGCGCATACCCACCTCGCCACCAACCCGAGCGCCGCGGGATACCGGGAAGAGGTCGAGTCCAAGCTGCGCGCATATCTGGGCCGCGGTATCACGGACGTGCGCGACATGGCGGGAGATGCGCGGGTGCTCGCGTATCTAGCGCGACAGACGAGTCTCGGCGAGCTTCCCGGACCGGACATCCACTACTCGGCGCTGCTCGCCGGCCCGGCCTATTTCGGCGACCCGCGTATTCGCGCCGCGTCGCGTGGCGCGGAGCTCGGCCACACGCCTTGGGCGCACGAAGTGGACGAGGACACGGATCTCGGAGCGTTGATGCAGCGCGTGCGCGGGGCCGGAGCGCGCGGTGTGAAGCTGTACGCGGAGATCGATACCGCGCTCGTTCCTCGCATCGCAGCCGCGGCCCACCAGGCCGGGCTTGGCGTCTGGTCGCATTGGATCCTCCAGCCAGGACGTACTCGCGCGCTCGACGCGGTGAACGGCGGCGTCGACGTCGTCTCGCATGCGTTCATGCTCATGCACGACGCATCTCCCGCAGAGCGCGTCTCGTTCGAAGCCGTCATGGACGCAGCGAACGGCGCCGAGATGCTCGACGCGATGAGCGAGCGGGGGACGATCCTCGACGCGACGTTGATCGCGGCCGCCGGTCTGCGGGCGCCGCCCGACTGGGTCGAACCGTCCGCGTTTGCGGCCGCCCTAGTGCGCGCCGCGCGCGCCGCCGGAGTGCTCGTCGCGGCGGGTAGCGACCATCCGGGTGACGGCGAAACGTTCGGCGTGCACCTCGAATACGGACTGCTCGTCCGAGACGCCGGCTTCACACCGCTCGAGGTGATCGAGGCGGCGAGCCGCATCGGGGCGCTGGCGTGTGGTCTGGAGGACTCTCGCGGCACGCTCGAAGTCGGCAAGGAGGCGACGTTCCTTGTGCTCGCGGGAGATCCCGTCGCTTCGGTGGACGCGCTCGCGACGCCGGACCTCGTGGTCAAGCGCGGCGTCGTCTTCTCGGGACCGGAGCTGCGCGAGTCCGATGGGCCCGTCGCTCCGGCGAAGCTTCGGGAGGGAGCGCGATAGGCCGGCGCGTCGCGTCCGCGCTCGACGCGCGATTCGCACGCGCGTGCACGCCCGCAAGCGTTTTTCGTGGGAGAAGAGCATCTGCCCTCGAGCTCTCGATTGTCTCCCACCACGTGATCCCCATGCTGTGTCCGCGCCCGCTCGCTCTTGCGTTGCTTCTAGCCGTGTCCGCGTCCGCGTCGACGGCCCAGTTCCTCCAGCCGAGTGTCGAGGTGCTGTACGAGCTCCACGGCGAGGCCGACGGGGACAACTTCGGGATCCTGTGCGAAGCCATCGGTGACTTGAACGGGGACCGTGTTCAGGAGTTCGTCGTCACCGCTCCGTACAACGACGAGGGAGCCAAGGACGCCGGCAAGGCGTACCTCTACGACGGTCGCTCGGGGATCCTGATCCGCTCACACGTCAACACGCTCGCCGGCGGCAACCTGCAACGTGCGGGCGCGGCGGGGGACCTCGATGGCGACGGTGTCCTCGATTACATCGTGGCAGCCTGGCCCAACAACGCGGGCGTCGGCTCGGGCCAGGTCTGGGCCTACTCGGGCGAGACAGGCGCGCTAATCCAGTTCTTCAAGGGCCAGCGGATGAACGACGAGTTCGGGCACGACGTGGCCGGCATGGCCGACATCGACGGCGACGGTTGGGGAGAGATCGTCGTGGGCGCGAGCCTGTTCGACGGCCCCGGCGGCGCGAGCAACGCCGGTCGCGTGTACGTGCTGTCGGCAAAGGACGGCACGCTGCACTACACGATCGACGGGCCCCGCGCGCAGTCGACGTTCGGGCACTCGTTGACCTCGGTGCCGGACCTGGACGGCGATGGCTTCGAGGACCTGATCATCGGCGCCCCCGAGGGCGCGACGAGCTCCTTCACGGGAAGTGGGAAGGGGTACGTGCACTCCGGACGGACGGGTGCACTGCTGCGTGTTCTCACGCCGACCACCGGCCGCGCCGCCGTCTTCGGCGGCTGGATCTCTTCACCGCGCGTCGATCTCACCGGCGACGGGATCCCCGATGCGCTCATGACCGACCAAGGCGACTTCTCGCGCGGACAGGAGACCGGTCGCATCTATGCGTTCGATGGTGCGACGGGAGCTCCGCTGTGGAACCGGCGCGGCTCGTCCGCGCTGCAAGGCTTCGGCGCGAGTGACAACATCGGGGACGTGACCGCGGACGGGATCGACGACCTCGTGATCTCCTCCTGGCGCAGCCCCGACGGCGGCGCCGCGTTCACGGGCAAGGTGGACGTCTGGGACGGCGCGACGGGCACGCGGCTGCGGACGATCACGCCGACGGATCCCGGCGGCGCGTTCGGCGGGAAGCCGTGCGGCATTGGCGACGTCGACTGCGATGGTCTGCCCGACCTACTGGTCAATTCGCCGCTCTCCAGCGAGCGCGGGCCGGGACGAGGCAAGCTGGTCGTGATTCGCGGCCAGGACCACCGCCCCGCCTGTCTCACACTGAGCGTCAGCGCGCAACCGCTCGCCGGGCAAGCTGTCACGTTCACGCTGAGCGGAGGCACGCCGGGCGAGCCGGCGGAAATGGTCGGGCAGGTGCGGGGCGGGCGCGACTGCAACCTCTTCGCCGTCGTCACCGACCGGGTCCGGTTCTTCCGGCGCGTCGGCACGTTCGACGCAGCGGGCGACTTCATGGCGGAGTGGACACCCCGACCGATGTCCACCGGCGTGTCGGTGCGCTTCTTCGGGAGCATGGCTACCGCGCCCGACGTTGCCCCGTGCCGGTCGCAGTTTCTGGATCGCGTCGTGAAGTGACGGATGTTCAGTTGCGCGTGCCGTGCTCCATCGACTCGAGCAACCGCCGGAGCGCGCGCTCGGCCGCATCGGCGTCGCCTGCGAACGCGCTGCTGAGCGGCTGTCCGAACCAGCGCGTGAACGAGTTGCTGAGGTGGCTGCGGCTCGAGAAGCCGACCTCGAGCGCGAGGTCGACGGTGCGCCCCGAGTAGCGCGGCGCCAGCTGAAGCGCGGTTTGCAGGCGCAGCTCGCGAACGTACTCGTGGACCGCGCATCCCAGCACCTCGCGAAACACCCGACAGAAGTGGAAGCGGGTCAGGCCGGCCACGTTCGCGATCTCGGCCAGCGAGAGCGCGCGGTCCATGCTCTCGCCGATGAACTCGACCGCGTTGCTGACCGCCTCGCGGTGACGGCGATCCGTGATCGGCTTTCTGCCACGCGGCCGGAAGCCGCGGACACGGCGCGCGCGGTGGACGGCGTGGGCGAGCATCGCAGCGCCCGCCTCCTCGATCAGGATGGGATCGGGGGCCGACGACTTGTCGGCGTACTCGAACAGGCGCAGCTGCGCGCGTCGCAGCGTCGCGTCGCAGGGACCTTGGGGCATGAACACGCCGCCCGGTCCGTCGAACGTGCCGGGCTCGTCCTCTTCCAGGATCTGCGCGATCAGGTGCGGTGCGAACCAGATGACGTCGCTGAGCTCTCCGAACCCGCCGACGCGCCGCCGTCGGTACTCCGCTTCGCGGCGGAAGAACACGACGTGGTTCGAGTTGACCACAGAACCTCCGCTGGCGGACCCGAACTGAACCGGTCGTCGCGGGAAGGACATCCCGGGCCAGGCCGGCGTCAGGCATTCTCGACCCCAGAGCGCGCTGTCGGCGGGGACGCGCACGCGCCCGATGAACAGGTCGTCGGTTGCGTAGAGGGTCGTGTACGTGATGTCGACGTCGTGTCGGAGTCCGTTCGTCTGCATGTTCCGTCCGTGCGGGAGCCGCGCTCTGGGTGCGGGGGCGCTCCATCCCGATCTCTGCCGTCACGCGATCATGGCGGAAGGTTCCTGCCGTGCGTCGAGCTTCTGCTCGAGTGCTGGGAGTCTTACCGAAGGGTTCACGGGGCTACGCCCCGACGACCGCAGCGCGTGGGGCGGCGAATCGCACGGATCGACACGCCCGTTGCGCGAGCGGCGCCTACGTCGACTCGGTCTCGGGAGTGGTGACGCGCGGGTGACGACCTTCCACGTCCTCTTCTTCCTCGCCCTGAAGAGTCGCCGCGTTCACATCGCGGGGATCACGCGCAACCCGACGGACGGGTTCATGGGCCAGGCCACGTGGCGTGCGCGGACGTTCCTCGAGGGCTGCCGCTACGTGATCCACGATCGCGACATTGTGAAGCCCTCGCTCCCGCGAGGCGAGTGGAGCGGGCGAAGGGACTCGAACCCTCGACATTCAGCTTGGGAAGCTGACACTCGGGGATCAAGAGCTGGCCTCGCAGGCAGCGGGGCGTGCCCTCACGGTCTCCGCGACGAGGCACTCGCGACCTGCCACCGGACGCGGTACTCTCGACGCATGACGGTGACCACGCGAAACGAGCTCCTCCGCGTTCTGCGGGAAGCGAGCAGCGAGCTGCATGCCCTCGGCGTGCAGCGACTGTCCGTCTTCGGCTCGTTCGCCCGCGACGAGGCAACACCCGAGAGCGACGTGGACCTCCTGGTCGAGTTCGACCGGAAGACGTTCGACCGCTACATGGAGGCGAGGTTCTTCCTGGAGGACCTCCTCGGCCGCCGGGTTGACCTCGTCCTTGAGGATCGCGTGAAGCCCAGGCTCCGCGACGCGCTCTTCCGGGATGCGATCGATGCCGCGTGACGAGCGCGTCTACCTCGAGGACATGCTGGCCGCGACGCGGCGCGCGCTCCGGTACGTCGATGGCTTGACGCGGGAATCGCTCGAATCGGACGAGCGAACGTTCGACGCCGTGCTCCGCAACCTCGAGATCATCGGCGAGGCCGCCAAGCGCGTCTCGGACGAAACGCGCGAGCGCCTTCCGGGAATCGAGTGGCGCAAGATGGCGGGTATGCGCGACATGCTCGCGCACGCCTACTTCGAAGTGGACCCGGACATCGTGTGGGACGTGGTTTCGTCCAAGCTCCCGACGCTCGAAAAAGAGCTGGGCTCGGACCTGGGGATCTGACGCCGGACGAACTCGGTCGCTCGGTGACACACCCCGCTGTTTCGCATGGACCTAGGATGGTCCGATGCGAGCCAAGACCTACCCGCTGCAGACGCTCATCCTCACCGCCTCCGGCTGGGTCCATCGGCATCAGGCTGACGTGGTTCGCTACCTCGTCGAGGAGAACCGCGTCTTGAAGGAGCAGCTGGGCGGGCGGGCGCTCCGGTTGAACGACGACCAGCGCCGAAGGCTCGCCGCCAAGGCCAAGACGCTTGGGCGGCGCACGCTCGAGCGCGTCGCCACGATCGTGACACCCGACACGCTGATGCGCTGGCACCGTCGCCTGATCGCCGCGAAGTGGACGCATACGGGGAAGCGCATCGGTCGGCCCGGCCTCATGAACGCGATCGCCGCGCTGATCGTGCGCATGGCGAGTGACAACCCATCGTGGGGTTACTGCAGGATCCAGGGCGAGCTCCGGAAGGTCGGGCATCGCGTCGCGCCGAGCACGATCGCAAACGTCCTCAAGGCGAACGGCATCAAGCCCTCGCCGGACCGCCCGTCGTCGTGGAGAACGTTCCTACGGGCGCATTGGGGCCAGGTCGCCGCCACGGACTTCTTCTCGGTCGAAGCATGGAGCGGCGGGCGGCTCACGACCTTCTACATCCTCTTCTTCCTCGAGCTGAAGAGTCGCCGCGTCCACGTCGCAGGCATCACGCGCAACCCGACGGACTGGTTCATGGGCCAGGCGACGTGGCGCGCGCGAACGTTTCTCGAGGGCTGCCGCTACGTGATCCACGACCGGGACACGAAGTACTCGCTACGCTTCCGGACCGTGATGGAGGACGCTGGGATCGAGACGATCCGAACACCACTGCAGGCCCCGAACGCGAACGCTTACGCCGAGCGATTCGTGCGCTCGATCAAGTCCGAGTGTCTCGACCGCATGATCTTGTTCGGCGAGGACGCGCTCCGACGGGCGATCGACGAGTACGTGGCCCACTACCACGAGAACCGGCCACATCAGGGCATTGGGAACGAGCGCATCGATGGCGATGACGTCGTCAGCGAAGGCGATGTCGTCTGTGACGAGAGGCTCGGCGGGCTCCTCAAGAGCTACCGCCGCGCCGCGTAGAGCCGCGCTCCGCGACCGAGCTGGAGACCGGAGAACCGAAGTCCCGGTCTGCCCGAAGCCCGGAATGGCGCGTAGCACCGAGTTCAACGGCCGGAATCGAGCCCAGTGAACGCGAGCAACTCCTTGAACCACGCCGGATTAAGTCCCGGCCGAGTTTCTGGGGGCTTCAGGGTTTCGTGTGGGTGAGCGGGCATAGATCGAGCCCGCCGAGGTGGAAGTAGATCGCGTTGCGGAAGCGTTCGCGGTTGCGGTAGCCGCAAGCCATGCGCTTCACGCGTTGGATCTTGGAGTTGATCGACTCGGCTCCCGCGTTCGTCGCGCGCAGCACGATCGCGTTGACGATGCCCTCGAGGTGATCGCGGACCATTCGCGCGACGCGCTTCATCGGTTCCAAGCGCGATCGAAGCGCCCACGACACCCAGCTCTTCCACGCCTTGCGCGCCCATGTCCGCGACGCGAAGTGCCACAGGCACATCGCGTTCTCCTTGAGCGCCCAAGCGCGCGCCGTTCGAAGCGCGAGCTGCTTCAGTCGATCGAGCATCGCCGCGGCGCTTCGCCCCATCTTCTCCGGGTTTCGCAGCCACGTGTGCTTCGAGCCGACGAGCGTGTGATCGCCTTCTTCGACGAGTTCACGGTTCTCGCTGCGCCGCACCTTGTCCACCGCGTCGCCGAGGTGCTTCGCCACGTGAAACTTGTCGAAGCAGATCTTGCTCTCCGCCTTCCACACGTTGTTTCGCACGACCGAGATGTAGGGCTTCCACATGTCCATCGAGACGGACTCGATGTTCATCAGTTCCGCCCGAGAGAGCTCTTCGAAGAAGGGCTCGAGGCTTTGCGCCTTGCGATCGTCCGCCACGTAGACGACGTCTCCCGAGGCTTGATCGCTCACGACCGTGACGTACTCGTGGCGTTTCTGAAACGACGTCTCGTCGATGCCGATGCGCTTCAGCTCGTGCGGTTTGCGGCGCGCGAGACCACGCTCGACGGCGCGTTGCATGATGCCGTCGACTTGATCCCAGGTCAGCCGAAGGAGACGCGCGACGGCGCTCGTGTTCGCTTCCTTGAGCCAGTCGATCGCCAGCGCCTCGAAGATCGACGTGAAGCGTGCGCCGGGGTCTCCCCAGGGCACGGTCACTTGCAGCACGCCGTGCTCGTCGCACTCGACGCGCGGCACCTCGGCGACCACCGTGGTCTTGTACTGGCACGTGTCGAGATGTCGCCAACGTCGCGTGCGGTGGTCGTAGCGCGCGCACTTGCGCTTGCACTTCGGGCACGGCATTCGGCTCGACCCAGACGCCTCCACGCGCACCTCGATCGTTTCCTTCTTCGCGTCCAGGTCGACGCCCGTCACGCGCCACGGGTTCTTCAGGCCAAGGATCGCCGCATACAGGTCTCGGTCTCGCATTCGCGCAGGATACGGGAGCCGGTCAAGCCGCGCTCTCCCACACGAAACCCTGAAGCCCCCCAAATGAATGCGGTGGAGGCACGAACAACGTCTGTAAGACCAGCGGCGTTCAGAATAGCTGCCTGATGGGTGAGGATAATATTTGTAATTCTGGCGGCGGGTCTAACACATGTAAAGAAGAGAGTGTCAACTCGTGCGTTGGCTCCGACAACGAGTGTGTGTCGCAAGACAAGTGCGAGTCTGGCAGTACAAACGAGTGCGGCGGAGGCGGAAGCAGTAACACGTGTTCGGGCTCGTCTCAGGACGACTGCACCGGGTCCGGCTCGACAGACGTCTGTAAGACATCCGCGACAAATGCTTGTAGCGGTGGAGCGTCCGATGGCTGTATGAGCGGTGCAACCAATTCGTGCCAGGGCGGGGCCGACAACACGTGTTCGGGCACGAATTCGAACGAGTGTTCGAACTCCGGAACTACCAATCAATGTGGTGGTGAAGGCGTGACAAACGCTTGTTCCGGAGCGGGTAGCAATGAGTGTTTCACAGGCACGACCAACACCTGCTCGGCAGGAGCGACCAACTCGTGTACGGCCGAGGCTGCCAACAATGCTACGTGCGATCCGCCGAGCGCGAACATCGCAGTGTAGGACGTCGAATGCCACGTCCAACGTTGCCTAGTGAGTCGTCGCGCGCGCTGGACCGTACGTTGCGAGGGCGGTATACGGGTGGCGCGTGCGTTGTGATCGGAGGCGGGCCCTCGGTCTGTCCTGAAGTGGCCGAGGCGCTGTCTCCATGCCCATTCATTGGCACGAATGTCGCGTGCATTGATGAGAAGCTAGCGGCAAGCGTGGTGCACTTCGTCGGTGGTGTTGCACTGGACCCCGATTTCATAGAGGCGAACTTTGCTGCGCTTGAGAGGCTGGCGTTTCCGGTGCTCACACAAGTGCCGTTGGGTCGCGACGCGCTGTTGGCTAGAGTCCAACGGTCGAGATCGATTTGGTCCCTGGGTGACCAACGCAGCGCTCCCAGGCAAGGCCTCGCCCGATCGTTCGCCGAGACGAGTTTCGCTTCGAATTCCGGACACGCAGCGGTCCAATTAGCTGTCATACTAGGGTTTGAGCTCATAGGGCTCATAGGTTTCGACGGGCGCGTCAGAGGAAAAGGCTCGCATTATCATCACAGGTATACGGCGCGGGCGCCGTCGGGGGCGCTCGACGAGTGGGCTGGCCCAATGGATATGTGCGCCCCTCTATTCGGCGAACTCGGCGTCGACGTCGTGAACCTGTCGTCGAGTTCGGCGCTCACTGCATACAGATTCGTCGAGCCGCCCGTGTGGCGCGACTTGCTTGCTACGTCGAGATACGGTAAGGATGGGGCCGGAGGCGCGTCGACGGATTCCTCTGTCGATCGTCTGCCCTAGGAGTTGGAAGCTTGTTGGGGTCATAGTGAGAAAGAAGCAATTTACTTTAGTGCTATTGCTCGCGCTCGTGGGGTCGTCTCTCGCTCTCGTGTTCTGGTGGCCGTCGCGGACGTCGACCGTCCCTGATCACGTACGGGACGCGCCAGACGCGAGCGAGGCTCGGCGCGAGGAACCTCATCCAAGTAGTCCGCCCTCGACGAGGACGCCCGCCGGTGCATCCGTCGTCGGTGCCAAGATTGAGGAGGCGGCGCATCAACCCCGGTTGCACGCTTCGTTTAGGGGGGTGGTTGTGTCACCGGAGCAGGTTGGGGTTGAAGGTGCGCTCGTTGCCTTGATCGATCGAGGCGAAAGAATCGCTGAATCCGTGACTCGTGTCGGAGGTAGCTTCGAGTTCGGCCACGAAAGTGCTCCGCGAGAATGCGTCCTGCTGGTTCAGGCGACGGGCTACGCGTCAACAGTGACCGGAATCAAGCGGAACCGTGGCGAGCGAGTGGTCCTCGATAGGGGGGTCATTGTAAGAGGGAGAATCCATGGTCTTGCCGAAGGCGCCGAGGACGTGGTCATTCGTGGTCGCGTTGTGACCCCATTTAAAGGCCCAGTGGTTCCTTACGCAACTACGGATGCGACTGGCCAGTTTGCCTTCTCGGAGCTCCCTGGTAGGGAACTGCTGCTCTTGGTCTTGCGTGACGGCAAGCAGGCGTTCCCTTATCCGTGTGTGGTCGACGACGCAGGTGCGTCTGTTGATATATTCCTCCCCCGCGAGGTTGAGGTGATCCTTGAGGTTACGGACAAATCGACGGGAGAGGCAATCAGCGGCGTGAAAGTCTTGGTCGACGATAGCTTAGTTGCACAGACATCCGTGGATGGCGCTGCGGCCGTTCCGTTGCTAGAAGGAGAGAAGGGGCGCCTCATCCTGGAGAAGGAGGGTTACTGCGGTGCTTGGGCGATCGTGAAGGCTGCCGCCACCAACCTCTCACCCGTGGAGGTCGCTCTCGTTCCTGAAGCGGTTGTGTGGGGGCGCGTCCGCGATGCCGAAGGAAGGCCCCTTGCTTCTGTCGCGGTGCGCCTCGTGGTTCGGGAGGGTGAAGGTGAAGTCTACGACGTTTCGGTCATAGGGGCAGCAACGGGCACTCTAGCTAGGACGGACGACGCCGGCGTCTTCGAGGTTTCAGGCATAGGCGGAATGAGTGGTTCGTCTCGAGTTCGGCTTGAGCTGAGCTCCCCGGGCAAGTGCCACCGTCTGACAGATGTAATCGACGTTGCCAATGGTGCGAGAGTTGGTCCGTTGGAGCTGGAATTGCGGGACGGGGGGGCTATCGCGGGACGAGTTCTCTCGAATGGCGAGGCTGCTCCGGCTCAAGTCTCGGTGGTTGCGGCAGGCCGAGTGGCATGGACGGACGACAACGGTGCCTTCTATCTCGACGGACTCGCACTTGGCGAGCACGAGGTCTTTGTGCAACTTGAGGCAGAACCGTCGATCTCCAAAACGCTCCGCGTCGCAGCACGCGTCCATCCTGACGACGTGACCATCGCTTTGGATCACGTTACCGCATCTTGTTGGGGAACTGTGAGTTCTGATACGGGCCCGTTGGAAGGAGTTCAGGTAGATTGTCGGATCTTGACAGATGGTGACGTCGTTTCGGAGTATTCTTCTCAGGCAGACGGCAGTGGGCGTTACGTGATTGAGCTTCCATGGCAGGGGTTGACGTCGACCACACTAGAGGTCGGCGTGGAGCGTTGGAGCGAGGGGGTCGCGCCTCAGGTCTTGTCTGCACCTGGCGAGGCCAGTTTTCGCGTTGCGTCGAGCTCGCGAGCGTCCCTCGAGTGTGTGGATGCGCTGAGTGGCGAAGCCGTTCCCGGCGTTGGGGTCTCGTGGATACCCTCCGGCGATCCGGCCGGAGCAAAGACCCTTTTTACGGATAGCACTGTGGAAGGTGAATTATCGTTTCACGTTCCGGAGGGGAGCGGCTACTTGCTTGTCGAGCGGGGAGGCTACGCACCATGCCGAGTCGAGCGGCCTGAGAGTCGGGCGACGGTCCGCGTGCTACTGGAGCGGTTGCAGTAATCGAGACGGGGAGGTTGCCGGGATGACCTTGATCGAGTTGACAGAACGGGCTTCGAGCATCATTGGGGCGTACCGGAGCGAACGGACAGACGAGCGGCTATTCGTCTCGATTGTCGTCCACCCGAAGCGTCCGGTCGAACAGCGCTACGAACTCGAGTTTGTCGATCAGTCTTCCTACGACCGAGCGGATGTTGCTGCCGTGATCGATGGAATTGGATTCTGCTGTGACTCGAAGTCGGCTCAGATCCTCGATGGGACCGTGATCGACTATGTCGAGGGCATGTGGTCGTCAGGGTTCAGCTTCCAGAATCCCAATCGACACATGTTCATTTCTGATCCACGAGCGGCTGAGGTTGAACGAGTGCTTAGTGATTGCATTGCTCCGATACTTCGAGAGCACAAAGGCACAGTCGAGTTGGTAGATGTTTGCGCCGATGAGGTTCGTGTCGCGTTCGGGGGCGGATGCAAGGGATGCGGAATGGCCTCCGCGACGCTGCGCGAAGTCGTGGAGCGCGAGCTTTGCGCGCGTTTCACGGATATTTCGAGAGTTGTCGACGTTACGTCGCATGCGGAGGATAGGCGGTGCAAAGGGGTTCCGGGGCTCCCAGATCGCGAGCTCCCCCCGCGCGCGCGGGGTCCCGCAAGCTTGTCGGCGACAGCAAGGTCCTCGGCTACGTAACCGAAAGTCCTGATGACGGCGGTCGACACCTCGACGCGATGCTTGACGAAGTAGAACTCCAGTTCGGCGGCACTCTCCGCGCGTCGCTCGAAGGGATCTTCGATGCAAACACTGGGTCTGTCGGCTTCACATGGCTCGATCGCAACATCTACGGCGCGACCGGAAAAGTAGGGACGCACGATCGCACTACTATCGCAATCAATCCGACGTATCCCGCCTGGCTGGGAGCTATTACTCTGAAGCACGAGTATGAGCACTGGCTAAACGTACTGTCGTATCCGTATCACTCATCGACTATTTACGACACCGACCCGTCAACTGCCCTCTATTTGCCACATGCGCCTGGCAGCGGATCCCGCCAACCGAACCCGTGCGGCGACTGCAATCACAACGACATTATCGTCCAGTCTGCGGTCGACATCTTGGAGCGTGC
Organism: Planctomycetota bacterium; assembly: GCA_029259605.1. Taxonomy (GTDB): domain Bacteria; phylum Planctomycetota; class UBA1135; order UBA1135; genus OFTM281. Next base: position 5,602 of record JAJDEV010000277.1, on the reverse strand, counting down.
CTGCGATGACCCCGCGCCGTCCTCTGCGGAGTGGTGTCAAATGTGGAACGACGCGTTGGCAGCCGCAACGAAGAGCAGCGATGCGTGTCGTCAGAGCGACTGTCCTGGCGCCTCCTCGCTACCTTCCGCATCGGAACAGATTCTCGCAAAGCAATCTGCTCAGGGCGGTACTTGCCCGGGATTCTCGTGCTCAGAGGGTCAGTAGCACCCGTACTCGCAGGCCCAAACACGCGTGGATTCTATCGATCGGAGGCCGAAATGAAGAAAAGACAGTGCCCTTCCGTCTGCCGCAGCATCGCAAGCTCACTCGCGTTGATTCAGCTCGCATCGCTCGCCGCGGCACAACAGCTTCCCACGCCTCTTCCTCCTCCTCAGACGATTCCGCCGCCGACGGAGTTGCTTCTCCCGCGAAAGACGCCTTCGCGTGTTCTCGTCAGCTACGCTGAGGTTGTAGGCGCGGTCAACAGCAACGTGTTGAGCCGGGAGGTCTACTTGCAGTGGCGACGGGACTTCCCGGATGGCCCGTCGCTCCACACGACCGACACGAAAGCCGTCGGGTTCTGGCCGACGGCGACAACCGGGCTTGGGTCCGATATGGTGTGCGTCGGAGGCCTCACGATAAAAGGCAAAACGCGAATACAGGTCTGGCAGCTCGACACGAACTCGGCTCTTCCCGCGCCTCAATGGGATCCAGTATCCGCCACCTGGACCTATCCGAAGACGCTCATTCCGATCGCGAGCAAGACGACTCTCTACGAGGCCAATGTCGCCGGAAGGAAGAACGTCCGGTCGCTGTTTCCGAATCAGGCAATACCGTCGCGCGTCTTCGTGTTGTTCAACAGCAGCCGCGATCTATACGAGCTCGACACCCAATCAGGGGGGCTCGTGCTGATTCTCTCGGCGTCCGCTTCCCCAGGAGTCGAAACTGAACCTGGCCTGCTGGGCGATTATGAAGACTGGATGTTCGGCGACCACACCGATCACGGATACGTGTATCTCTTTGCCAGCTTGAATCCGAGCCCGGACGGAGCCTCATGGCTCCTTCTGCAGGACGCGAACAGAGACGGCGTCCTCGACCCCGGTAGTTCGAGGTTGATTGGTGCCGATGAATGGTCGGCGATGGGCTTCGGCGACGGCGCAAAGTGGGAAGTGCCGTAGATCTGGTCGCTCGGATAGGAAGCGTGGGCGTGGGCGTGGGCGTGGGGTCCATAAACTCGGCCGCCGAGTTGTCGGCGTCATTCCGGGCCGTTCGCCGCACCTAGAATGGCCGGATGCGACCCACGACCTACCCCCTTCGGGTGCGACCAGCGCCGACGACTGGCTGCGAAGGCCAAGTTACTCGGCCGCGAAACGCTCGATCGCGTCGCGACCATCGTGACGCCCGACACGCTGATGCGCTGGCACCGCCGCCTGATCGCGGCGAAGTGGACGCATCCGGCGAAGCGCGTCGGTCGGCCCGGCCTCATGAAGGTGATCGCGGCGCTGATCGTCCGTATGGCGACCGACAATCCGTCGTGGGGTTACTGCCGGATCCAGGGCGAGCTCCGGAAGGTCGGGCATCGCGTCGCTCCGAGTACGATCGCGAGCGTCCTGAAGGCGAACGGCATCCAACCCGCTCCGGACCGCCCGTCGTCGTGGCGGACGTTTCTCCGGGCACACTGGGGCCAGGTCGCGGCTACGGACTTCTTCAGCGTCGAGGTGTAGAGTGGGGGAGGGCTGGCGACCTTCTACGTCCTCTTCTTCCTCGAACTGAAGAGTCGTCGCGTCCACGTCGCTGGGATCACGCGCAACCCGACCGACTGGTTCATGGGACAGGCCACTTGGGGAGCGCGGGCATTCCTCGAGGGCTGTCGATACGTGATCCACGACCGCGACTCGAAGTACTCACTACGCTTCCGGACCGTGATCGAAGACGCCGGGATCGAGACGATTCGGACACCGCTGCAGGCTCCGAACGCGAACGCCTACGCCGAGCGGTTCGTGCGCTCGATCAAATCCGAGTGTCTCGACCGCATGATCTTCTTCGGCGAGGACTCGTTGCGACGGGCGATCGACCAGTACGTCGTGCACTACCACAGCGAGCGCCCGCATCAGGGTATCGGGAACGAGCGCATAGACGGTGACGACGTCGCAAACGACGGCGACGTCGTCTGCGACGAGAGACTCGGCGGGCTCCTCAAGAGCTATCGCCGCGCCGCGTAGAGCCGCGCTCCGCGATCAGTCCGAGGTCAGAATCGAAGTCGCGACCTGCCCTTCGCCACGAACGGCGCTTCCGGGCTCGTTCGACGGCCGGAATCGAGCCCGTCGAACGCTGGCAACTCCTCGAACCAAACGGACCTAGGTCCCGGCCGAGTCTTGGGACCCCACGGGCGCGGGATCACAGGAGTTCTATCGAGCCCGACCTACGTCTGAGCGATCGATCGTTATCCAGTACTCCGCGCTTCCGAACTTGCACTGGTACGTGGCGACGTCTGGCCCGGAGCCCACGCTCTCCATCAGAATGACCCATGGCTCGCCCGGCTTGGGTTCCCCGGAGAATGGACCGACAATCACCGAGTGAGGAAACGGCCCGCGCTTGAGCCCCGAGAGTGAACGCTCTCCCTTGACGGACCTCGTGACGGTCAACAACCGCGGGTCGGCGAGTGCCTGGTCCAAAGCGAGGAGGATGGAGCGAAGCTCGTCGTAATCCTCTTCCTCCGCAGCGCGCTCCTTCCGCTCAAGCAAATCCAACAGCGTCGAGAACTCTACCTCGACATAGGCCGCCACGGATCTCCTCGTCGCCTGAAGCTCCGTGAGGTAGGAGGCCCACCACCCCAGCGGAACGAGTATCACGATCAGCGTGATCCCGACTGCCCAAAGGAGACCAAACCGACGAGGGGCTCTTTCGGCAACCAACCGACTGCCATCATCGGTACCTGTCATCGCTCGCTTCGGCACACACCCTGCACCCCCAGCATCCCGCGCTCCGTCGGAGCCATGGAGCGGGCGAAGGGACTCGAACCCTCGACATTCAGCTTGGGAAGCTGACACGCGAGGTCCCGCCGAACCGACCAGCCGACTCAATCGCCACCGGCGGAAACTTGCCAACGTCGTAGAATCGCAGACCCAAACGCGAACGCCCAAAACTCCGTCCCGTCTGATGAGAACGTCATGTCACTCAACGAATCGCGTGACTCGGCATAAGCAACCGAGTTGGAAGTTCGCGAGACAACCGCAGCACCCCGAGAGCTTGGCACCGCGTAATACCTGCGGCCAAGCGCAATCGTCCCTCGACGTGCCCCAAACGGCTCGACGTCGGTCGTGCGCAGAGTCGAACCGTCTGGGTCGAACCAGCGAACGAGCTGTGCGAGCACGCCGACGTCATCGTTCAATATCGTCTCTCGCAGCGCGACCACACCCGTCGAATCAACAGCTATCGAGTCGAACTCACCGAACCAAGGTGGAGCATCGTGCGCCTCAATCGTTGCGACGGGTACTAGATCCCGCCCCACCAACGACGCCTTTTTCAGGCCGAGGCGCCAGCGGTTCCCACCGCCTACGAAGCACCAATCATCTAAAGTGCCTGAGTCGTCCCAAGAAAACGAGCCGATGCGCGTTCCATCAGCCTCCCACTGGACGCCGTGCATCGCGCGCCGGCCCCGGGACAGCGATGCCCAAACACGTCCAGCTTGATCAGTAATTATCCAGTCGAGCGCCAAGTCCAACCCGGATGCCTTGACAGCTTGGAGATCGTCGCCATGAAAGTGGTAATCGCGCACAAATGATCCAGCCGAATCGAATTCACACAAGACCTTCCGTTCGGTGTCGAAGACCAGAATGCGGTCGTCGTGAGAGAAGTGAACTGGAGGTCCGGCCCAATCAACGCGAGAGATGTCGAGCCCAGCCGGGCGGACGAGATAACGACTCGGCAACTCCTTCAAAGTATCGGGTGAGATGCGCCGACGACGACCCAAAGGCCGTTCGACAGAGCGCGTCTGAGAGTCAGTGGCGAGCACACTCCATTCTTCCTCGGCTCTGACAACTTTGTAATACTCGTCCGCGTTCAATTCCGGCTTACCGATTCGAAGAGTGAACGCCGCGGCTCCGTCAACCCTCACAACAGACTCGTAATGATCTAGCTTATCGAGGAAACCCGCTTCAAAGTCGCGCCTCCAGACCTCATTCAGCGCAGAATCCTCAACCACCACGGAGTATCTCCTGTTTCCTAGGTCGTCGTCAGCGCAGCCCCATTGAGACACGATCAAGGGCGTTGCCGGGATACGCTGCGCGAAAAGGCACGTCGCATGCTCACATCTCGGGCTCGCGTCCCTTGTGATAGTGAGGCACAGGTCGGGATTCTTCCAATCAAGCCTCAACCACTTCTCGGATCCTGTCGGATTCCGCACTCTCACGAACACGACGCCTTCACGGGGCATGTAGATCAAGCCCTCAAGTTGGGGCGATCCGCCTGGCAGGGAGCGACAGAACTCCAATCGACCGTCATTGGCGAAGAGGCCCACCAACGGCAATCTCGCACGATCCCCCGTTGCAGGGCTGACAACGACAGCGACTGATCCGTCGTCGGAGACATCAGCGCGAAGTGCTACCCAGGGGTGACGACTCTCCCACAACATTCGCCCGAATCGAGTTACGCTAAAAAGCGCGTTCGCATCCGCATCGTCAATATCGTAAGAGACAGTAAGCCTGGCCTCGCGCAGTGGAGAGTGCCAACTGCGCTGCACCACGGCACCCGAGGATTCCGGCTCACCGAGCTGCCCTGACTGCCCCCAGGCCCGCGCGGCTACCGCAAGAACGAATGCCAATAGCGCACAGAACTTGGCTCTATCGTCCGTTTTGAAGAGCATCAAGCGCCTCCTCTGTCTTCCTAAGAAACTCCATCAAGGTCTTTATGCGCTTCTTCTTGTAGACTCGACATGCCTGCGTCTTGCAGGTATGGTTACCTAGGCAGTCAACTTCTTCAGCCCCCCGGCGCAGCTCGGACTCCAGCCCCTCTTCCTCTGACATCCCAAGGCCACTCCATTTTGGCGCGGTAATGGAACCTGGGTCTTCCGTGGAGCATGCATTTGTCGAGTCGTCTATGTGGCCCCGCTCGTGCGCGTAGGCACATTTCGCCACCATCTCGGTAATCTCCTCAAGTTCTTCGTCGGTAGCATTGGGCACCTCTTGCTTGATGTCTGATTTGTACTGAAAGTTGCAAGCATACGGAACGCCCCCGTAACAGATAACTGACCCGCCGATCTTCTTTGGGTACGTGTGACCCGAATCGTCCTTCAGGACGATCGTATCCAAGTTCATCCTCTTCGCTAGGTCGCAGACGGCGACGCCTTCAACGTGCAGAAACTTAGTCTTCCCGCCGAGAATTTGTCCAATTGACGCGTTAAGCCCGAGGGGATCGTCAGCGTCGGGGTACCCGCCAGGAGGGCCCGCGGTGTGCTGCACCGTAAACCCTTTCCGGTTTCGACGGCCCTCACGACACGCGGCCTCGGGTTCGGGTGATGACTTCAAAGCGTTCCATGGTTTGCAGCACGGCCTCGCGGACGGCTGCGCGGCGAGCACGGCCACAGATGCAGCCTTGCACGGCCTCCTCGATCGCGCAAGCGGC
>JAJDEV010000276.1 GCA_029259605.1 Planctomycetota bacterium | reverse complement strand
GCTGGCGTGAGTTTCACCACGGGCTGCTAGCGACCGACGAACGGCCGCGCGGCGAGGACGGTCGCGACGACGACGCCGATTCCGACCAGCGTCATGACGCCGGCGACGAACGGCACCGAGCCTTCGGCGAACCCGTTCGCGATGCGGATGTAGTCGTTGGTCAATCCGAACGACCCGCTGCCGCGATAGAGGTCGCGCGCCTGATCGCTGACGACGAGGCGCGCGGTGAGCACCACGTTCGTCCCCACGAGCAGCCAGCCGATCGTTCCGTACAGGCCGCGCTCCGCGACGGAAGCCGTGAACCCGCCGGTCATCGCGCGCCACAGGAACACGGCGCCGATCGCGAGTTCGGTCAGGTGTCCGCCGGCGAGGACGAGCAACGGCTGCGCCGAGGTCCACGTCAAGAGCGGATAACCGACGAGCGCGACCGCGACCGCCGCGATGCGCACACGTCCCGTGCCGACGCGCGTCGCGCCCCCGACGAGCGCGATCCAGAGGACGACGGCGAAGAAGAACACGGGCTCCTCGTGCACGGTCGCGGCGTGACCGTCGAGGCGAATCGCGGGGAACGACGGAATGCCGAAGAACCACGCGACGAGCGTGTGTCCGAGCTCGTGCGCGATCGACCCGACGAACCATCCCATGAAGGACAGCAGCGGCGTCAGCGCGAAGACGGGCGCGGTGACCGCGCCGACGAGCAGGAAGAACCAGTGCTCGGGCAGTCCGAGCACGCGCGGCGCCGCGTCGTGCGCCGAACTCGACAGCGATCCACTCGTCATGACCCAACGACTATCGGCCGCTGGGCCGGGCTCCTAGAGCGGGTTCTTCATGAGGCTTGGCCGAGATCGACGCGGATGTGCGCCAGATCAGCGCTTCGCCACCGAAGCGCGTGCAGGCGACCTCGACGGGTCGTCGAACCCGGCGAGGGAGGGAAGTGCTGAGATGGCGCGTAGCTGCGTCGATCTCGGTGAAGCCTCATGAATGATCCGGGCTCGAGCGGAATCAGAGGTAGCGCTCGCGCAGCACTCCGAGGTGGTGCTGGACGTGCCCGGCGATGATGAAGAGCTGCGCGCGCACCGAGAACGCGCACCCCGACGCTTCGCCGCGGCGCTCGAGAATCTCGTCGTCGAAGCTCTCGAACAGGATCAGGTTGCCGGCGCGCACGTGCCCGAACTCCGCGGCGAGACCCGCGAGCTCGCGCGCCTCGAAGTTGCCTCCGCGAACGAAGTCGTCGGGGTCCATGCCCGGCATCGAAGAGCCCGCGTTGCGCGCGAACCACAGCGCGCGTCCCGTGAACGCCCACTCGGCGTCGACGACATGGCCGAGCACCTGCTTGGTCGACCACTTGCCCTCGGCGTAGCGGTAGTCGGCCTTCTCGTCGGGGATCTCGGCGAAGAGCGCGAGCGCCTCGTCGCGCTGCTCGTGCAGGAAGCCGACGACATCGGGCGTCGTGACCTTGGAGACGTACGTCTCGTAGTACTCGACGTAGTCGCCGGGCGCCGGGCGCCGAAACTCGGTGCTCGTCATGTCAGGCTCCGGGCCAGAAGGCCATGAACAGGAGCGCGGTCACGACGCTGTACGCGAAGCCGTCCCCCATCTCCTTGAGTGTGCTCGACCAGGTGCGACCGAACCAAATCGCGCCCCATACCAACCCGAACGAGTTCGTCATGAACGCCACCGTTCCGGTGAAGCGGAACACGTCGAGGCCTTCGGCGCCGGCGCTGAGCGTCTGGCACGCGACGTAGGCGACCGCCATCGCCGTGATGACGTTGAACAGGAACGACGTCATCATGCTCTTGCCCATGCTCTCCGGTCCGTCGTGCTTGAGCACCAGGAACCCCTTCGGACCGGCGTTGTACTTCGCGATCCACTCGGGGTCCTTCATCTGCGCCGGACCGCTGCAGTGCGGGAAGGTGTACTGCCCACCGCCCACACCGAGTTCGCGCAGCGTCTTCATCACCCTGTCCTCGTCCGGCAACGGGCGCCAATCGCTTCGGTGATGCGGGAAGACCATCCACATCAGGAAGCCGAGGAAGAAGACGGCGACTCCGGAGAGGAGGATCGGCAACCAGAGTTGGGAGAGCTCGACGACCATGGCGAATTCCTGGGCAGGGGACAGGGAGAGGAGGACGGGGAGCCGAGTTCGGCTCCCCAATCGCTCCGTGCGTCGCTTCTCGAGTGTGCCTTAAGGGAACGCCGAGAACGGCCGAGCGCCCGCGCCTACTTCGCGCGCGTGTAGACGTGCGTGAACATCTTCACGTCCGAGCCGTCCGGCATCTTCATGAACATCTCGAAGACGCGCTCGTCGGGGCTCTTGTGCTCCTCGACCGTGCGGTAGCTCGTCATCTGCTTGGTCATGCAGTCGTAGCCGTCACCGGACATCTCGAGCACCGTGCCGTCCGCGTTGAAGTTCCCCGTGAAGTGGAAGAACATCGGCGACATGGTGTCGATCCAGGTCGACACGTACTGCTTCGCCTCCGGGTCGTATCCGAGCGTCGCCCGTCCCTGGTACGGCGCGCCGAACATGTTCGCCTCGAACACACTCGTCGACCAGAACGCGCCGAACGACTCGACGGTCTCCTTGCCCTCGACTTCCATCGGAGGTTGGGCCGGGTCCATGTAGAACGAGCATTGCACGTTCCAGGTTCCGGCGTGTTCGATGAGGCGGTTGTGCTCGGCGGTGGGCTGCGGCGGGACGTACTCTTCGTTCGACATGACTTCTCCTGCTGGGGCGATACTGTGGTCGGGAGGGACGGGTACGCGACCAGTCTAGCGAGTGCCGACGATGCGCCGAGCGTCGCGACCGTCGCGAACAGGTCGTTTACGCGCACACGCCCTCTCGGCCCCGAAACACACGCGAGAACCCATGAGCACGAACCCTGTTCCCGACGGCTACCACACGCTCACCCCCTACTACACGGTCGATGATCCGGCGGCGCTGATCGCCTTCCTCGCGAACGCGTTCGGCGCGGTCGAAGTCCACCGCACCGCGCTTCCCGACGGAAGCGTCATGCACGCGGCGCTGCGCATCGGCAACTCGATGGTGATGCTCGGCGGCGCGTCGGAGGAGTGGAAGGCGAGGACGAACTTCATGCATATGTACGTCCCCGACATCGACGCGGTTTACGCGCAAGCGATCGCGGCGGGCGCGACATCCGTACGCGAACCGAACGACGAGTTCTACGGCGACCGATCCGCGGGCGTCACCGATCCCGCCGGCAACCTGTGGTGGATCGCGACGCACATCGAGGACGTCTCCGAGGACGAGATCGCGCGCCGCATGGCCGAGGCGAAGAAGGGCTGAGGACCGGGCGGCGCGCCCGGCTATGCTGCTTCTTCCCCACCGAACGGGCGAGCCCATGAACAAACAACGACGACTCCTCGGCGCGCTCCTCGCCGCCGTCCTGTGCCTTACCGGCTGCGTCGGAACGCGCACCGCCGACGTTCACGACGCCGAGGCGATCAACACGACCTGCCCGCGTTCGGGCAAGCCCGTCTCCGCCGACTCGCTCACGACCTATCGCGGATACACGGTCGGCTTCTGCAACACGCACTGCCGCGACGACTTCGCGGCGCACGTCGACGAGCGACCGAAGGACCGCGCGTTCTTCGACGACTGGATCGCGAGAAGCGCGTCCCGCTGAGCGTGGCGAAGCTCGTTCTCGCGCTCGACCAAGGGACGACGTCGAGTCGGTCGATCCTGTTCGACAAGCGCGGATCCGCGAAGCACTCGGCGCAGAAAGAGTTCCCGCAGCTCTTCCCCTCGCCCGGGCACGTCGAGCACGACCCCGAAGCGATCTGGAAGACGCAGCTCTCGACCGCGCGCTCCGCGTTGAAGCGCGCGAAGCTGGCGGCGCGCGACGTGGCGGCGATCGGCATCACGAACCAGCGCGAGACGATCGTCCTGTGGGAGCGCGACGGCGGACGCACGATCGGCAACGCGATCGTGTGGCAGAGCCGCATCTCGTCGAAGATCTGCGAGCGCCTCCAGGCGGACGGACTCGAGCGCGAGTTCCGTCGCAAGACCGGGCTCGTTCTCGACCCGTACTTCTCGGGCACGAAGATCAAGTACCTGCTCGACCGCGATCCGGTGCTCCGTCGCCGAGCGAACCGCGGTGAGATCCTCGCCGGGACGATCGACACGTTCCTGCTCTGGCGCCTCACGAACGGCGCGGTGCACGCGACGGATCCGAGCAACGCCAGCCGCACGCTGCTCTACGACATCCACAAGCTCGACTGGGACGACGGGCTGCTGAAGATCCTCGGCGTACCGCGCGAGATGTTGCCAGAGGTGCGCGACTCGAGCGGCGACTTCGGCACGACCGATCCGAAGCTGTTCGGTCGCGCGATCCCGATCGCCGGCGTCGCGGGGGATCAGCAAGCGGCGACGTTCGGACAGGGCTGCTTCCGCCGCGGGATGGTGAAGAACACCTACGGCACCGGTTGCTTCCTTCTCATGAACACCGGCGCCGACGCCGTGCGCTCGAAGAACGGCCTGCTCACGACGATCGGGTGGCGCATCGGCGGCAAGGTGACGTACTGCCTCGAGGGTTCCGTGTTCGTCGGCGGCGCGGCGGTGCAGTGGTTGCGCGACGGACTCGGGATCCTGCGCGAGTCGAGCGACGTCGAGCGGCTCGCCGCATCCGTGCCCGACAACGGCGGCGTCGCGTTCGTGCCCGCGTTCGTCGGTCTCGGCGCGCCGCACTGGGATCCGTACGCGCGCGGGACGATCGTCGGGATCGAGCGGAGCACGACGGGCGGACACATCGCGCGCGCGGCCATCGAAGCCATGTGCTTCCAGTCGCTCGACGTCGCCCAGGCGATGGCGAAGGACTCCGGCGTTCCCGTGCGCGGATTGCGCGTCGACGGCGGCGCGAGCCTCAACGACGCGCTGCTCCAGTTCCAAGCCGACATCCTCGGCCGCAAAGTGGTACGCCCGAGGGTGAGCGAAACCACCGCGCTCGGCGCCGCCTACCTGGCCGGCCTCGCGGTCGGCGTTTGGAAGAGTCAACGAGACGTCGAGCGCAACTGGGCCCTCGATCGCGAGTTCCGGCCGAACATGCGTCCGAAGCAACGCGGCGCGCGCATCGAGCGATGGCGCGACGCGGTGCAACGAGCGCGCGGCTGGGCGCAACCCTGAGCCAAGAGACGAACCATGCGCAACGAAACGGTCCTGCGAGCAGCGGTCTTCGACGAGAAGCTCAAGTTCTATTGGTGGGTCCACGGGATCATCCTGTGCGTCGTCACGGTCGTCGGCTGGATCGTGCTGCCGTTCTGGTTGCTCGGCTTCGGTCAGCGCGTGTGCCGGCTCGGCTTCGAGCGGCTGCAGTGCGACCTGACCGACCGCGGCCTGCACGTCCGCAAGGGCTACATCTTCCGCGTCGAGAAGAACATCCCGCTCGACAAGATCCAGGACCTCACCGTCAACGAGGGTCCGTTGCTCCGGTACCTCGGCCTCGCGTCGTTGAAGATCGAAACCGCCGGGGCCGCCGCGCCCCAGGGGCAAGCCGATGCGTCGCTCGCGGGCATCGTCGACGCGCTCGAGTTCCGCGACGCCGTGCTCGACGCGCGCGATCGAGTCGTCGGCTTCGGTTCGGCTGCGCCGCGGCCCGCGCCGACCGATGCGACGCTCGACGCGAACGGTGAAGTGCTCGTCTCGATCCGCGACAGCCTGCAACGCATCGAGGGACTCCTCGCGAAGCGGGACGCGAAGTGAAGCGCATCATCGCGATCGGGCTCGCCGCGCTGACGGCGTGTGGCGGCGGGTCCGCGCAGACGCAGGACTCGAGCGTGAGCACCGCGACGTACGCGACCGTCGAATGGCCGGGATGGCGCGGACCGCTCGGCACCGGCATCGCTCCGGACGCGAACCCGCCGATCGAGTGGAGCGAACAGGCGAACGTGCGCTGGAAGACCGCGCTCCCCGGGCTCGGTCATTCGACCCCGGTCGTCGCGAACGGCGTCGTCTACGTGACGGCGGCCGTCCCGATCGGCGAGCCCTTCGCCCCGCTTCCGGACGACGCGCCCGGCGCGCACGACAACATCAGAGTCACGCAGGCCCATCGGTTCCTCGCGCTCGCGATCGACGCGGCGTCGGGCGAAGTCCTGTGGACGCGCACCTTGCGCGAGGCGGTTCCGCACGAAGGCGGTCACGCGACGGGGACGTACGCGTCGGCTTCGCCGGTGACGGATGGCGAGCACGTCTTCGCGCCCTTCGGGTCGGCCGGCCTGTTCGCGCTCGACACCGCGGGCGACGTGGTCTGGAGCTTCGACATCGGGCACATGCAGACCAAGCACGGACACGGCGAGGGCAGCTCGCCCGCGCTCTTCGGCGAAACGCTGGTCGTCAATTGGGACCACGAGCAGGGTTCGTTCGTCCTCGCGCTCGACAAGCGCACGGGCGAGGAGCGCTGGCGCGCCGAGCGCGACGAGGTCACATCGTGGACATCTCCCGTGATCGTCGAGCACGACGGGCGCGCGCAGGTGATCGTGGCCGGCACGAATCGGATCCGCGCATACGACCTCGAGGACGGCTCCGTGGTCTGGGAGTGCGCGGGGCTCTCCCACAACGTGGTCGCGACTCCGGTCGTCTCGAACGGCCTCGTGTTCGCGGCCAGCAGCTACGAGAAGCAGGCGATGCTCGCCATCCGCCTCGACGGTGCGCGCGGCGACATCAGCAGCACGGATCGGGTCGCCTGGGTTCGACGGCGGTCGACGCCGTACGTGCCGTCGCCGCTCGCGTTCGACGACGGGGTCTACATCCTGCAGCACTACCAGGGCATCGTCGCGCGCCTGGATCCCGAGACCGGCGTGCAGCGCACGCGCTCGCTCCGCATCGACGGCGTCCGGGACGTCTACGCCTCGCCGCTCGGCGTCGCCTCGGACCCCGCGCGGCTCTATGTGGTGGACCGCTCCGGGCTGACCGTCGTGCTGAGCCACGAGGCCGATCCGGACACGCCCCCGCGCGTTTTGGCGCGCAACGCCCTCGACGACCGCCTCAGCGCGTCTCCCGTGGCCATCGGGGACGCGCTCTTCCTGCGCGGCGAGCGCTGGCTCTACTGCCTCGCTCGCCCCTGAATCCGCGCGCGGATGGACCGCTGGGCGCCGGTCGGATGTAGACTGGGCGTAAGGCCCCGGTACTGCGCCGGTCTCCTGCCCCCCCCTGAATGCCTGGCAGTCGTGCGACCACCCCTCGCTCGACGGCATCGGCGCTCGTCGTCTTCGCCGTCGTCGCGATCGCTTCCACGAGCTGGAGTCTCAGCTCAGCTCGGGTCGCAGCTTCTCCCCACGACGATGAACGCGACGCGATCGCGACGCCGACCTTCACCGAAGTCGCCGCGGCGAGCGGGCTCGTCTTCGAGCACTTCCTCGGCAGCACGGGCGAGTTCTACTTCCCCGAAGTGTCGTCCGCCGGACTCGCGCTGCTCGACTACGACAACGACGGTGACCTCGACGTCTACTTCCTACAGGGCGACGTCCTGAATCCGGCGAAGACCATCGAGGACACGGTCTTCCCTCCGCGCGTTCCGTTGCCGCCGCGCAACCGCCTGTTTCGCAACGAGCTCGTTTCCTCGGACAGGACGGGCAAGCTGCGCTTCACGGACGTGACCGAGGAGTCGGGCACGGGCGACACCGGTTACGCGCAAGGTGTGGCGACCGGAGACATCGACAACGACGGCGACGTCGACCTCTTCGTGACGAACCTCGGCGCGGATGTCCTGTACGTGAACAACGGCGACGGCACGTTCACGGATCGCAGCGCGGAGTCCGGGTTGGCCGATACGCGCTGGACGACGAGCGCGTCGTTCCTCGACTACGATCGCGACGGTCTGCTCGACCTCTTCGTCGCCGCCTACGCCGAGTACTCGACCGCCACCGACAAGAACTGCCAGGGCACGTCGGGGCGACACGACTACTGCGGCCCCGACGCGTACCCGGCCGTGCCGGATCACCTGTACCGCAACCTCGGAGGGGGCAAGTTCGAGGACGTCTCGCAGGCCGTCGGCATCTTCCGCGAGTACGGGCACGGACTCGGAGTCGGGGTCTCCGACTTCGACGGCAACGGCTGGCTGGACATCTACGTCGCGAACGACGGCGACCCGAACCAGCTCTGGATGAACGATCGGGGGCGCTTCCAGAACGCCGGACTCCTGAGCGGAGCCTCGGTGAACAACGCGGGTCAGGCCGAAGCGGGCATGGGCGTGGCCGTCGGCGACTTCGACGTCGATGGCGACGACGACATCTTCGTGACCCACCTCGCGGGCGAGACGAACACGCTGTACGAGAACGTCGGCGGCGGGTTCTTCACGGATCGCACCGGGCGCGCGGGTCTCGGCGCGCCCAGTCGCTTCGCGACCGGGTTCGGCACCGCGTTCGCGGACTTCGACCACAACGGCAGGCTCGACCTGTTCATCGCGAACGGCGCCGTTTCGATCGAGGAGTCCCAAGGCGACGATCCGTACCCCTATCGCCAACCCAACCAACTGATGATGCAGAGCGCGAGGGGCTTCGTGGATCACTCGGTGACCGCGGGAGCCGCGCTCGCGCTCTCCGAAGTCAGCCGCGGCGTCGCGGCCGGAGACATCGACAACGACGGCGACATCGATCTGGTCGTCACGAACAGCAGCGGTCCCGCGCGCCTGCTGCGCAACGACTTCGCGCGGCCGTCGAACTGGCTGGTGGTGCGCGTGATCGACGATGCGCTCGGGCGCGACGCGTACGGCGCGAGCCTGCGCATCGAGCTCTCCGACGGCACGACGCTCATGAGTACGATTCGCACGGACACGAGCTACTGCTCGGCGCGCGACCCGCGCGCGCACTTCGGCTGGTCGGACCAGCTGTCGCTCCGCGCCGCATCCGTGTCCTTCCCGGGGCGCGGCGTCGTCTCGGTCGAGGGCCTCGAGGCGCGCACGTTCGCCACCGTTCGCGTGCGCCCACCGGATCGGGACGCGTCGACGGACGCCGGGGAGTCGGGTGAAACCGAGTAGCGCTCTTCGGTTGGCGCGCGACGCGCGCCGTGCAGGGATCGCGGCGTTGCTCGCGTCCGTGCCCACTCACGCGCTCGAAATCGAGAAGCACCAAGACGAGGTCTGGCCCCCGGCCGTCAACATCGAGACGCTGTCCGAGGACGTCCGCGAGGAGATCGAGACCGTCAAGGCGCTCGCCCTCGACGCACCCGACAACGCGTCGACCGTCGGCGACCTCGGCAAGGTCTACTTCGGCTACAAGTTCAACCACGCGGCGGCCGCGTGCTTCGTGCGCGCAGCGGAGCTCGACAAGAAGAGCCCGTTCCGCTGGTGGTACTACGCCGGCCTGAGCTACAAGCGCGCGAGTTCGTTCGGGCCCGCGATCGAGGCGTTCGAGAAAGCGATCAAGCTGCGCGAGTATCCACCCGCGAGCGTCGAGCTCGCGGACCTGCTCGTCGAGACGGAGCGCCCACGCGCGATCGAGCACTTCCAGCGCGCGATCGAACTCGACCCCAACCTCGCATCGGCGTACGCCGGGCTCGGACGCTGCGCCGCGATGGACGACCGCCCGGAGGAAGCGATCGCGCGCTTCGAGAAGGCCGTCGAGCTCG
This sequence comes from Planctomycetota bacterium, assembly GCA_029259605.1. Lineage (GTDB taxonomy): Bacteria > Planctomycetota > UBA1135 > UBA1135 > OFTM281. Next base: position 54,483 of record JAJDEV010000276.1, on the reverse strand, counting down.
AGCCCAATTTCGCGTCGGCGCACTACGAGCTCGCCATGCTCTTGCGCAGCGTGGGACGGATGGAAGAGGCGGCGCAGCACCTGCGCCTCTACGGGCAACGGCAGTCCGAGTTCACGCCCGACGACCCGATCAAGCGCAAGCTACGACGCACGATGCGCGCGTCTTCGGTGATGACCCGCCGCATCCGCAACATGTGGGACACCGGTCGCCTCGACGAGGCGGAGGCGCTGCTGAAGAATCACTTCCTGAAGGTGAACCCGAACGAGGAGGCGGTGCGCAACCTGCTCGGACACACGCACATGCGGCAGGAGCGGTTCGAGCTCGCCGCCGAGCAGTTCGAGCTCATCCTGGCCGACCATCCCGGCTACGTCGACACGCGCTCGAACCTCGCGACGGCGTACCAACAGATGGGGCGCCGCGACGACGCCGAAGCCGTTCTGCGCGTGGCGCTCGAGCAGCATCCGGACAGCGGCACGGTGCTGCATCACTTGGCGCTCGTGCTGACCCAGCGGGAGGAGACGAACGAGTCGCTCGAGCTCTTCGCGCGCGCCGTCGCGGCGCAGCCGGCGATGCCCGACTTCCGTTCGAGCTACGCGCGGGCCCTCGCGGGAGCCAAGCGCTTCGACGAGGCGGCGCGTGAGTTTCGCGTCGCGACCGAGCTCGATCCGCGGAGCGTCGACGCCTACGCCGAACTCGGCTGCGCGCTCGAGCAGCTCGGCAACGTCGACGGCGCGGAGGCGGCGTGGCGGCAGGCGCTCGCGCTCGACGACACGCGCGACGACCTCGTCGTGCGGCTCGCGGGGTCGCACTTCGCGCGTGCGCAGTTCGAGCTCGCGGAGAAGGCGCTCCGCGACGGGCTCGCCGCCCGCCCCAAGTCGATCGACCTCACGGGCGAGCTCGCCTGGTTCCTGGCGACGTGCCCCGACGCGGCGCGCCGCAACGGACCGGAGGCCGTGCGCCTGGCCGATCTCGCCGTCCAGTGGACGCGGAGCAACAGCGCGAAGGAGATGGACGTGCTCGCCGCGGCGTACGCGCAGGTCGGCCGCTTCGACGACGCGGTACGCGCCGAGCAACGCGCCATCCGACTCGGAACCGCCGCGCGCACGCGCGGAATCGTGCGGCGCTACCGCGAACGACTCGCACTGTACGAAGCGGCCCAACCCTTCACGCGCCCGTAGACGTCCGAGGTCGCGCGCTCAGAGGCGGATCTCGTTGACCTGACCCGCGACGAGCTCGAGCGGGACACGACTCACCTCGTCGTTGCGACGATAGAGCACGAGGAAGCGCGCCGAGTCGTCCGTTTGGGTGAGCGGAGACTCGCCCGCTTCGAGGCTGATCACCTCCGCCCCCAACGTCACGCTGCCGCGCATGAAGCTGAGGTTCAGCGCGTTGCCCTCGGCGTCCTGGATCGAAAACGACGTCGCCTCGTCGGGATTCGAATCGAGGAAGACGCGCAGGTGGCAGATGGACGGCACGACGAAGAGGATGTCTTCGAGATCGGGCTCGTCGGCGAGCGCGCGTGACTGCGCCGATGGAACGCCGGCGCCGTTCAAGAGCAGCGTCGTTCCGTCGAATGCGAGCGCGTCGAACGCGAACCGGCCCTCGGCGTCGGTCGACGCGAAGAACTCCATCGGCGCGCTCCGGAAGCTGCGGCTTCCGTCCACCGTGCGAATGCGGCGCGAGACGCGGATCAGCGCCGTCGAGACCGGCTCGTTCGAAGTCGTGACGACGCGGCCGGCGACGCGCGCGACGGGTTCGGCACCGGTCAGTCGGAGAACGACACCGCGATCACCGGCGCGCACCGCGCCGAAGCGCTGCGCCTGGAGCGTCTCGGGGTTCCACGCGAACAGCGCGTAGTCGCGCTCGACGAGCCCTTCCAACTCGAAGCGGCCGCTCGCGTCGGTCGTCGTCTCGCGGCCGTCCACCTCGCCGCCGAGGATCATCTCCTCGATGGTCACCGAGATGTGGAACGTGAGCTCGCCGAACCCACGCTCGAGGAACCCGAAGTCGGTTCCGTCCCAGGTCCACACCTGCGCGCCCTCGACGGGCTCGCCGCCCGCGTCCTCGACGACGCCCGCGATCGTGCGCGCGCGCTCGCCGAGCGTGAGCACGACGTCGTGCCTCTCGTCGGGACCGAGCGCGGCGAGCGAACGCTCCGCGGGCAGGTAGCCTTCGCTGACACCGCGCAGGACGTCCGTCGACTCGTCGCCGAGGAGCTCGAGCAGAAAGGCGCCGTCCGCGGCGCTGCGTACGATCGTCGAGCCGAGGCTCAGCGCGGCCCCTTCGATCGGTTGACCGGCGCGGTCGATCACGAAGCCCTCGACGGTGCGATCCGAGACCTCGATGGGAGTCAGCTCGAGCACCAGGTCCGTCGTGCTACCGCTCGGCAGCTCGATGGCGTCGGGATCGAATCCGTCGCGCTCCGCGAGCAGTCGCGAACCCGCAGCGAACCCGATCGACTCGAAACGAAACGCGCCGTCCGCGCCGGTGGTCGACGTGGCGACGGGGACCGCGCGCGCGAAGCCGCCCGGACGAAAGCGGCGCGCGATGTCTTCGCCGAGTTCGACGCGGAGTTCGACGTTCGCGAGCGGCGTCCCGGCGGAATCGACGACGAGCCCCGCGTACGAACGCGCGGGCGCGACGACGACCACGGGCGGAACGGGCGGCAGGCCGGCGACGCCCGGCGCGACGACGGTCGCGTACCCGCGGTCGCTCACGACGAGCCGACCGCGGCGATCGATGTGCACGAGCTCGAAACGCCCGTTCGCGTCGCTCGTCGCCTGCGTTTCCTCGACGCTCAACTCGCGCTCCACGTAGGTCGTCGGTTCGAAGACGACGCGCACGTTCGCAACGGGTTGGTCGTCGACGTCGACGACACGACCCCGATAGGTCGGCGCGACGGGAGCGACGGCGGGAGCGTTCGACGGCGGCGCGGTCGCGGGGCGGCGCGCTTCGGCCTCCGCTGCCGGCGCAGGCGTTGGAGTCGTACCCGATTCGGCGACGTCGCGCGGCTTCACGAGCGCGCCGCCCGACGCGGTCGCGTGCGCGGCGCGGGGCGGCTCGCCGACATCCGGTGCGAACGCGCGCTGCAGAAGGACGCCCAAGACCACGACGCCCGCCACCGCTCCGACTCCCTTTCCGATCGTTCCCATGACCGCAACTCCCAAACCCGTCGTGCCCGCGAGGCGTGGCGCGTCGGCGAACGGCAGCAGCGCGGCGATCCACGCCGGCCGACCGTCGTACGCCGCGTCGAGCTTGCCCCGCAGACGAACCAGAGCGCGATCGACGCGCGTGTGCACCGTCTTCACCGGAACGTCCATGCGCCGCGCCACCTCACGCGGCGGCAAACCCTCGAGGAAACGCAGCGCGATCGTCGTGCGATACGGCTCGTCGAGCGCTTCCACCGCATCGACGACGCGCCGGCGCAGCTCGAGACGGGCGACGACTTCGTAGCTGGAGCTCGCCTCGCTCGGCACATCGACGCGCGATTCGTGATCCGCGCGGCGCGTCCGGCTGCGATAGGCCTGGCGCACGAAGTTGCGCAACACGGAACCGAGCCAACGGCGACGCTTGGCGGGCGCGTGCGGCATGTCCGCGTGCGCCGCCGAGAGCAGCGTCTGTTGCGCCGCGTCCCCCGCGAGCGCGGGATCGCGGACCAGGCGCCGCGCGAGCGCGTGGAGCCATTCGCTCTCTTCGAGCAGCGCGCGTGAGGGTGTGGATTCGGAGACGTTCATGACGGCTTCGCTGCCGTGATGCCGCTCGAGGCCAGACTACCTCGAAAATCCGCGCGCGCGGGTCAGATCGCGTCGAGCTCGGCGAGCTGGTACCACCAGCGCTCGCGCAGCCACCACGTGTCGTAGCGCGGGCTCTGGATGATCCCGATCAAGAGGTAGTCGCTTCCGTAGACGACCCAGCCCCACTCCTGGAAGCGCTGGAACCACGGCGACCACTCGGGGAAAACGGCGAGCACGGCCTCGGCGCCGTCCGTGCGCGCCTGGGCGAGGAACGCTTCGCGCAGCAGCGTCGCGGCTTCGGGGTCGTCCGGCGGAACGAGCCAGTCGACGACCAGGCCGCTGTTCGGGCGCGGCGAGTCGGCGGTGCGGAACACGGCATAGCCGCGCAGCTCGGCCCCGTCCCGAACGCAGAACACGTGGTAGTCGTAGCGCGGATTGTCGATGAAGCGCCAGTTCAGGTAGGCGGCGTCGCGCACGACGCTCATCCCCCATTGGGTGCGGCAGCGATCGTAGAGTCGCTCGGCAGCATCGTCGAAGCGCTCGATGCGCTCGACGCCCATCGGCAGGTCGCGACTTCCGGGGCCGGGCGCGCGGAAGTGGATGTTCTGCGTCGTGATGATCTCGTAGCCGAGGAACGTGCGCCCGATGCGCCACGCGGGTTCGACCGGCCAGCCGTAGTGCAACGCGTCCTTGCCGAGCCCGCCGAACTCGCGGAAGAACGGCTGCGCGGTCGCGACGAACAGCCCGGGCCGACGCAAGCCGCGGCGATGGTCGGGGTGCACCATCGAATCGACCCCCTGCGTGATCGTCGCGCGCGCGTCGTCGAGGTGTACGCGGTACGGCAGCGCGGCGCACTGCGCGACGATCGCGCCGTCCGCTTCGGCCACCCACACGCGCCGCCCGGCCGGGTTGCGTTCGAAGGCCCAGCGCCACTCCTCGAGCGTGCGCGGGGCGTAGTTCTCGACGCCTTCCCCGAAGACGACGTTGAACGTGTCGAGGATGCCCTGCTCGTCGCCGGCGCGGTACGGACGGATGTCGTACTCGGACATCAGCCGCGCTCCGAGTCGCCGAGGGTGTAGTACCAGTGCGCGAAGAGCCAGCTCATGATGTACGGCTTCTGGAAGCTGCGGAACGTGAGGTACTCGTCCGTCCCGTGCACCCGGAACCCGACGCCTTGGAACGCGCCGAACTCGCCCGCCCGGTTCGCGACGTTCGTGACGAGCAGGTCATGCCCGTCGCTCCGCGCAGCGTCGCCGGCCCACAGGAGCAGGCCCTGCATGACGTCACGCTCTTCGGGCCGCACCATCCAATCGGCGAGCACGCCCCCTTCGTGACCAGCGTAGGAACCGCGGCGATAGACGGCGTAACCGACGAGCTCGCCGCCGACGCGCGCGAGCGCGATGCGATAGGCTCGATCGGGATGCGCCGTGAAGCGCCAATTCAGTCGCGCGGCGTCGCGCACCTGCACCGCGCCGCGGCCCTCGGCGAAGCGCTCGAAGGCGCCCCCGATCTCGTCGGGAAACGCGTCGACCTCTTCGACCTCGACGCCCGGCGCCACCCACGTGACGGACGACGGCGCGATGACGAGCGCGTTTTCCGAGCGCAGGATCTCGGAGCGCAGGCGCGCGAGCTCGAAGCGATGCGCGCGCCTCGTCGGTACGCCGTAGAAGACGTTCGCGCCCTCGGGAGCGCGGCCGCCGAACGCGCGCGCGAACTCCGCGCACAGCGCCGAGTACGCTCCGGTCCGCGCCAAGCCGCGGCCGGCGTCGAAGTCGTTGAACGTATCGACGACTTCGACCCAATCGACGTCCTCGCCGTCGAGTCGCGCTCGATGCCGGACGCCGACCACCGCGGCCTGCACTCGATCGGCCTGCCGCGCGAAACCCGCACAGACGCCGTCCGGGTTCGCGAGGCGCCAGCGCCAATACGGCTCGCTGCGCGCGCGGAGCCCGGATCCTGCGCGCCCGACGTCGATCGCCTGGCGCACGGAATCGAGCTCGGGACGAGCAGCCGCGGTGTTCGCCTCCGCGGGCGAGATCGTTTGAAGGTCGAGGGAGCGCACGTGCGCGGCGATTGCATCATCCGCTTGGAGAGCGAACAAGCGCGCGCCCCGCGCTTCCAGGCAAGTGCTGCGGGCAATCGCGCGAACGCGGCACGGAGCGCGGCGGCGGGAGGCGTCGGATTCGCCTCGCGCGCGCTCGCTCGGCGACGTCGGGAGCGGGTTCTCGCGTGCTTGCTCCGGGCCGCGATCGCGTTGCGCCTTTCGTTGCAAATCGGAAGCGCACGCGAGTCGGCCCCATGGGGCTCCGCCGCGCGACAACATTCGGTGCAACACAGCGATGCATCGCGGAAAGAACTCGCGCGCGCCGAACGGCGCTCGCTTCCGTGCCGATCACACATCCGGTCATGCCGCGCTTCGCGCGCGGAGTGCGCACGAGCGCGCGTGATCCCCAGCTCCTTCGCCTGTGGATCGTCGGCGCCCCGGTCGCCCTGTTCATCGCGCACCTCGTACTGGCCCGCGCGCGCCTCACGGAGGCGTATGGATTCGCGAACTTCCGTCGCGTCCCGCGGGAGATCCGCCACCCGCTGCTCGGCACCGCGATCCTCATCGCTCTCGTTCCGTCGCTCCGTCGCGCGTGCATGCACTCGGTCGAGGCATGGGGCACGCGCCTCACGGGAACGCGGCGCTCGGCGCGCATCGCGCTGGCCGTCGCGCTCTTCGTCGGCTTCCGCTGTCAGAACTTCTACCTGGGCGACAGCGCGGACCTCGTGCGCAACATCGCGAGCGGGTACTGGCTGACGTGGAGGGAGCCCATCGCGATCGCGATCCAGGCTGGGGCGTATCGATTGCTCGCGTCCTTCTTCGAGCTCGAGAGCGCGGAGTGGTCGTTCGTGTTGACGAGCACGGCCGCGGGCTCAGCCTACGTGTTTCTGCCAGGACGCATGGCGCGCTCGCTCGGACTGGACGGCGCCGCGCGACGGCTGTTCGTCGGCGCGATGCTGACCTGCGGCGCGATGCAGATCTTCTTCGGGTACGCGGAGGTCTACGCGCTCGCGTCGTTGGCGCTGGTCCTGTTCCTCGCCTCCGGACTCGCGACCCTGCGCGGTCGACACGGCGTCGCGGCGCCGGCCTGCCTCTTGGGATTCGCCGGTTGCGTACATCCGCTCACGTGGTTCGCGGGTCCGTCGCTCGCGTATCTCGTGTGGAGCGTCGGCGGCAGCGGGAAGCGCGTCCGGCGCATCGCGATCGCGACGTGCGCATTCATGCTCCCCATCGCGCTCGTCGCCGCTTGGCTCACGCTCGCCGGGCACGGCCCGAGCCAACTCCCCACCGACAAGCTCGGCGGCGCCGACGGCCGGTGCTTCCTGCCCCTGCTTCGAACGGAGCTCGAGACCGAGCGCACGACCCTGTTCTCCCTGCGTCATGCGCGCGACGTCCTGAACGAAGTGATGCTGATCAGCCCGCTCGCCTTGCCCCTGCTCGCGACCGCCTTCTTCCGCTCCCGAGCCGCGCAAAGCCGTCCGGACCGAGCGTCGCGCTTCCTCGCCATCGCGACCCTGGGCCTCTTCCTCTTCGCCTTCGCCTTCAACCCCGACCTCGGACCGGTCCGCGACTGGGACCTCTTCGCGACGCTCGCCTTCCCCCTCACCGCGTTCGCCGCCTACACCTTCATCCAACGCGTGAAGGGCGACGACCTCACGACCGCGGCGTTCCTCTATCCGTTCACGAGCGCGGTGCTGTCGGCAGCGTGGATCTTCAGCAACACGACGCGCCTCAACGGGTGAGGCGGCGCTCGACCGTCGCTTTCAGATCAGCTCGGCGACGTGATGCGCCACGAGCCGCACCGCCGTTTCGACCACCGCCGGATGCGCGAACTCTCGGTCGTGCATGACGCCGATGTGGCCGATCGGTTCGCCGTCCTGGCCCTCGACGCCCACGCCGAGGTAGCTGTCGACGCCCCACTCGGCGAGGAGCGAGTCGTCCGGGTAGATGCGCGAAAGGGCGTGCGAGTGGTAGACGATTCCGCGTTCGTAGACGCGCGCGCACGGCGTGCCGGCGAGCGGGTAGTTGCGGTTCTCGAGGAACTCGCCGTCCAGGAACAGGGCGAGCGTTTCGGCGCGGTCCTCGGCGCCCCTCGCGCGGCGGCACACGAAGGCCGCGCGCACGCCGAGGTCGGAAGTGAGAGAGCTCAGCAGGTCGCGGATCTCAGCCAAGCCTTTGACGGTTTCCGTGCGCATCTCCAAACCTCCACTCGCGAGGGTAACCCGGTCGCGTCCGACCGGCAATCCGCGCGCGTTTCAGTCGACCTCGCGGTCGAGCACGGTCACGCGGATCTCTTCCGAGTTGCATTGCACTTCGGGCACGTACATCGCCTCTCCCAACAGCGGGAGCGCGTGAAACTCGCCCGGCGCCTCGGCGCGAAGCTCGTAGCGCATCTCCCAGAAACCGTCGGCGAGGCGATCCGCGAAGAGCGCGATCTTGCGGTCGCGCAGCTCCTGATGAACACCGCGGGAGAGCCCCGTGTACGCGTCCGCGACCAGGCGCGCGTCGATCGAGTTGCGCACGGTCGCGTCGCGTTCGCCACCGAGCTGGCGTTCGACTTCGCCCTGCTTCAGCTCGCGCGCGACGAGCGCTTCGCCGCTGCGCAGCTGCACGGCCTCGAAGCCCGCGGGCTTGAGGTCTTCGAACATCAGGTACTCGAGGTTGTTCTTCGCCTCGACGGTCAGCACCACTTCGATGCGCTCGCCGCTCGTCACCGAGTCGCCGTCGCGCAGCGCGACGCGGTCGTACACGAAGCCGCCGAGCAGCGTGGGTCGGCCGACGAGCTTGAAGTACTCGCGGCGCGCGAAGAGCACGTTGCCGCGCGCGGGGATGGGCTCCTCCTCGCTGAAGAACCGCGCGTGGGCGGCGAAGTAGAGCGGCCCGTCGCCGCTCGTCTTCTCGATGCGCACCTCGTTCTCGCCCGCGCGCAGCCACTCGGGATCGATGTCGAACTCGCTCGGAGCGCGCAGCATCTCGTCCGGCGTCAGCTCGACCGAGGCAACCGATTGGCCGTTGACGGTGAGCGTGTAGGCCACGCTCGCTCCGAGCTGCTTCGTCGCCCGCAGGTAGTCGTTGAGCGCCAGCACCGTGATCGCCGTGTCGCGCGTGTTCGACCACTGCGCGCCGCGCCGGTTCTGGACGAGCCAGTTGGCGAGCGGCTCGACGAGCTCGTGCTTCGGATCGATCGCGACCAGCGCGCGCAGCGAGAACGCCGTCGCCTCGACGCCGCCGTCCGACCAGCGGTAGCCGATGCCGTCGCCACCGAAGTGGGCGGTCTTCAGCACGTACTCGCGCGACGTCTGCGCGCCGACCTGCACGATCGACGTGTCCGGGCTCTCGTCGAGGATCGCGCCGTTCATCAGGATGTCGAGCATCGCCAGCGCCTCGGCCTCGCGGCCGAGCGCGTTCGCGGAGAGCGCCACGAGCGCGCGTCCGTACGCGTTCAAGCGATCGCGCTGCTTCCACAGGTTCGCGAACGCCTTGTCGCTCCACTCCCGCGTGTCGCTCGCACCCTTGCCCCCGCCCTGCGCGTGAAGCGCGAGCGCGTGCAACATCCACGCCTGGAGGTCGACGTTCCATTCCTCTTCGACGAGCTCGCGTCCGAGCCACGCCGCCGCGCGTTCGAGCACGCCCGCGCGCACGTCGACGCCGGCGTCGCGCGCGAGCGACAGTCCCCACAGCACGTACGCGGTCATGAAGTGATCGCTGTCGCCGGTCTTCCACCACGACCAACCGCCGTCCGCGTGCTGGAAGTCGTACAAGCGATCGAGCCCGTCGCCCGTCATGCGGTCGAGCTGTTCGAGCGAGCGCTTGCCGTCCGGGTGCGTCTTGCCGGTGAAGTCGCGCTCGATGCCCCCGAAGACGCGCGTCATCGCGTCGCCGGCGGAGAGGCCGAAGTCGGAGAGCGTCTTCGCAACGATCACGCTGGGCAGGAAGCGCGAGAGCGTCTGCTCCGTGCATCCGTACGGGTAGTTCGCGAGGTACGGCAGCGCGTCGAGCATCGTCACGGCGAGACTCGGCGTCACCTGGATGCGCAGCGAGGTCGTGCCCGCGGCGCGCGCCTCGGGCAGGTCGACCGCGAACCGGATCCCGCCGTCGTCGAAGCGGCCGGACGTCGCGACGAGCGCCTCGATGCCGTGTGCGTAGGCAGGCAGCTCGCGCCGGAGCGCGTCGCCGTACTCCTCGCCTTTGGCCGTCAAGACCAACTCCACGCTTCCCGGCGCGTCGATGCGAGCGCGCCAGTCGACGCGCGCTTGGCCGCCCGCGGGAACGGAGACCACGACCTCGTCACCGCTCATGAGCTCGCCCTCGACGACGTGCCCGAGCAGCTCGAGCCCCGTCGCCGCGAGCGACACGCGCACGCTGCGCTCGATGTCGGTGTTGTTGTTCACGTTGCCCGACAGCGTCACGACGTCGCCGACGACGAAGAAGCGCGGCGCCTGAAGGCGCGCGATGATCGGCTGGCGCGTCTTGGTCAGCGCCTCGCCCATGCCGACGCGCGTCGCACGGTCGACGGCGCGCACGGTGGTCTTCCAGCGCGTGGTCGAGTCCGGGTACTCGAACGACATCGTCGCGTGGCCGTCCTTGTCCGTGCGAACCGTCGGCGCCCAGAACGCGGTGTCGCGGAAGTCGCTGCGCACGCGCACGGCCGGGCCGCCGCCGCCCGCGCCGGCAGGCGCGAGCGCGTCCGCAGCCATCTTCTGGCGCGCCATCGACTCGGCCGGCGCGCTATCGCCGGCGTAGCCGAGCGCGGCCATGTTCGCGCGCTTCGCACCGAGCCCGAGGGCGAAGCCGTCGGACATCTCCTCCTCCTTGAGCTCATCCCTGTCATACCGCCCCCCGGGCGGCACGGTGTCGCCCGCTCCGCGATAGCCGCCGGCGTCCTTGTACAACCGGTAGACGCCGTGCTGGAACGAGCCCGCCGTGCGCACGCGCAGGTCGCGCAGCTGTCCGTAGAAGAAGCGTCGCGGGTCGCCGGCGTAGTCGCTCTGGATGTAGGCGAGCGAGTCGTCGACCACGCCGATCGAGAGCTGCACGCGGACCGGGTCGCCGTTGTGATCGCGCACGGTCACGTGCACGGTTCCGGCCGAGCCGGGTTCGACGACTTCCGCGTCGTGCGCGACGTCGATGTCGAGGAATTGGCGCGCGGGCGGAATGATCAGGCGCTCCGAATCGTGGAACGCTTCGCCGCCCGACACGCTGACCGCGCCGAGCCAGATGTTCGGCACGTGCTCCTCCGTCATCGGGATGCGCATCAGCTTCACGGATCCGTCGAGGTGCACGACCTCGTGGTGCTGGAGCGTCTGCGACTCGACGGTGAGCAGCACCCAGCGACCGCTCGCCGGCGTGCTGAGCACGAAGATCGCGTCGTCGCCGATCGCGAGCGTGTCCTTGTCGATCAGGATCTCGACGCCACCCGAGTAGAAGCCGAGCTCGCGCGAGTTCTCGTCCGCGACGACGACGGTGGATTCACCGCGCACGTCGCTGCCGCGCCCGTCGACGCTGGTCCACAACACGTGGTAGCTGCCGTCCTTGTCCGGCGTGAAGCTCCAGCTCGCCTGCCCCGCGGCGCTCGTGCGCAACGCAACGGTGGCGACAACATCGCGGTCGTACTGGCGCGACACGACCTGCCAGCCATCGGGGACGCGGCGATCCTCGAACTCGGCGCGGCGCTTGCGCACGCCCGTCGGGCTCATCCAGACCTCGACCCAGCGCTGACGAGAAACCTCGACGCGTCCGTCGGCCGCGATGCCGTTGCCGTTCGCGTCGATGGTCTCGATGTCGAGCTCGATCTTCGCGCCCGGACGGTGGATCGCGTGCTGCGCTTCGATGCGCGCGAAGTACTCGCTGCGCGTGACGCGCACCTTGCCGCTGCCGAGGATCTCGCGGCGTGACGCGTCGGTGACGCGCGCCTCGATCGTGTACTCGAGGTCCGCGCGCGCGTCGGCGGGCGTCTCGAAGGACAGCGTCGCGTGACCGTCGCGGTCGGTCGTGAGGACCTGGCGCACGATCTGGTTGCCCTGGCCGCCCCACCACATGCGCCCCTGCGTCTCGTAGAGCCACGGGAACTCGCGGTCCTTCTTCCACTCGTGGTGGTAATTCGCCTGGTAGACGAAGACCTCGACGTTCGCCTCCGCGACCGGAGCGCCGAAGTAGTACTTCGCGTCGATCTCGACCTCGATCGTGTCGCCGACGACGTATGCGCGCGGCGCGCCGTCGTCCGTTCGATCGGGCACGCGCACGTTCACCTCGAACTCGGGCGCCTTGTACTCCTCCAAACGGAAGAGCGTCGCGCCGCCGACATACTGCGAGCGGTTGTCCACGTTGCCCGTGAACTGCACCTGGTACTCGCCGAGCGTCAGCTTCTCGTCGGTCTCGAAGGTCGCGGTCGCGCAGCCGAACTCGTCGAGCTTGAACACGCCCTTGGCCACCTCGGCTCCCTGCGGATCGTGCAGGCGCCACTCGAGCGTCTCGTCCTTCGGCGTCGCGAACGCACGGCCGTCGTAGCGGCGCGCGACCAGCTTCCAGTTGACCTCGTCACCGGGGCGGTACGCCGCGCGGTCCGTGTACGCGTAGATGCGCCACTCCTGCGTCGCCGAGAGGCTGGGCCACGCGTCGCTCTGCGCCCAGGTCGTGCGCGCGCCCGCCTTGGCCGCGACCAGGTAGCTCGAGTTGTACGTACCGCCGTCCTCGAACGGGATCAGCAACGTGCCGTCCGCGCTCGTCTTGCCGGCGTAGTCGCGCGCGCGCCACTCGTTCCCGTCGTGGTAGCGGCGCCACAGCTTGACGCTCGCGTCCGGAACCGGCGCGCCGCTGAGCACGTCGGTCATCCAGACCAGCACGCCGTCGCCCGTCGCCTTCGTCGTCAACGCGACGTCGCTGACGAGCACGAGCGCGCGCGCGCGCTTTCCGGCGGACGTCGCCTGCAAGACGTACGCGCCGGGCGGAACGGCCTCGTCGAGCGTCAGCGTCGCGGAGTGCGGGTGGTGCTTGCGCGCCTCGGATTCCTTCTCGGGCGTGTGCGTCCAGCGTCGATGCACTTCGAGCCGCTGCACGTCGATCGAATCGAGCCACGCGCCGATCGAGTGGCCGCGCGCGATGTCGACGTCCTCGACGAGGTTCGTGCGGAACAGCGCGAGGTCGACCGACTCGACGTTGCGCCAGTCGACGTCGTAGCCGATGTCGGAACCGGGCAAGAAGAACTGACCGACGCGCACGCCGACCGTGGGCGAGGTGATCTCCTCGATCGCGCGCCGGGCTTGGTCGTACCAGTGCGTCTCGCCCTTGCGGAACTCGCGCACGACGCGTCGGTACAGCTCGACCGCCCCCGCGTAGTCCGAGCTCCAAACCCACGTGCCGTCAGCGCTGCGCTCGGGACGACCGGTGTTCTGCAGGTGCATCGCGAGCTGGAAGAGCGCCTCGCCGTAGAACGAGTTGGCGTCCGACTTCCCGAGCGCGAGAACGGCGCCGAGTTCGCGCTCGACGCGACCGCGGAAGGCGACGTTGCGCCCGTTGCGCGCGTAGTGCGTCCCGAGCAGGAAGCGCGCCGTCGCGACGTCGCTCTTCTCGACCGCGATCTCGACCGCGTTCTCCAGCACCTGGCGCGGAACGTTCGAGGCGTAGCCGCCGCGGTTCGCACTCGAGCTGTTCCACGCCGGTAGCGCGACCTCGAACACGATGTCGAGGTAGCGGCGCCGGGCGAGCTCGAGGTCGGACGAGCGCCCCCACCAACCGAGCGCCTCGGCGAAGTAGTTCCAGCCGGAGTTCCAATCGCGCGCGTTGCTGCGCAGCCAGTGATAGGCACCGAGCGACTCGTTGATCTCCGCCCACGTCCGGTCGCGCGTGTCGACACGCTCGGGATCGCCCTCCTTCAGGAGCTCGGTCAGCGCTTCGCGCGCGCGCTCGAGCTCGGTCCCGTCACGCTCGTTGGTCGAAGCGACCGCGCGCCACTTCGTGTCGGCGAGCCGGAAGCGGACCCAGCGTCGCTCGTCGTCCGACAGGTCGAGCTGCTCCGCCTCGACATAGAGCTCGTGCGCGCGGGCGTAGGCACCCTGGACGTGGAACGCCTCGGCACGACTCCGCAAGCCGTCGAAATCGTCGTCCTGCTCCGACGCTGCGCGCTCGATCTTGATCCGGGGCGGATTCGGCGTCGGCGCCGACGCGTGGACCGAAAGTGTGAAGACGAGCGCGAGGCCGGCGAGGCCGACGGAGAAGGCGTGGCGAGGAAAGATCTTCATGTGGACATCACGGGTGTCGAACGAGCGCAGGACCGACGCGGTAACGGCGTCGCTCGCGCGTCTCTTGGAAACCCTTCGATCGAATCGCGGACGGGATGACGGGCGGAGCCGGCGTGCATCGAATGATCGCAGGTCGCTTCACGCGGAGGAAGCGCGACCGCTCCGTCGCGGCGGCGAGCGCGCCGAAGTCCCCGCCCGCACCGGGTTGACGGCGCGACGACCGCGTTGCTACCGTCTCGCCATCATGACCGACGTTGTCATCGGCTTCCTCACGCGCCCCCACACCTGAGTGGGCGCACGGCGGACTTGCTGCTCCCCTGCGGAGCGCACCGCCCAGGGGCCGGTCGGTCCCTGCTGACGGTCGACACCACCGGCGTGTCGTGCCGGTGCGGTGGCTCTACTCGAGCGGCGTTTTCGCCCTCGCACGTAGAAATCGTTTGGACGGATTCCGTCCTCAACCCAGCCACCGTTCCATGCAAAACCAATCCACCCTGCTTCGATGCGCCGCACGCGGCGCCCGCGTCGCGACCTTGGGCCTGGCCCTCGCGCTCGGCGCCAACCAGGCGAACGCGCAAGCGGACAACGCTCCCACCGACGGCCTGACCTGGGCCGACCTCTTGAACTCGGACGCGACGTTCAAGCTGTACGGCTTCCTGCGCTTGGACGCCATGTACAACGACTCGCGGGCGAACGACCCGCAGATCCCGTACATCATTCGCTCCGAGGACTCGAGCGGCGTGCCGGCCGGTACGGTCGCGGACGAGAACGACTCCGAGGCCGCGCTCTCCGCCCGACTCACCCGACTCGGCCTGACGTTCGACGGCGGCACGATCGACGGACTCGGCAATCCGGACCTCGGAGGCAAGGTCGAGATCGACTTCTACAACATCGGTCTGCCCGATTCGGATTCGCGCAACGCGCTGCGGATGCGGCTCGCCTACCTCACGCTCACGTGGGACCACTGGCGCCTGCTCGCCGGCCAGACGTGGGACGCGATCTCGCCGCTCAACCCGGTCGTGAACAACGACCTCGTGATGTGGGGCGCAGGCAACACCGGGGATCGTCGTCCGCAGCTCACGGTGCGCAACACGACGGCCGCCGGTGCTGGACAGCTCATCACCGACTTCGGGATCGGCCTCACGGGCGCGGTCGGCGGACAAACCGTCCTCGGCGGCCTGCGCAGCGGTGAGAACTCGGGACGCCCGATGGTCCACGCGCGCGTCGGCTACCACGGCAAGACCGACGCGGGCGGCGCCTATCAGCTCGGCGTCTGGGCACACAACTCGGAGGAGCGCTTCGATCCGGGCACGGCCGGCGGCGGCGCGGCGGTCGGTGAGGAGGACTTCGACTCGAGCTCGGTCGGCGTGGACTTCGTGGTCCCGATCTCGGGCAACACCGTCGCCGTCAAGGGCGAGTACTTCATGGGCGAGAACCTGCGCGACGTGCGCGGCGGCATCCTGCAGGGCGTCAACTTCGGAACGATGGACGAGATCGAGTCCAAGGGCGGCTGGGTCGAGGGCTCCTACAAGGCGACCGACCACTGCACGTTGTACGCGGGCTACTCGTTCGACGACCCGGACGACGACGACCTCGCGGCCAACGCGTTCTCGAAGAACACGGTCCCGTACGCGGCGGCGCGCTGGCAGTACGGATCGCTGCGCTTCGGCTTCGAGTACCTGAACTGGACGACCGAGTACGTCGGCCTCGAGGACGGCGACGCGAATCGGGTGGTCGGCTGGATCGCCTTCTACTTCTAAGGAATCACACCATGAAACAAGCCATCTATCTCATCGCGGGTGCCGCATTGCTCGCCTCGTGCGCAGCGACGCCGCACGGCGAAACGCGGCGCTTCCAGGCCCAGAACCGATTCGAGATCGACGTCCCCGCGGGCGCGCAGTCGGTGCACGGCTGGTTCGCGTTGCCGGACGACAACGACGCGCTGCAGGAGCTGAAGCAGCTCGACATTCGCACCGACGTTCCCGACGGCGCGGTCGTCAAGACCGAGCAGGTGCGCGACGAAGCCGGCAACCGCTTCCTCTACCTCGATGCCAAGAATGCCGCGGGCAAGCGCATCGTGCTCGAAACCAACTTCGAGCTCGAGCGCCATGAGGCGCTCAACGTCGTCGATGCGAACGCGACGCGCCCGCTCACGGCGAAGGAGCGGGCCAAGTTCGCGCCGTACCTCACCGGCAGCACGAACGTCGTCGCCACGGCGCCGATCGCGGCGGCCGCTCGCGAAGCCGTCGCCGGGAACGACAACCCGGTCGCGAAGGCGCGGCTGCTCTATGACTGGACGCTCGATCACGTCCAGTACTGGGTCAAGTTCCCCGACCGGATGAAGTCGTCGGGCGTCGGCAGCAGCGTGTACTGCTTCGAGCAGTGCACGGGCAACTGCACCGACTTCCACAGCCTGTATTCGGCCGCCGCGCAAGCGACGGGACTGCCGACTCGCATGGTGTACGGGTCGTTCTTCAAGGGGCCGCTCGAGGGAGAGGACGCGGATCAGAGCTACCACTGCTGGATCGAGTTCTGGGCGCCGCAGCTCGGTTGGATTCCGCTCGACGTCGCCGTCGCCGACGTGTTCGTGGACGACTTCGCGCTCGACGATGACAACCGCCGCGGGGTCAGCCTCACGCTCGCGGACGGCTACGCCGGACCCGACGCCGCGATGGTCGACTACTACTTCGGCAACCTCGACGCGCGTCGCGTCACGTGGAACCGCGGTCGCGACCTGGTTCTCGCGGGAGCGAGCGGGCCGATCAACGCGCTGCCGAAGGCGCACGTCGAAGTCGATGGCGTCCCGCTGAAAGAGAAGGCGGGCTGGACGCGCAAGCTGACCTTCCACGAGGTGCAGTGAGCCATGGACGAGCGTGAGAGCCTGAAAGCCGACGCGATCGTGCGCGAGGTCGACGAGCGTTGGGGCGCGAGCTGCGCGTCCTGCGACCTCGACCTGATCGGACACGAGATCGTGCTCAGCTTGGCTCTCGGCTTTCGCGACGCACCGAGGTGCGCGCCCTGCCTCGCGCGGGGAGTCGGGCAAGCGACGCCGGACTTCCTGCGACTGGGCGCCGCGCGCATCCGTCGTCTCGCGTGTTTTCGGGCCGGGTGGGTGCACTCCGACCGTCGCCTTGCGGCGGTGCCCATCTGGCCCGAAGACCGCGTTCCGAGGGAACTCGCGATGCTCGACGACGACTTCGATGCGCCGGATGACGAGCAGGACGACGAGCTCGAGCTCGATCCGGCCGAACTCGTCGTCGACGCGACGTACGATGCCCACGACCTCTCGTGTGGCGACCTCGTCCTCGAGCTCCGCAAACGTTTCCAGAGCCTCGCGCCGGGCGAGGTCCTCTGTGTTCGAGCCACCGACCCGGCCGCCCCCCGCGATCTCCCGAGCTGGTGCCGACTCACGCGACACGTGCTCGTCGGAGAACGCCATCCCCACTACTGGATCCGTCGGCGCGCCGACTGATCCCGAGGAACCCATCCAATGACCAACCGATTCTGCATCAGCCTCACGTACTCCAAGAACGACACCGACAAGGCCACGGTCGCCTTCGTCGTCGCCAACGCGGCGGTCGCGTCCGAGAAGGAAACGGTCGTCTTCCTCAGCGTCGAAGGTGTGCGCCTCTCGCAAACGGGTTACGCCGACGACGTCCACGAGTCGGGCTTCGCGCCGCTCGCGGAACTGATGAGCAATTTCGCCGAAGCCGGCGGCAAGATCTGGGTCTGCGCACCGTGCTTCAAGAAGCGCGCGCTCGACGAGAACCAACTGATCGCCGGTGCGAGCATCGTCGGCGGCGCGAGCCTGGTCGAGTTCCTCTCGGAAGGCGCGCCCTGCGTCAGCTACTG
The DNA here is from genome assembly GCA_029259605.1 of Planctomycetota bacterium. Lineage (GTDB taxonomy): Bacteria > Planctomycetota > UBA1135 > UBA1135 > OFTM281. The sequence continues at coordinate 36,619 of JAJDEV010000276.1, read as the reverse complement.
ACCGCATGGTAGACGAGCGCTTCGCCGGTACGCCGGATGCCGTTTGCGACGGCGGCGACCTCGATTGCGGGAGCGGACTGCTCCTGATCATTCGCCGCGCGATGCAACCGCTCGCGAACGGCGGCGTGCTCGAGGTGCGGAGTCGCGAGTCGAGCGTCGCGGTCGACCTGCCAGCCTGGTGCCGGCTGGTCGGCCACGCGCTCGTCGCCGACACGCCGGGGGACGGTGGATCGACGTCGTACTTCGTGAAGAAGAAGGGCGCGGACGCCGACCTCGGCGCGGACCTCGCGCGCACGCGCGACCACGTTTGGACCGTGCGCGTGCGCTCGACCGAAGCGATGCAAGCACGCGCGTACGTGCGCAACCACGCCTTCGCGATCGGCCAACCGGCCAGCCTCGACACCGAGGACGCGGCGCCGTCCGCGGTCGAGTACGTGCTCGCGGCGCTCGCCGGTTGCCTCGCCGTCGGGCTGCGTTGGCGCGCGTCGAAGCGCTCGATCGAAGTGTTCGATCTCGAGGTGTCGCTGAAGGCGCGCATCGACAACCTGCTCGTGTTCCTCGGCGTGGAGGACGACGGGCATCCCGGCGTCTCGCAGGTCGAAGGCAGCCTCTTCATCGACGCGGACGCCGACGACGACGTGCTCGAAGAGCTGTGGCGCGAGACGTTCGCGCGCTCGCCCGTTCGCCACACCCTCGGACGCGAAGTGCCGATCCGCATCGAAAGGAAGACCCTATGACCTCCTATCCCGCCTTTCCCGTCACGACCGTCGGCAGCTGGCCGCGGCCCGAGGGCCTGTTGCTCGCGACGAAGCGGCGCGCGGCCGACCTGAAGGAACAAGAGGATGCGGCGTGCCTCGCCGCGTTGCGCGCGCAGGAACGCGCCGGCGTCGACATCGTCTCGGACGGCGAGCAACGCCGGGACAACTTCTGCTCGTTCCTCTCCGGTCGCGTCGAAGGCTTCGAGCAGATGTCGATGGCCGACCTGCTCGAGCACGTCGAGGACAAGGCCGCGTTCGAGGGGCTGTTGCAAACGCTCGACGTGCCCGCCTACGCGATGCGCAACAACGTCGCGGTCGGGCCGTTGCGCGCGCGCACGCCGCTCGTGCTCGACGACTATCGCTTTCTGAAGCAGCACACCGATCGCGCGATCAAGATGACGCTGCCGGGGCCGTACCTGCTCGTGCGCTCGTCGTGGGTGAAGGCGCTGTCCGAGGGCGCCTATCCGACGCGCGAGAAGCTGGCCGACGACGTCGTGCGCATCCTGCGCGACGAGCTGATCGCGCTCGCCGCGGAAGGCTGCGACGTCGTGCAGTTCGACGAGCCCGTGCTCACCGAGCTCGTCTTCGCGGGCAAGTCCTCGACGCACACGTTCATGTGCGCCGCGCTCGCGGCGAGCGCCGATCCCGAGGGCGAACTCGAGCTCGCCGTCGAGCTCATCAACCGCGTCGTCGACGGCGTCGAGGGTCCGCTCAAGGCGCTGCACGTTTGCCGCGGCAACTGGAGCCGCGACGAGGGCGTGCTGCTGTCCGGTTCGTACGACGAGCTGATCCCCCACTTCGCGCGCATGCACGTCGACCAGTTCGTCCTCGAGTACGCGACCGAGCGCGCCGGCGATCCGGCGCTGCTCGCGGGACTCCCCCCCGGCTCGCACGTCGGCTTCGGCGTCGTCAATCCGCGGACGGACGAGGTCGAGGACCCCGAGGCCATCGCGCGCCGCGTCCGCGCGCTGGCCGAGGTCGTCGGGCACGAGCGCATCCACCTGAACCCCGACTGCGGGTTCGGGACTTTCGCCGTGCGCCCGATGAACGCCGAGGCGACCGCGGTCCGGAAGCTCGAGGCGCTCGCGCAGGCGGCCGAGCTCCTGCGCTCCGGCCGCATCTGAAACGGCGATACGGAGTCGCACCCATCGCCGCCGATTGGTGCGACTCCGTATCGCCGCTACGCTCTTCCCCATGCCCGAACTGCCGGATGTGACCCTCTACGTCACCTCGCTCGAGCGGACGGTCGGCGGGCGCGTCCTCGAGCGCCTCCGGCTCAAAAGCGCGTTCCTAGTTCGGTCCGTCGATCCGCCGATTGGGGCCGTGGAAGGTCGCCGGGTGGTCGGAACGCGGCGGATCGGCAAGCGGGTGGTGCTCGAGCTCGAGGACGAGCTCTACCTCGTCTTCCATTTAATGATCGCCGGCCGCTTCCGCTGGCGGGCGGTCGGGGCGGGGCTGCCCGGCCGAATCGGGCTGGCGGCCTTCGATTTCGAGCACGGGACCCTGCTCCTGACCGAGGCCGGCACGAAGAAACGCGCTTCCCTGCACCTCGTGAGGGGTGAGGAGGCCCTCGCGGCCCACGATCCGGGGGGGCTGGAGCCGCTCGAAATCGAGTTCGCGGCCTTCGCCACGCGGCTCCGCGCCGAGAACCACACGGTCAAGCGCTGGCTCTGCGACCCGAAGGCCTTCAGCGGGATCGGGAACGCCTACTCGGACGAGATCTTGCACCACGCGCGCCTCTCGCCGCTCAAGTGGACGAGCAAGCTCTCGGACGACGAGGTCGAGCGGCTGTTCGCGAGCGTCCGCACCGTGCTCACCGACTGGACCGAGCGCCTGCGCGACGAACTCGGCGACGGCTTTCCGGAGAAGGTCACCGCGTTCCGCGACGGCATGGCCGTTCACGGGCGCTACCGCGAGCCCTGCCCCGACTGTGGCGCGCCGGTCCAGCGCATCGCCTACGCGGACAACGAGACGAACTACTGCGCCCGCTGTCAGACGGGCGGGAAGCTGCTGCGCGATCGCGCCCTGTCGCAGCTCCTGAAGGACGACTGGCCGCGCTCGCTCGACGAGTTGTAGGGGGACTTGGGGAGCGCGGTGAGGTGCTCGAGCGTCGGGGAGTTCGCGAGTACGTCGTTGGGCGTACGCGCAACGCGTCGCGCTGCTGCCTCCTGCGTTCCTGACCGATGTCCCGTAACGGACCAGGGGCGGACGCTTCGGCCCCCGCGGCTTCCAGATCGGCCGATGGAGCGTTCGGAGACTTGCCGCGCGGGTGCGGCGGAGGGCTCGGGCGCAGGTGCAAACGCGGTGCCGGACGAGAGTCTCGCGTGGGGTCGGTGCTCGGTGCGGGGTCGGGCGCGCGACATGCGGTCGCGCATCCTGGACGGCTTCGGGCGGGCGCTCTATTCTCTTTGCCCAATTCGTGCGCGCTGCGCGCGCGTGGACCCCGGCTCCCCCTGACTCACGCCGCTCCGCGAGGTCCGCGCCAGACCTCGCTCGGTTCCATGGCTCAGATCTTCCACCCCAGCTTCAACACGCTCTCGAGGGTCTCGATCTTCGGCGCCGTGTTCTTCTTGGGTGCGGCCGTTTGGGGTTGGGACAGGCTGCTGCGTTCGCCCTACAACACGCAGGTCAACGTCGCGCGCGAACAGCCGGTGCCGTTCAGCCACAAGCACCACGTCGCCGGGCTCGGCATCGACTGCCGCTTCTGTCACACGAGCGTCGAGGAGTCGGCCTTCGCCGGTATTCCCCCGACGAAGACGTGCATGGGTTGCCACTCGCTCGTTTGGAAGGACGCGCCGATGCTCGAGAAGATCCGCGAGAGCTATCGCACCGACGCGCCGGTCGAGTGGGTGCGCGTGCACGACCTGCCGGACTTCGCGTACTTCGATCACTCGATCCACGTGTCGAAGGGCATCGGCTGCACGACCTGTCACGGACAGGTCGACGAGATGCCGCTCACGTGGCGCGAGAACACGCTGAACATGGACTGGTGCCTGTCGTGTCACCGCGACCCGGAGGTGTTCGTTCGCGATCGCGCGGACGTGTTCTCCACCGAGTGGCGGCCGGATGACGTGTCGGCCGAGGAGCGCGCGGAACTCGCCGAGCGCTATCACCTGGAGAGCATGACGAACTGCTCGGTGTGCCACCGATGAGCCGACACGACCACCTGCTCGAGCTCGCGCCGGAACACGTCGAAGCGCCCGCGATCGACCTCGCGTCCGTTCCGGAGGTGAGCGAGGCCGAGGTGCGCGCGATCCGCGAGGAGCTCGCGACCGTCCACGGGCCGGCGTTCTGGCGCAAGCTCGAACAACTGGCCGACACGGCGCCGTTCCGCGCCTTCCTCACGCGCTGGTTCCCGTCGCAACTGCCGCGGCTCGGAACCGCGCTCGGCCGGCGCGATTTCCTGCGCAGCATGGGCGCATCGCTCGCCGTCGCCGGCCTCGGCGCGTGCACGCGGCAACCCGACGAGCGCATCGTTCCCTTCGCGAAGTCGCCCGAAGCGCTGATCCCCGGCAAACCGCGCTACTTCGCGACGTCGCTGTGCACGGGCTCCGACGTGATCGGCGTGCTGGTCGAGAGCCACATGGGTCGGCCGACCAAGATCGAGGGCAACCCGGATCACCCGGCGAGCCTCGGCGCGACGGACGGACTCGCGCAGGCGGCGGTGCTCGGCTTGTACGACCCCGATCGCTCGCACTCGATCCTGCGCGCGGGACAGATCTCGACCTGGGACGCGTTCCTCACCGAGCTGTCGAGTCGCCTCGACGGCATGGAAGCGACGCGCGGCGAAGGGCTCGCGATCCTCGCCACGGATTCGACGTCGCCGACACAGCGTGCGCAGCTCGCGGCGCTCGTCGCGCGCTTCCCGTCGATGGCGATCCACCACTGGTCGCCGGTCCACCGCGACCACTCGCGCGCCGGCGCGCAGAGCGTCTTCGGGCGCGACGTCGAGCCCCGCTACGCGTTCGACAAGGCGCGTGTCGTGGTCTCGCTCGACGCGGAGTTCCTCGCCGCGGGCAGCGGCGGCGTGCGCTACGCGCGTAACTTCGCGGCGGCGCGCAAGGCGCGCTCGGTCGGCGGAAACGCGACGCCGATGAACCGGCTGTACGCGGTCGAGAGCTCGGTCACGCTGACGGGCTCGATGGCGGACCACCGGCTGGCCGTCAAGCCGTCGCTGGTCGAGGCCTTCACGCGCGTTCTCGCGCATCGCCTCGGCGTGTCGGTCGACGCGCCCGAAGTCGGCGACGAGTTGCGCGTGCTCGCGGACGAAGTGGCGCGCGACCTGCGCGACAATGCGGGCGCGGGCTTGGTCGTCGCCGGCGAATGGCAGACGCCCGCGGTGCACGCGCTCACTCATCGGATCAACGACGCGCTGCGGAACGTCGGAAAGACGGTCGACTACATCGAGTCCGTCACCGCACGCGAGACCTCCGACGCCGAGTCGATCTCCGTGCTCGTCGACGACATCCGCAACACGCGCGTCACCACGCTGCTCATGCTCGGCGGTAACCCGGTGTACGACGCGCCGGCCAACCTCGAGTTCGACGCCGCGTTGCGCACCGTCCCGTTCCGCGTGCACCTCTCCTCGCACGTCGACGAGACGTCGCGGCTGTGCCACTGGCACATTCCCGAGGCGCACGCGCTCGAGAGCTGGAGCGACGCGCGCGCCTTCGACGGCACCGCGTCCATCGTCCAGCCCCTGATCGCGCCGCTCTACGGCGGGAAGTCCGCGCACGAGCTGCTCGCCGTGGTCGATGGCGATACGAGCGCGAAGGCTCACGACCTCGTGCGCGCGCATTGGAAGCGCGCGCTCGCGCTCGACGACGACGCGTTCGAGCGCGCGTGGGAGACGGCGCTGCACGACGGCATCATCGCCGGAACGACGAGCGACGCGCTCACGCTCGCACCCGGCGCGGGCAAGCTCGGCGCCTACGTCGCGCGCACCGGCCTCGAGGTCGTGCTCCGTCCGGACGCGAGCGCGTTCGACGGGCGCTTCGTGAACAACGGTTGGCTGCAGGAGACGCCGCGCCCGCTCACGCGCCTGACGTGGGAAAACGCCGCGCTCGTTTCGCCGGCCACCGCGAAGGCCGAGGGCTTGGACTCGGGCGACGTGGTCGAGGTGCGGGCCGGCGAGCGACGCGTCGAGGCGCCGGTGTGGATCACGCCGGGTCACGCCGACGATGCGGTCACGCTGCACCTCGGGTACGGGCGCACGAGCGCGGGACAGCTTGGCTCGAACGTCGGCTTCGACGCGTATCGCCTGCGCACGGTCGACGCGGCGTGGAGCGTGGACGGGGCGAGCCTGTCGCGCACCGGGCGCACGGCCGCGCTCGCGAACGTCCAGGATCACAGCAACATGGAGGGGCGCGAGCCCGTCCGCGTCACGACCTTCGATCGCTTCCGCGTCGATCCGCACGAAACGAACGCGCACGACCACGACGTCTCCGACCTCTCGATGTACCCCGACCACCCGTACAACGGGTACGCGTGGGGCATGGTGATCGACCTCAACGCGTGCATCGGTTGCAACGCGTGCATGGTCGCCTGCCAGTCGGAGAACAACATCCCGATCGTCGGCAAGGAAGAGGTGGCGCGCGGTCGCGAGCTGCACTGGATCCGCATCGACCGCTACTACGACGAGCATCCGGCGGGAACGCGCGCGCTGCACCAACCCGTGCCGTGCATGCACTGCGAGAACGCGCCGTGCGAAGTGGTCTGCCCGGTCGGCGCGACGACGCACAGCGACGAAGGCCTGAACGAGATGGTCTACAACCGTTGCGTCGGCACGCGCTACTGCTCGAACAACTGCCCGTACAAGGTGCGGCGCTTCAACTTCTTCAAGTACTCGGACTACGAGACCGAGTCGCTCAAGCTCGCGAACAACCCGGACGTCACCGTGCGAGCGCGTGGCGTCATGGAGAAGTGCACGTACTGCGTGCAGCGCATCAACCAGGTGCGCATCACGGCCAAGAAGGAGGAGCGCGTCATCGCCGACGGCGAGGTCACGAGCGCGTGCATGCAGGCGTGCCCGACCCAGGCCATCGTGTTCGGCGACATCAACGACGCGTCGAGCCGAGTCTCCGCCGATCGCGCGCAGCCGCACCACTACGGGCTGCTCGAGGAGCTCGGCACGCGCCCGCGCACGACCTACCTCGCCAAACTCACGAACCCCAACCCGAGACTCGAGACGAACTAGGTGCAGCAAGCGGCCGGCAACCCGCGCGACCTGGGGCCCTCGGTCATCGGACCGGGGCACGACCTGGGTAGCGTCACCGACAAGATCACGTCGATCGTCCTGAAGCGCGAAACGCCGCGCGGATGGTGGATCGGGCTCGGCGTGTGTCTGTCGCTCGCCGGTGTGCTGCTCATCGCGATCGTCAAGCTGCTCGCCGACGGCGTCGGGGTCTGGGGCCTGAACGTTCCCGTCGGTTGGGGCTTCGCGATCATCAACTTCGTGTGGTGGATCGGCATCGGCCACGCCGGCACGCTGATCTCCGCGATCCTGCTGCTCTTCCGGCAGGAGTGGCGCACGTCGATCAACCGCTTCGCGGAGGCGATGACGATCTTCGCCGTGATGTGCGCGGGCATCTTCCCGCTCTTGCACGTCGGGCGTCCGTGGCTCGCCTACTGGCTGCTGCCCTACCCGAACACGATGGCGCTGTGGCCGCAGTTCCGCAGCCCGCTGCTGTGGGACGTGTTCGCGGTGTCGACCTATGCGACCGTCTCGCTGTTGTTCTGGTACATCGGCCTGATTCCGGACTTCGCGACGCTACGCGATCGCGCCAAGTCGAAGCCGTTCAAGGTCGCGTACGGGATGCTCGCGCTCGGCTGGCGCGGAGCGGCGCGGCACTGGGAGCGTTACGAGACCGCGTACCTCTTGCTCGCCGGCCTCGCGACGCCGCTCGTCGTCTCCGTACACACGGTCGTCAGCTTCGACTTCGCGGTCGGGATCATCCCCGGCTGGCACGCGACGATCATGCCGCCGTACTTCGTCGCCGGCGCGATCTACTCAGGCTTCGCGATGGTGATGACGCTCGCGATTCCGCTGCGCGCGGTGTTCGGGCTGAAGGACTTCATCACGATGCGGCACCTTCAGAACATGGCGAAGATCATCCTCGCCACCGATCTGATCGTCGCCTACGGCTACGCGATGGAGGCCTTCTTCGCCTGGTACAGCGGCAACAAGTACGAGAGCGGGATGATGTGGGGTCGCATGGTCGGTCCGTACTGGTGGGCGTACTGGTCGCTCATGCTGTGCAACGTCGCGATCCCGCAGTTGCTGTGGTTCAAGCGCGTGCGCTCGAACGTGCTCGTCCTGTTCATCATCTGCCTGATCGTCAACGTCGGCATGTGGCTCGAACGCTTCGTGATCGTCGTCACGAGCCTCTCCCGCGACTTCCTGCCGAGCTCGTGGGACATGTACGCGGGCACGAAGTGGGACTGGATGCTCTACATCGGGACGATCGGGCTGTTCGGCACGCTCGTGTTCCTGTTCATCCGCTTCCTGCCGATGATCTCGATCTTCGAGATGCGCACGCTCGTGCCCAAGTCGGAAGCGGGCACCGAGGCCTCCGGATTCGAGGAGGTCGAGTAGTGAAGAAGCCCAAGCCCCAGTCGGGTGACAGCTTCGGCTACCTGGCCGAGTTCCCCGACCAACACAAGCTGCTCGACGCGATCCACACGTGTCGCGACGCCGGCTATCGCAAGATGGAGGCGTACACCCCGCTGCCCGTGCACGAGGTGTGGGAGGCGCTCGGGCACACGAGCCCGCTCGCCAAGCTCGTCCTCGGCGGAGGCATCACCGGCGCGCTCGTCGGGTTCGGGATGCAGTACTACGCGTCGGCGGTGCACTACCCGATCAACATCGGCGGCCGACCGTTCAACAGCTGGCCGTCGTTCATCGTCATCACGTTCGAGATGACAATCCTGTTCGCCGCGCTGACCGCCGTGTTCGGGATGCTCGCGCTCAACGGGTTGCCGCGGCCGCACCATCCGGTGTTCGACGTGCCCGAGTTCGACAACGCGAGCCGCGACCGGTTCTTCCTGCTCGTGCCGTGGTACGACCCGATCTACGACCGGGGTCACGTCGAGCAACTGTTCGACGCGATGCATCCGCTGAGCCTGAACGAGGTGTTCCACCCATGAGCGCCCGCAACCGACTCGGCGCCGCGCTCGCGGGCGCGCTGCTCCTCACCGCGTGCCGCCAGGACATGCACGATCAGCCGCGCTACGAACCGCTCGAAGCGAGCGCGTTCTTCGCGGACGGCCGTAGCTCGCGCCCGCAGGTCGCGGGCACCGTCGCGCGCGGCGAGCTGCGTCTCGACGCGCACCTCTACGCCGGCACGGTGAACGGCGAGCCCGCGACCGAGTTCCCGTTCGAGATCACGATGGACGTGCTCGAGCGCGGCCGCGAGCGCTACGACATCTTCTGCTCCGCGTGCCACGACTACGTCGGCAACGGCGAGGGCATCGTCGTACGGCGCGGGCTCAAGCAACCGCCGAGCTTCCACATCGAGCGCCTGCGCGACGCGCCTCCGGGTTACTTCTTCGACGTGATCACGCGCGGCTTCGGCGCGATGTACGACCTGTCGGACAAGGTGCCGGTCGAGGATCGCTGGGCGATCATCGCGTACGTGCGCGCGCTGCAGCTCAGCCAGAACGCGACCATGGTCGAGGTGCCCGCCGGCATGCGGGCCATGCTCGAGAGCGAGGCCGGACAGTGAGCGACCAAACGCCCCTCTCGACGAACCTCGGCCGGCTCCAGCGTGCGTCCTTCGTGCTCGCCGCGGTCGGACTCGGCGGCCTGGTCCTCGCGGCCGCGCTCTCGCCCGAGAACACCGAGCAGTTCTACCGCTCGTACCTGATGGCGTTCCTCTACTGGCTCGCCCCGGCGCTCGGCAGCCTGGCCATCGTCATGCTGCACAACATGACCGGCGGCGCGTGGGGCTTCGCGATCCGGCGGCAACTCGAGGCGGCGATGCGCAACGTGCCGCTGATGGCGCTGCTGTTCGTGCCCATTCTGATCGGCGGCATCCATCCGCTGTACGAGTGGTCGCATGCCGACGTCGTCGCCGCGGATCCCATCCTGCAAGGCAAGGCGCTGTATCTGAACCGCACGTTCTTCACCGTGCGCGCGATCGGGTACTTCTGCGTGTGGATCTTCCTCGCGCTGTCGATCGTGCGTCTGAGCGCGCGCTACGACCGCACGCTCAGCGTCGCGGCGCTACGCAAGCTCAAGGTGGTCAGCGGGCTCGGACTCGGCACGTACGTGCTCACGATGAGCTTCGCCGCGTTCGACTGGGGCATGTCGCTCGAGCCGCACTGGTTCTCGACGATCTACGGGCTGCTCTTCGTGATCGGCCAGGGTCTCGCGACGCTGTGCTTCGCGGTGCTGGTCGCGTCCCGCATCGCGCGCCACGAGCCGTTCTCGCGTTGGTTCGCGAAGTCGCACTTCCACGACCTCGGCAACCTGATCATGGCCTTCGTGATGCTGTGGGCGTACGTCTCGTTCTCGCAGTTCCTGATCATCTGGCAGGCCAACCTGCCGGAGGAGACGCCGTGGTACCTGCACCGCACGGGGCACGGTTGGCAGACGGTCGCGATCCTCTTGGTCGCGTTCCACTTCGTGATCCCGTTCCTGATCCTCTTGAACCGGCGGACGAAGCGGAACATGCGCGTGCTGGCGACGATCGCGGCGGCGATCCTCGTCGCGCGTTACGTCGAGATCTTCTGGTTGATCGCGCCGGCCTTCCAGCACGGCGGCGGGCTCAGCGTGCATTGGATGGACATCGTCGCGCCACTCTCGGTCGGCGCGTTGTGGATCGGCGCCTTCGTGCGCAACCTGCGCGGACGGCCGCTCGTCTCGCTGCAGGACGGCAAGCTGCTCGGCCAGCTCGAGGAGGCATCGCACGGATGAGCGCTTCGAAGCAACACGGCTACGAGCAGTCGGATGCCCGCCCGAAGCCCTTGATCGTGTTCGCGATCGGGCTGTCCGTGCTCATCCTCCTGGCGCTCTTGGCTGCGTCGGCGACGAACGAGTACCTGAGCGCCAAGGCCCACGCCGGCGTCACGCCCGACCCGATGTCCGCCCTGCGCGACGGGCCGTCGGCGCCGCTCTTGCAGTCGCACACGACGCGCGAGCTGGACGAGACGCGCGCGCTGGACACGGAACACCTGAAGAGGAGCGGTTGGGTCGATCGCGAGAACGGCATCACGCACGTCCCGATCGATGTCGCGATGAAGCACATCGTCGAGCGCGGCCTGCCGTTCCGCTCGACGCCGCCGGAGGACGGTCGATGAGCGCCCTGATCCGAATCGCGCGCCGCGCGCTGGTCGCCGTCGCTCTCTTCGGCGCGCTGGCGTCGACGTCGACCGCGCAGCTCGGCGGTCCGGCGCTGCCCGATGTCGACTGGGTGCAGCGCCTCGGCAACGAGCTGCCGCTCGACGCGCGCGTCGTGCGCTCGGACGGGACCGAGGTCGCGCTCGGGGACGTGCTCGAGCGGCCGGCGATCCTCGCCCTCGTTTATTACGAGTGCCCGATGCTGTGCAACCTGGTGCTCGACGGGCTGCTCAAGGCGATGCGCACCGTCGCGCTCGATCCGGGCGACGACTTCGATCTGATCGTGCTCAGCATCGATCCGGGTGAGACTCCGGAGCTCGCGCGCGCGAACCGCGAGCGCGCCCTCGCGCGTTACGACCGCGAGGGTGCGGAGCGTGGCTTCCACTTCCTCGTCGCGAAGGAAGACGCGATCGCTTCGATCGCCGATGCGGTCGGGTTCCAGTTCACGTACGTGCCGGAGACCGACGAGTACGCGCACGCCGCCGGAGTCACGGTCGTGACGGAGGACGGCGAGGTCTCGCGCGTCTTCTTCGGCACCGAGTTCGCGCCGCGCGACCTCAAGTTCGGCCTGATCGACGCGTCGGGCGGCGGGATCGGCACACCGATCGACAAGTTCATCCTGCGCTGCTTCCACTACGATCCGGCGCGCGGCAAGTACGGCTTCGCGATCATGACCGTGATCCGCGTCGCCGGAACGATCACCGTCGTGCTCATCGCGCTCGCGATCGTGCGCACGATCCGGCGCGACCGCCGCGCCGCGCGGACACCCATCGAGTCGGGGGCGGTGTCGTAGCCATGTTCGAAGACTTCACACTCTTCCCGGAAGCCGCGTCGACCGTCGCGGGCGGCATCGATCGGCTGTACTTCTTCCTCATCGGCATGACGACGTTCGCGGTCGCGGGCATCCTCTCTGCGCTGATTCTGTTCAGCATCCGCTACCGGCGTCGGCCGGACCGCGCCGCGCAGCAGATCGACGGCTCGGTTCCGCTCGAGATCATCTGGTCCGCGATTCCGCTCGCGCTGTGGGTGTTCATCTTCGGGTGGAGCGCGAAGCTCTACCTCGAGATCCACACGACGCCGTCGGAAGGCATGACGTACTTCGTCACCGGCAAGCAGTGGATGTGGAAGATCCAGCATCCGACCGGCCAGCGCGAGATCAACACGATGCACGTCCCGCGCGGCGAGGTCGTCATCCTCAAGCTGGTCTCCGAGGACGTGATCCACGACTTCTTCGTCCCCGCGTTCCGCATCAAGCAGGACGTTCTGCCGGGCACGCAGTACACGACGATTTGGTTCGAGGCGACGAAGGTCGGGACGTACGACCTCTTCTGCGCCGAGTACTGCGGCACGAAGCACTCGGAGATGATCGGCAGCGTGGTCGTGATGGACCCGGCCGACTACCAAGCTTGGCTCGACGGCCAGCCCGCGGGGCAGGATCCGGTCGACGCGGGGCGCGTGCTGTTCGAGAACCTGCGTTGCGTCACGTGCCACGACGCCGGCTCGGGCCAACGCGGCCCCGACCTCTCGGGACGCTTCGGGCGGCCGACGTCGCTCTCCGACGGACGCACCGTGCTCTTCGACGAGAGCTACGTGCGCGAGTCGATCCTCGAACCCAAGCGCCGGTTGTCGGCCGGATACCAGCCGCTGATGCCGACGTACACCGGGCAGGTCACCGACACGCAGATCAATCAGCTCATCGCCTACGTCAAGTCGCTCGCGAACAGTGACGTGGCGCCGAAGGGCGGCGATGCGGACGGAGGGAATGGCCAATGACCGCAGCGAGCAAGCAGCACGCCTCTACCAAGGAGTCGAACTATCTCACCGCCGGGTATGGAGTCCGGTCGTGGCTGCTGACGGTCGACCACAAGCGCATCGCGCTGCTCTACCTGATCAGCCTGACCACGTTCTTCTCCGTCGGCGGCTTGTTCGCGGTGCTCATCCGCCTGGAACTGCTCACGCCCCAGGGCGACCTGTTCCAGTCGGAGACGTACAACAAGCTGTTCACGATGCACGGGATCTTCATGGTCTTCTTCTTCCTCGTGCCATCGATCCCGGCCGTGCTCGGGAACTTCTTCCTGCCGCTGATGATCGGCGCGCGGGACGTCGCGTTCCCGAAGCTGAACCTGCTCAGTTGGTACGTCTACGCGGCCGGCGGCCTGGTCACGCTGTTCGCGATGTTCGCCGGCGGCGTCGACACGGGTTGGACGTTCTACGCGCCGTACAGCAGCACGTACGCCAACAGCCACGTCATCCTCGCGGCGCTCGGCATCTTCATCACGGGGTTCTCGTCGATCCTCACGGGCGTCAACTTCATCGCGACGACCCACAGGATGCGCGCGCCCGGTCTGACATGGATGCGGTTGCCGCTCTTCGTCTGGGCGAACTACGCGACGAGCCTGATCATGGTGCTCGGTACGCCCGTGATCGCCGTGACGATCCTGCTCGTCGCGATCGAACGGCTGCTGCACGTCGGCATCTTCGACCCGGCGCTCGGCGGCGATCCGATCCTCTTCCAGCACCTGTTCTGGTTCTACAGTCACCCGGCGGTCTACATCATGATCCTGCCGGGCATGGGCGTGATGAGCGAGATCGTCGCGTGCTTCACTCGCAAGCGCATCTTCGGCTACAAGATCGTCGCGATGTCGAGCCTCGCGATCGCGATCCTCGGCTTCCTCGTGTGGGGCCACCACATGTTCGTCAGCGGGCAGTCGATGTACGCGGGTTTCGTGTTCTCGCTGCTGTCGATGCTCGTCGCCGTGCCGTCGGCCATCAAGGTCTTCAACTGGACGGCCACGATGTACCGCGGGTCGATCACGTTCGCGACGCCGATGCTGTACGCGCTCGGCTTCATCGGGCTGTTCACGATCGGCGGGCTGACCGGGATCTTCCTCGCCGCGATGGCGCTCGACATTCACGTCCACGACACCTACTTCGTCGTCGCGCACTTCCACTACGTGATGGTCGGCGGGATGGTGATGGCCTACCTCGGCGGCCTGCACTTCTACTGGCCGAAGATGTTCGGGCGCATGTACCACGAAGGGCTCGCCAAGGTCGCCGCGGTGATGATCTTCATCGGGTTCAACCTGACGTTCTTCCCGCAGTTCCTGCTCGGGTACCTCGGGATGCCGCGGCGCTACCACGTGTACGACGAGGACTTCCAGGTGCTCAACGTGCTGTCGACCGCGGGCGCGTCCGTCCTCGGCCTCGGCTTCGCGCTCCCGATCTGCTACCTGATCTTCTCGCTGAAGTTCGGCAAGAAGGTCGGCGACAACCCGTGGGACGCGGCCGGACTCGAGTGGACGATCTCGTCCCCGCCGTACGAACACAACTTCCACGAGATCCCCGAGGTCACGGAAGAGGCGTACGACTACGGCAAGCGGGAGGCCGCACGTGTCTGACGCGACGCACACCGGGCCGCTCGCCCATCACTTCGAGACGCTCGAGCAGCAGAACGAGACGTCCGCGATCGGCATGTGGGCGTTCCTCGTCCAAGAGGTGATGTTCTTCGGCGGGATGTTCGCGTGCTACATCGTGTACCGGCACATGTATCCGACGGCGTTCCTCGAGGGCAGCGCGCACCTCGACCCGCTGCTCGGCGGCATCAACACCGCGGTGCTGCTCGGAAGCAGCCTGACCATGGCCCTCGCGGTGCGCGCGGCGCAGCTCGGCAAGCGCGGTCAGACCGCCCTGCTCATCGGCGCGACGGTCGTGCTCGGGCTCGTGTTCTTCGGCGTCAAGTACTTCGAGTACGCGGAGAAGTGGCACCACGGGCTCGTGCCCGGGCTGCATTGGGCGCCGACCGGCAACCCCGATCCGCACCTGCACATCTTCTTCGCGCTCTACTTCATCATGACCGGCATGCACGCGCTGCACATGGTGATCGGCTTCGTGCTGATGGCGTTCGTGGGCGTGCGCGCGCTGCGCGGTCGCTACTCGCCCGAGAACTACATCGGCGTCGAGGTGCTCGGGCTCTACTGGCACTTCGTCGACTTGGTTTGGATCTTCCTCTTCCCGCTGCTCTACCTGTTGAGCGCGCACCTCGGCGGAGGCGCGCACTGAGATGAGTACCGAGCATCACGTCACGCCGCTGCGCGTCTACTTCACGGTCTTCGCGCTGCTCCTCGGGCTCACGTTCCTCACGTGGTGGGTCGCGACGATCGACCTCGGCGCGTGGAACACGACCATCGCGATCAGCGTCGCCATGACCAAGGTCATGCTCGTCGTGCTCTGGTTCATGCACGTGAAGTACTCGAACAAGTTGATCTGGTTCTTCGCGGCCGCCGGCGTCTACTGGCTCGTGCTGCTCTTCGGCTTCGTCATGACGGACTACCTGACGCGCCTGCCGGTCACGGGCTGGGGCGGGTAAACAGGCCTCGGGAGGCCTTCCGGGGCGCCTCGAAATCGGGGGCGCAGCGACCCTCGGGGCGACCTGCTATATTCGCGAGGACGATGCTCGCGCTGTCCCTCATCGTCCCGCTCGTTCTCCCGCAGACGTCGGCGCGGCCGTGGACCGAAACGGCGATCGTCCGGGCGCAACCGGCGCCGGCCGAAGCCGAGTTGTTCGGAAGCGCCGTTTCCTACGACGACGAGCGGCTGCTCGTCGGTGCGGTCGGGGCGCGGGATCAAGGGAACTACACCGGCGCCGCGTACGTGCTCAGGCGGTCGACTCACGGTTGGGAGCAGGAGGCGCGGCTCGTCGCGTCCGACGCGGCGGCGTTCTCGAGCTTCGGAGCGTCGGTGTCGCTCGACGGAGACCGTGCGCTGATCGGAACGACCGACCTCGGCTCACCCGGACATGCCTACGTCTTCCGGCGCGACGGCGACGCGTGGCTCGAGGAGCGGAGGTTCACCGGTAGCAACGGCTTCGGGGCGTCGGTCGCGCTCGACGGGAACACGGCGCTCGTCGGGTCGCCCTATGTCGCCGGTCCTGGTTTCGTCACCGGCGCGGGCAGCGCGGACTTCTACGAGCGCGAGGGCAACGCGTGGAAGCTCGTCGCCCGCGTGTACTCGGACCGGCCGCTCCTGCACGCGCAGTTCGGGTACTCGGTCGCGCTCGAGGGTGACTTCGCCCTGATCGGTGCGCGCCTCGAGGGCAACTTCTCGCTGCAGCTCGGCGCCGCGTACCTCTTCGCGCGAACGGACGGCACGTGGAAGCTCGTGCGCAGGCTCGTGCCGAGCGATCCCCTCCGGGACAAGCAGTTCGGTTGGTCCGTCGCGCTCGCGAACGGCGTCGGAGTCGTCGGCGCGCCCGGGGACAACCAAGGCGCGACCGCGTCCGGCGCGGCGTACGTCTTCGAACGCGACGCGTTCGGAGCCTGGACCGAGACACAGAAGCTCAAGCCGACGACCGTGCGCGCGTTCGCGCGCTTCGGACTCGTGCTCGACGCCGCGCCCGGACGTATCGCGATCGGAACGCCTTTGATGGCGTTCGCCGGATACCCCGAGGGCGCCGCCTACGTGTTCCGCGCGACGGACACCGGATGGCGCGAGGAGGCGCGCGTGCTCGCGACGGATCCCGAGGACTACGACGGCTTCGGCTACGCGCTCGCGCTCGCCGGAGACGAGCTCTTCGTCGGGACGCCCTACGACGACGAACCGCTCGACAACGCGGGCTACGTCAGCCTCTTCCGTGCCGGCGCGCGCGCATCGACGCGCACGCGCACCATCGCGGGCAACGTCGATTGCTACCGAGCGAGTGCACCGCGCCTCGGCGCACCTTGGACGGCCGCGGTCGACCTCTCGCAGTCGCCCCACGTCGCGGCGATCCTGGTCGGCTACGACGCGGCGGCGACGGGCACGCCGGGCCGAGCGGGAACGCTCCTCGTCGGCGGGAACGAGCTCTTCCGGACCCTGCTCCCCGCGGGCACGGACTACGCGCAGCACCTCCCCGACGACCCGGCGCTCGCCGGCTTCGAGGTCCACACGCAGGCCATCCTCCTCGCACCGGGCGTGCAGGCGACGTTCACGAACGCGGTCGATCTGGTCGTCGGGTACTGAGCCGCGCGCGAAGCGGGCCGCGTTCGCGCGCGCACTGGCAGCTTCACAGGCGACGGTGCAAACTCGTGGCATGGCAGGTCCAGAACGGAAGCGCAGGTGGCTGTGGCGCGTCGTCATCGGATTCGCGGTCGTGCTCGTGGTGGTTGTCGTCGCGGCGCCGCGCATCGTCGCGAGCGTGATCGAGACGCAACTCGCGAACGAGGTGGAGCGTCGCCTGGGCCTCGAGGCTCACGTCGATTCCATCTCCGTCTCGTGGTCGGGAGAGCTGCACGTGCGCGACCTCCGCGCGGTCGACGCGAACGGCGCAACGGTCGGCGAACTGGCGATGCTCGACGGCAGCGTCGACGTTTGGAACGCCCTGGGCGGCTCGATCGAGGTCGACGGCCAAGCGCTCGGACTCCAGGTCTTCCTGCGCCAACGCGAGGACGGAACGTGGAACCTCGAGGACTACCTCGCGCGCTTCGAGGCGACGCGAGAACCTGCGTCGACCGGATCGGACAGGGGCGGTGACTCGAGCGGATCGAGCAACCTCCACGCCACGTTCCGCTGCGAGGCGAACGCGGTGCTCTCCACTCGAAGCGGGAAGACGTCGAACGTCGCGCTGAACGAAGCGACCGTCACCGTCGAGGGCGAGCACGTCAGCGGCCGGGGGCACGGCAGTGTGAGCGACTCGGACACGCGCAACGGCGACTTCGGCTTCACGTTCGAGCGCTCGCGCGCCGGCGCGATCGATCTCCAGCTCGATCTGGCCAAGGTCACGCTCGCGATCGCCGATCCGTTCCTCGCGCTGAACGCTCCGGGACGCTCGCACTCGGGTCTGCTCGACGGGCAGGTGCGCGCCAGCGGCACGACGGCGGAGTTCGTCACGACTTCAGCGATCGAGCTGACGGATCTCGTCGTCGAACTCCCCGGGGACGAGACGCGCGCGCCGATCGTCATCCGCGAGCCGCGCGTCGAGATCGGACTCGACGCGACGGTGCGACCCGACACGCTCGACATCCCGAACGCCGAGTTCCGCATCGAGTCCGCGTTGATGAGCGGAACGGCGCTCGTGCGCGCCACGGGTCTGAAGGCGTGGAGCGCGGACGGCGGCGCGCCTGCGCGCTTCGAGGCCATCGAGGCGCATCTCACCTACCAGCCCGACACGATCGGCGAGCTGTTCGGGCCGTGGCTGCCGGTCTCGGTCTCCAAGCGTCTGGGCGCGAGCGGCAGCGGAACCGGGTCGGAGCGCATCGACGTCGCGTTCGCCGGTTCGATGGCGGCGCCCGACCTCGAGAGCTTCCTGGGCGGGCTCGACGGAACCGCGACCATCGGCATCGGGCGCGTGGCGACCGAGATGATCGACGTCGAGGGTGACGTCGCGCTCGAGTTCGGCGAGGACGCGTCGACGTGGAAGGCGACGCTGCATGCGAACGGCGGAGAGCTCACGCTCGGCGGCGCGTTCGATCGGCGCGCGCTGCTCGACGCGAGCGGCGCGCCGCGCACGACGCTGTCGCTCCACGCGCTCGACATCGGAGCAACGTCGCGTTTGAGTCCGTTGCTCTCGATCGTGCATCCCGCGTTCGCGGCGGTCGAGTCGCTGGACCGGTCCACGGTCGCAGGCGTCATCGAGTGCGATCTCGATCTCGCGTACACGGGGCCGCTGACTTCGGACGTGCTCGCGTCCGGTTGGGACGCGTTTCCGACGGACAAGATCGAAGGCAAGGGCACGTTCGCGCTCTCGAGCGCGCACATGCAGGGCGCGCCCGATCTGCAGGAGCTGCTCGGGTATCTCGGCGTCGATCCGAACGCCGAAGTGAAGCTGCGCCCGATCGCTTTCACGATCCGCGCCGGTCGGCTCATGTACGACGGTGACTGGACCTGGACGATCGGCGGCGTGCGCACCGCGTTCACGGGCAGCGTCGGACTCGACCACACGCTCGACCTCGCTTGGAACATCCCGGTCACGGCCGCGACGGTGAAGAAGCACGGCTTCCTCGCCGCGCTCGAAGGCAAGGATCTGCGGTTCCCGATCCGGGGCACGACGAAGAAGCCCAAGCTCGAGTGGCGCGCGACACTTCAGGGGCTCGCGAAGGACACGGCGCTCGGCACCGTCGTGAAGGAGCTCGGCGACGAGCTCGGACTCGGCGACGTGAAGCTCGACGGGTCGCTCGGAGACGCCGCGAAGGGCGCGCTCGACGACTTGGTCGAGCAAGCGACGAAGGGCGGCGCGAAGGAGCTGCTCGACGAAGCCGACCGCCTGTGGGATGCAGACAAGAAGGCCGAGGCAGCGGTGATCTACCGGCGCATTCGCGAGGAGTTCAAGCTGTCGCTCGAGTACGCGCTGCATCGCAGCAAGATCAAGCGCCGCGGCGACTACGAAGGCTAGCAGGCCGTGGTGAGACTCTCGGCGTCCTCGAAGGGTGATGAATTCGTGCTGACACGGCGCGCTGACGACGCGTATTCGCTGGATGCTCGGAGGAAGCGCGACGCGGGCAGCGCGGATTCAGCGCGCTCCGAGGAGGTCGTGAGTTTCACCACGGGCTGCTACGCGTCGAGGTCGGTTCGGGCGAGGAGCTGCTCGAGTCGCTCGACCCACGGTTCGTCCTCGAACGGGAGGACGACGTGTCCCCCTCCCTTCAGGATCTCGAGGTTCGCGTTCGGCAGTCGGTCGCGCATCGCGCGCCCCGACGCGACCGACGGCACGATCCGATCTGCGTCGGACGCGATGAGACGAATCGGCGTTTCGATCTCGATGAGGCGGGTGCGCAGGTCGAGGCGCGCGATCATCTCGAGGCGCTTGCGGTAGCCCGCATCGAACGACTGTCCGACGAGCTGGAGGAAGCGCTTCTCGGCCGCGGCATCACGGCGCGGTCCGAAGAGCGCGGCCGGCGCGAACCACCTGCGACCGAGCATGAAGAGCGGCTTCGGAACGAGCCCGCTCGTCAGGCGCGAGAACGCCAACTTCGTGCGCCACTCGTAGTGGGCGAAGCCGTTGACGAGCATCATCCCGCCGACGAGCTCCGGGTGATCGAGTGCGAGTCGAAGCGCGACGGCGACGCCGAACGACTCGGCGACGATCAGCGTGCGACCGATGCCGCGACTCCGGATCTTCGACGCCACGCTCGCCGCGAGCTCGCGATAGCCATCGCCGTCCAGCGGCTTCGCGGTCGCCTCGTACCGCAGCCGCACGAGTCGAAAGCGCTCGGCGAGACGTTCCGCTGTGCCGAGCAACAGCTCGCCGGTTCCGTCGACGCCGGGGACGTACACGAGCGGCGTGCGCTTCGTCTCGGTGTCGTGTCGCAGGCGTGCCTCCATGCGCGAGATCCTATTCCCGGACCCGATGGGCGCGGCGAACCGCGCCTGGGAAAGCGCGCTAACCGCTGTAAAAGTAGCTACTTACGGACGCCGGCAACGGCGGGCTCCAGGTGCCCCTCAGTCGCGCGGACCGTCGTGCCGAAAGGGAGTGCGGGCCGGTCCCCAAGACCGCGGCCCAGTTCCTTGACACCCAGCTCTCGCGCGCAGCTTCGAACGATCGCGTTCGATCGAAGGCGACGATTCGGTGCTGCTCACGAAGCACCCTTTCCCCAGGAAAGGAGCGACCGGAGGTTCTCTATGCATCGAACCATCGCTCACGCCCTCTCAGCACTCGCCATCGTGGCAGTCGCGGGCCTTCCGACGTACGCGCAAGACTTCCAGTGCCGTCAGGCTGCTGGCTGTGTCGCGGGTAAGCCGGTGAACGGAACCATGAAAGAGATGAGGTTCCGAAAGGGAGATCTCATCTCGACCGAGGACGGGTGGGTCGTCAACCCGGACAACGGTTGGAAGAAGGTGCGGTCCAAGTCGGTGAACAGCATCTGACGGTCCCCGTCGATGGAACACCGAACAGACCGAGGCGAGGCTCCACCTAAGAGCTCGTCCGAGCGCGAAGCCGAAGTCAGCCGCAGAGTTCGCGCGCGTGACGCGTGGATCCTGCTTCCCGTTCTGATCTTCGTGCTCGCATCGCTCGCGATCCCTTCGAAGTCGAGCGGCGGGCGCGCGCCGATGCGCGTGAACCGCCCGCCGGTCGCCGACCCGCCACCTGCGCCTCCAACGCCAACGCACCCACGCGCGGTCGTCGACACGGAGCGCGCACGCGTTCCCTCGAAGCTCGCGACAACGGCGACCAGACCGGCGGAACCGGCCGCGATCACTTCGACGGCTCCGCGTGACGCGCGCGCGGTTCCCGTACGCGTCACCGTGCGCGACTCGGTCACGCTCGCGCCGGTCGCCGGCGCGCGGATCGAGCTCGGTCACTCCGCTCGCGACTCGGCGGAATCGATCCGCGTGATCACGGCGGATCGCGTCGGGCGCGCCTCGCTCGCGCTGCCCCCCGGCGCGCTGCGCGCGGCCGCATGGCACACCAGCTCGACCGCCGGACCGGTCCACGTCGAGCTCCTCGAGGGTGAGGCCGCGGAGGTCGAGCTGCTCCTCGTCGCCGGGCACGAGCTCGCGGGGCGCGTTGTCGACGCGGTCACGGGCGCACCGATCGAGGGTGCAACCGTTGCGGTGTGGACGTTCGCGGAGCGCGACGTCGTGCGCACGCTGGACGACGGCAGCTTCCGGCACGCGCGCTTCCCGGCGAGCGATTTCGCCGAGCAGATCCGGGTCGAGGCGCCGGGCTACGGCCCGACGATCCGCTACCTCGTCGTCGAAGGCGACGGACGCTGGGAGGCGCCGTCGCCGACCGACGAAGCGCTCGTCACGACGGGTCACGGCCACGCCTGGATCGAGGTCGGCCTCGTACCCGAAGTGCGCATCGCCGGACGCGTCGTCGACACCGCGGGCCGTCCGCTCGTCGCAGCCGTCGTCGCGGAAGGCTTCTTCCACGCGCTACCGTCCATCGCCTCGCGCGACGGCGCAGAGACGAACTCGCAGAGCGACGGGACGTTCGCGCTCGAGGGGTTGCGCTCGGACATCGGCCATTCGTTGATCGTCGACGCACCCGGCTTCGCGCGTAGCGTGCTCGAGGTTCCGCCCGGCATCCGCGACGCCGACGAAGTGACGCGCATCGTCCTCTCTCGCGCGAGCGCGCTCGCCGGATTCGTCGTCGATCCCGAGGGGTACCCGGTCGAGGACATCGAAGTGGCGCTCGTCGCCATCGACGCTTCGAGCCAGGCGTATCCGTCCGTTCGCGCGCACCGGGCGATGGATGTGGAGGCGCGTGTCGATGCGCGTGAGTTCCGCGGCCGGACCAGCCCCGAGGGTTCGTTCGTGTTCGATCGGCTGCGCGAAGGCGCGTACGAACTCACGATCGTCCGCGAAGCGGAGGCGCTCGTCACGACGCGCGTCCAAGTCGACGGAACCGGCGACGCCCCCGCCGTCGAAGTGCGCCTTCCCGTCGAGAGCATGACCATGGCCGGACGCGTGCTCGGCGCGCGCGCGCTCACCGATATCTCCGTCGCCGTCTCGCGCTTCGGCGAGATCGGTCGCGCGACCGTCGATGCGGATGGGCGCTTCCGAGTCGCCGGGCTCGACGCGAGCCTGCCGTACACGGTCGAGGTCCGTGCCCTCCGGCGCGGGACCCACACGCCCGTGTACGCCGAGGTCGAAGGGTTCGCGTACGAACCGCTCGCGATCCAGCTCGAGGCACGCGACGCGGACTATCCGCGCATCGCACAAGCCGTTTCCGAGTAGCAGGACGGCGTCGCGCCGGTTCAGGCGCGGCTGCTCCTTGCCCGCGAGGGACCGACATGCCTCAATAGCGTGTTCCTGCGGCACCGGCCGCGCACCGCTGATCCGTCCCGTTCCTGCCGTTCGCGCAATGCGACCCAACGGAGACCCAGTCGAGAAGAAGCCCGAACTGGAGCTGCTTCCAGGCGGGTCGATCGTCAGCGGATCCCCGCTCCCGCCTTCGGTGTCGGGGGCGCTCGAGGAAGGGGACGGCTCGCTCGAGCAACGCCTCGAGCGCATCGCCGCGTTCAGCCCGCGACGCTCGCGCTACACGATGCTCGGCGAGATCGCACAGGGCGGAATGGGACGCATCCTGCGCGTGTGGGACGAGGTGCTGCAGCGCGAGCTCGCGATGAAGGTCGTCAAGACGGGCATCGACGCGGGCTCGAGCGCGGACGAACGCGAGGATCACGCCAACCGCCTCACGCGCTTCATCGAGGAGGCGCGCGTTACGGGACAGCTCGGGCACCCGGGCATCGTGCCGGTGCACGAGATCGCGACCGATCAGAACGGCGACGTGTTCTTCACGATGCCGCTCGTTCGCGGGCACACGCTCAAGCACGTCTTCGAGCTGGTGCGCAGCGGGCGCGAGGGTTGGACGATGCATCGCGCGCTCGACGTCCTGCACAAGGTGTGCATGACCGTCGCGTTCGCCCACTCGCGCGGCGTGATCCATCGCGACCTCAAGCCCGAGAACATCATGGTCGGGCCGTTCGGCGAGACGTACACGATGGACTGGGGACTCGCGCTCGTCGAAGGCAAGCGCGCGAGCGGCGCGGTCGTCGGGACACCGGCCTACATGGCGCCCGAGCAGGCCCATCGCGTCGGCGAGGTCGGACCGCGCTCCGACGTCTACGCCCTCGGCGCGATCCTGTACGAGCTGCTCGGCGAGAGCGTCCCCCACCAGCGCACGATCGCCGAGAACGCCGAACGCGCGACGATCGACCGCCTGATCGAATCGCCGCCGCGTCCGATCCGAAAGATCGCGCCGAACACGCCACCCGAACTGATCGCGATCTGCGACAAGGCGATGGCGGCCGACGCGAACGTCCGCTACGCGAGCGCGCGTGATCTCGCGCGCGACATGCAAGCGTGGCTCGAGGGTCGCGTCGTCCAGGCGCACGAGACCGGCAGGCTGGCGCGCATCCGCAAGTGGCGCGAGCGCAACCGACTGCTGTCCTACTCGCTCGAGGCACTCGTCGCCTTCGCGTTCTTCAGCGCGATCGTTCTCGCCGTGCAGCAGCGCTCGAAGCTGCGCACCGTCGAGGCGAAGAACCGCGAGATCAAAGAGGAGTCGTACTCGGCCAACCTGCACGCGGCGAAGCTCCACCTCCGCGCACGCGAGATGGTCGAGGCGCGCAGCCGCCTCGCGGCCTGCGCGCCCGAGCTGCGCGGCTTCGAGTGGGAACACCTCGAGCTGTCGTGCGACGCGAGCGCCTCGATCCTCCCCCACGAGCTCGAAGTGCGCGTCGTGGCGGCGAGCGATGACGGCAAGCTCGTCGCGACCGGCTCCGACGATGGTGCGGTGCGGATCTGGAGCTCGCGCGGCGAGTTTCTGCGCGTGCTGCTCGGCCACACCGACGGGATCACGGCGCTCTGCTTCCAACCGCGCACGCATCGTCTGTTCTCCGGTTCGGGCGACCACACCGTGCGCGCGTGGGATGCGGACGGCGGAGCGGTCGGCGCGCGCAGCGAGATCGCGGACCGCGTTTCCGTGCTCGCGGTATCGCCGGACGGCGCGCGCATCGCGATCGGCTCCACCGACGGCTCGACGGTCGTCCGCTCGACGAACGCTCTGGGCGAAGACCTCGCGCGTCTGGACGCAACGAGCAGCGTCGCGGCGCTCGCTTTCGAACCGGAACGCGCGTCGCTCCTCGTCGGCGACCTGACGGGACACCTGCGCCGTTGGAACGTCGCTTCGGAACAGGTGGAGCGCGAAGAGCTCTTCCCGCGCGGCTTGATCCAATCGATCGCGACCGGCAGATCGCCCGACGGCTCGACGCGATTGTTCGTCGCGGTCGGCAACCAAACGCTCGAGCTGCATCCCGAGCGTTTGGTGATGACGCGCGTCTTCTCCGCACACGACGGACTCATCACTTCGATCGCGTTGCACCCGGACGGCGACCGGCTGCTCACGGCTTCGCACGACCACACGCTGCAGATGTGGGACGTCGAGTCGGGAACGAACACGGTGACGTTCGTCGGCCACGGCGACGGGGTCAACTCGGTCGCGTTCCTTCCGGGAACGCCGCGCTTCGTCTCCGGCTCCGAGGACCAGACGGCGCGTATTTGGTTGTCGGGCACCGAGGCCGTCATGACGCTCGAGCAGGACGCCGACGACTGGGTGACGGCCGTCGCATTCTCGATGGACGGCTCGCGCCTCGCCGTCGCGTCGCGCGCCGGTCGCCTGCGGTTGTGGAGCGCGCGCGATGGAACGCTGCTCGAATCGATCCCGACGCCGCCCGAAGTCTATTGCCTCGCTTGGACGCCCGACGAGCGCATCGTCATCGGCGGTTGGGATCCGTCGCTCCGCATCCTCACGCCCGGCACCGAGGCGCCGTGGGAGGTGCTGCGCGGCGGCGACCTCTTCGCGACCGTGATCGATGTCGATCGCGCGACCGGGCGCATCTTCGCGCGCTACGAGGAGCACTCCGCGTTCCTGTGGAACGCCGGCGAGCCGCAACCGTCGATCGTGATCGAAGGGCTCGACGACACGAGCGCGGCCGCGTTTCATCCGAGCGGCGAGACGCTCGCGATGGGGACGTCGCGCGGAAGCGTCGAGATTCGAAGCGCGCAGAGCGGCGAGGTCATCGCGTCGCTCGACGACGCGCGCGCACCGATCACGGCGATCGCCTACAGCGTCGACGGCCGCCGCATCGCCGCCGGCACGCGCGATCGCTCGATCCTGGTGTGGAGCACGGACAAGCACGATCTCCTGCGCGCGCTCAGGGGGCACGAGAACCTGATCACGTCGCTCGCCTTCTCACCCGACGGCACGCGCCTGACGTCCGGCTCGCTCGACAAGACGATTCGCCTGTGGGATCCGCAGACGGGAGAAGCGCTCCTGACTCTGCGCGAGCACGACAGCGGCATCACCGCCGTCGCCTTCAGCCCGGACGGAACGCAAATCGCGTCGGCGTCGAAGGACGGGACGGTGCGACTGTGGCGCACACCGGCGGCGATCGGAACGCCGTAGGTCCGCGATCACCCGCTAGCCCGGGTTCTTCATGAGGCTTCGCCGCGATCGACGCCGATGCGCGCCATCTCAGCACTTCCCTCCCCGCACCGGGTTCGACGACCCGTCGAGGTCGCCTGCACGCGCTTCGGTCACGAAGCACTGATCTGGCGCGCATCTGCGTCGATCTCGGCGAAGCCTCATGAAACCCGGGCTAGACTCACGGCCATGAATGCCGTGACGATCAGTCGCCGACTCTCACGCGAGGTCTCCAAGCTCTCGTTCGGGAAGCCCGTGACGCACGTATACAACCCGCTCGAGTACGCACGCGCGACGAGCGAGGAGTACTTGAAGCGCTTCGCGCGGCCGGGTTGCGAGGCGCTGTTTCTCGGCATGAATCCCGGACCGTTCGGGATGGCGCAGACCGGCGTGCCGTTCGGTGAGGTCTCGCTCGTGCGCGACTGGATGCGCATCGGCGGCAAGGTCGGACGGCCGGAACGTGAGCACCCGAAGCGTCCGATCCTGGGCT
The DNA here is from genome assembly GCA_029259605.1 of Planctomycetota bacterium. Lineage (GTDB taxonomy): Bacteria > Planctomycetota > UBA1135 > UBA1135 > OFTM281. The sequence continues at coordinate 10,130 of JAJDEV010000276.1, read as the reverse complement.
TCGAATGCGAGCGCAGCGAGGTCAGCGGCGCGCGCGTCTGGGGCTGGGCGAAGGAGCGCTTCGGCACGCCCGAAGTGTTCTTCGAGCGCTTCTTCGTGTGGAACTTCTGCCCGCTGCTCTTCATGGAAGAGTCCGGTCGCAACCGCACGCCCGACAAACTCCCCGCCGACGAGCGCGATCCACTGTTCGCGGTTTGTGATGACTCGCTGCGTCGCATCGTCCGTCTGCTCGAACCCGAACGCGTGATCGGCGTCGGCAAGTTCGCCGAGCAACGCGCCAAGAAGGCGCTTCCTAGCGGAACGACGATCGGAACGATCCTGCACCCGAGCCCGGCGAGTCCGATCGCGAACCGCGGCTGGGCGCCGCAGGCCGAGAAGCAGCTCGCTGCCATGGGCATCTCGACCTGACGCGCGGGCGGTAGACTCCGCCCCACGCACACATCCGTCCCGACTCCCTTCCTTCTCATGATGCACCTCGCCTTCGCGCTCCTCGCGCTCAGCCAAGCCAACGCCCAGGACTCAGACGAGTGGATCGTCGATGCGCCGCACGGCCCCGAGACGACGTTCGCGCAGACCTTCGAGGAAGGCACGTGGATCAGCGTCGACGTGTCGCCGGACGGCGAGCACATCGCGTTCGATCACCTCGGGCACATCTGGGAGATGCCGATCGCCGGAGGCGAGGCCACGGCGCTGACGAGCGGGCGTTCGTGGAACATGTTCCCGCGCTATTCGCCGGACGGAACGCGCATCGCGTTCACGTCCGACCGCGGCGGGAGCAACGACCTGTGGGTGCTCGACCGCATCTCGGGCGAGCTCGACAACGCGTCCGACATGAAGCTGCCCGTGTTCCAGGGCACGTGGTCGCTCGACGGGCGCGCGCTCTACGGAACGGCGCTCAACATGAAGGTCCGCTTCCCTGCGTACCGCTTCAACTTCCACGGTGAGAAGCAAGAAATCGTGCCCGCCGACGCGCGCGCTCCGGTGAACGACTTTCGCGAGCATCCGACACAGGACGCGATCTACTACGTCCACCAAGACGGGAGCCTTCCGACGAGCGGGCCGCGCATCAAGCGCCTCGACACGCGCACCGGCGAGACGGAGACCTACATCGATCGGCCGGGCGGCGCGGCCGCGATCGCGCTGTCGCCGAACGGCGAGCAGCTCGCGTACGTGCACCGCAACGACCAGGCAACGGAGCTCGTCCTGCACGACTTCGAGACGGAGAGCGAGCGCGTCCTGCTGCGCGGACTCGACCGCGGGCGCTTCGACTCGCGCTCGTTCTACGGCACCTACTCGAACATCGCTTGGCATCCGAGCGGGGACGAGGTCGTGCTCTCGACCGGCGGCGGCATCGTTGCGGTCGACGTCAGCGACGGCTCGACGCGCGCCATTCCGTTCCGCGTCGCCCAGTCGCGTCCGATCACGACCACCGCACGCTTCCCCGTGCGTGTTCCCCGCAACACGGCGCAGACGCTCTCGGCCCGTTGGAGCCAGCCGATCGCCGACGGCGTGTTGTACGAGGCGCTCGGCGACCTCTTCTGGCTGCGCGCCGACGGCGAGCGCGTGAACCTCACGAACTCGGCGGACCACGAAACCTCGCCGCTTTACGACGCGGCCGGGCGGCGCGTCTTCTTCGCGACGTGGAACGACGTCGACAAGGGCGCGGTCGCCGTGCTCGACCTCGACTCCGGCGAGCGGCGCACGCTGACCGACGTCGCATCCCAGTACGGCGCGCTCGCGCTCGCGCCCGACGGCGAAACGCTCGCGTACCTGCGCGGCAACTCGGACATCCGCAAGGGCACGCGGCTCGAGAGCCAGACGGGCTTCGAACTCGTCGTCCTCGCCGCGGACGGGACCGAGGAAGTCGTGACCGACGTCGAGTGGCTCGGCAACCGCTACGCCCATCGTCCGCCGACCGTGCGCTTCGGACCGGACGGAGACGAGTTGTTCTTCTCCGAGTACGTCGGCGACGAGCTGACCCTGAAGCGCATCGACCGCGACGGCGACAACGAGCACACGCTGATCGTGCTGCCGAACGCGACGCGCGCGGTCCTGTCGCCCGACTTCGAGTGGATCGCGTATCGCGAGTACCACCGCACGTTCGTGACGCCGTTCGAGTTCGTCGGCAAGACGCTGACGGTCAGCGCCGCCGACGGGAACGGCTTCGCCCAGCGCGTCGACGCGGAACTCGACGGCGACTTCACCGAGTGGAACGCCGCCGGTGACGGGCTGTACTGGACGCGCGGCGCGAAGCATTACGCGAAGAGCCTCGCGGACATCCTCGCCGGCACCGAAGGGGCGGCGAGCACCGAGCTGGCGTTCGAGTACGAGATCGACCGGCCCGAAGGGATCGTCGCGCTGACGAACGCGCGCGTTCTCACGATGGACGACGAACGCCGCGTGCTCGAGAACGCGACCGTCCTCGTCGACGGTTCACGCATCGCCGCCGTCGGAGTCGACATCGACATTCCAGCGAGCGCGCGCGTCATCGACCTCAGCGGGCGGACGATCATGCCGGGCATGTTCGACGCGCACGGGCACTACGGCAGCCCGATCTCCGCGCTGAACGTCATCGAGCAGCGCCTGTACGGCTTGCACGCGAACCTGGCGTACGGCGTGACGACGATGTTCGACGTCTACGGCACGACGCAAAAGGACTTCTGGGTGTCGGACATGCTGCGCGCGGGGCGCATCGACGGGCCGCGGATCTACTCGGTCGGCGACCCGGTGTTCGTCACCAAGTACCGGCTCAAGATGCACCGGCCGATCGAGTCGCTCGACGACGCGCTCGAGATCGCCAACTTCAACCGGGATCACGGGGCGACCGCGCTCAAGGACTACTCGAACCACCGGCGTGAAGCGCGGCAACAGCTCGCGAGCGCCTCGCGCGAGCTCGGGCTCAACCTCGTGACCGAGTCCTTCGCGAACGCGCAGATGAACCTGACGCAGGTCGTCGACGGGTTCACGGGGATTGAGCACACCATGGGGCTTACGCCGCTCTATGACGACGTCCTGTCGCTCTTCGCTGCGAGTAAGATCGGCATGACGCCGACGCTGATCGTCGTCTACGACGGTCCGGCCGGGGAGACGTGGTTCCACCAGCGCGAGCGGCTGTGGGAAGATCCGAAGCTGTTGCGCTTCTTCCGCACCGACGAGCTGCTGCGCCATCGCCGCCCGACGCACTACTTCGAGGACGACTTCCGGCACCCGTCGATGGCGGCCGAAGTGAAGAAGCTGCACGACCGCGGCGTCCTGCTGCAGATGGGCGCGCACGGTCAGATGATGGGACTCGGGGCGCACTGGGAGGTCGAGATGTTCGTGCACGGCGGATTCACTCCGCTCGAAGCCCTGGCGATCGCGACGATCAACGGCTTCACGCACCACGGCCTCGACGGCGACCTCGGCTCGATCGAGGCGGGCAAGCTCGCGGACCTGGTCGTGCTGCACGCGAATCCGCTCGACGACATTCGCAACACCCGGCACATCGACGTCGTGATGAAGAACGGCCGCATGTACTCGGGCGAGGATGCTTCGCGTATCGCGCCGGATCGCGGCGAATACCAGCCGATGTACTTCCACGACCGCTGATCGGGCGGGGGAAACAGCGGGGAAGAAGTTTCCGGGTCGGGCCCCCGGGGACCGGCGAAAGCCGAATCGGTCGTCAAGTCGCCGACCGAGCACCGTCGATGAAGCGACGCCGCCCCCCTGCGGCTCCCCATGCCCCGCTTTCCCCGAAGCAGTGCGGTGCGGCCCTGCCCGTCGCCGTTCCGAACCCGTGGTCTAGCGCGCCTCGCGCGAGTCGCGGCCGCCGCCGTCGCGTGCGTCGCGTTGGTGTCAGCGGATCCCGTTCGGCATGCCGATGCGACGACGGAACCGACGACGTCGGAGGAGTACCGGGTCAAGGCCGCGTTCCTCTACAACTTCATCAAGTACACCTCATGGCCGGCCGCGGCCTTCGAGGAGGAAGAGTCCCCGATCGTCGTCGCGATCGTCGGAGACGATCCGTTCGGCGACGTGCTCGACGCCACGATGAAGGGCAAGCGCGTCGGGGGTCGGTCGCTGCAGATCTCGCGCCTCGCGCAAGTGCCCGATGACGTGAGCGCTCACATCGCGTTCACGGACTCGAAGTCGAAGGTCGGACGGGAGTACGTGCAGAACGCCGCGCGCCACCCGGTGCTCGTCGTCGATGACCGGGATGGGACCGTCAAGTCGGGAGCCCAGGTCGGCTTCTACGTCGCGTCTGGACGCGTGCGCTTCGAGGTCAACCTCTCGAAGGTGAAGGAGTCCGATCTCACGATCAGCTCGGAGTTGCTCAAGCTGGCGCGCATCGTCGGCAAGACGAACGAGGTGGCGCGGTGAGGTTCGTTCCGCACATCCAGAGCATTCGCGCCAAGGTCAACTTCCTGGTGCTCGGAACGTGCGCGACCGTGATGATCACGTCGTTCTGCATCGAGTCAGCGCTCAAGTGGCGCGTCGCGCACGAGGACCATTACGAGTCTGTGCGCCTCGCGGCCAACATCGTCGGCTACAACAGTCGATCCGCGCTGGACTTCGAGGACCTCGACTTCGCTCGGAAGGCCCTGCTCGCGTTCGCGGAAGAGCCGAGCATCGTCTACGCCGGTCTCTACCTCACGGACGGCTCGGCGCTCGCGACCTGGCCGAACATCGCCAGTGCGGATCTCCCGCACCTCGACGACCTCGTCGATTCGGAGGGGACGATCGGCGACGAGTACGTCGTGACGCGCAAGATCGTCGACCCCGATGGACCGCTCGGCTGGATCCGCGTGCAGTCGAACCTCGACGGCCTGCGCACCCTCCTGCGCGAGCAGGTCATCCGCTCGGCGGGCCTCGGGATACTCGGCTTGCTCGGCGCGGGCATCGTGTCGATTTGGCTCAGCCGCTGGATCATCCGGCCGATTCGCGACCTCACGGAGTCGGCCAAGACCGTCGAGCGCGAGAAGAACTTCGCGCTGCGCGTTCCCAAGCGTTCCGACGACGAGGTCGGCGCGCTCGTCGACGCGTTCAACCGCATGCTCGAACGCATCGAGCTACGCGACGACGCGCTGCAGGGCCATCGCGTCAAGCTCGAGGCTCAAGTGCAGAAGCGAACGAAGGAGCTCGTCGACAGCAACCGCGACCTCAAGAGTGCGAAGGAACTCGCCGAGGCCGCGGCTCAGGCGAAGGCCGAGTTCCTCGCGAACATGAGCCACGAGATCCGTACGCCGATGAACGGCGTCATCGGAATGACGGGGCTCCTGCTCGATACGAAGCTCGACGGCGAACAGAAGGGCATGACCGAGACGGTCCGCAAGTGCGGCGATCAGCTGCTCGCGATCATCAACGACATCCTCGACTTCTCGAAGATCGAGGCGGGCAAGCTCGAGCTCGAAGAGGTCGAGTTCAACCTGCGCGCGCTGGTCGAGGACCTCGCCGACGTGTTCGCGTCGAGGTATCAGGACAAGAGCATCGAGCTGATCTCGCTCGTTCCGAGCGAGCTGCCCGTCCTGCTCGCCGGCGACCCGACTCGACTCCGGCAGATCCTGACCAACCTGCTCGGTAACGCGCTGAAGTTCACAGAGGAGGGCGAGGCGCATCTCGACATCGAGGTCGCGCGCGAGGGCAAGGACGACGTCGAGCTGCTCTTCCGCGTGCGCGACACCGGCATCGGCATCCGCGCGGACCGCATCAACACGCTGTTCGAATCGTTCACGCAGGAAGACACGTCGACGACGCGCAAGTACGGCGGCACGGGACTCGGACTCACAATCAGCTCCGAGCTGGCGCGCACGATGGGAGGAACGATCTCGGTCGAGAGCGTCCAGGGCGAAGGATCCACGTTCACGGTCTCGCTGCCGTTCCGCAAGCAAGCGTCCGTCTTCGAAGCGCCGCCCGCGGATCCGAAGTGCCTGGAAGGCCTGCGCGTCGTCGTGGTCGACGACAACGAGACCAACCGCATGATCCTGTCTCGTCAGCTCGAGTCGTGGAAGTGCATCCCGGAGGTCTTCGCCGACCCCGTCGTCGCGCTGGACGTGCTCGCGAACCGCGCGGACGCGCCGCAGCCCGGGCTCGCGCTGCTCGACTATCAGATGCACGGCATGGACGGGCTCCAGCTGAGCGTCGAGCTGCGCAAGTTGGATCACCTCGACGACACGCCGATCATGATCCTGACGTCCGTGTCGTTCCACGGTCGCGGCGCTGAGCTCCAGCGCGCCGGCGTGTCCGCGCAGCTCACCAAACCGATCAAGCAGTCGGCGTTGCTCGATCGAGTCCTCGGCCTGCTCGGCCAGCAGAAGGGCGATCCGCCCTCGCTCTTCCCGTCCGTGTCGAAGGGCGATGCGCCCGATGCGATCGACTTGCCGCGCGATTACCGCGAGAGCAAGCGCATCCTCCTCGTCGAAGACAACTCCGTGAACCAACGCATCGGTGCTGCGCTCCTTCGTCGCGCCGGCTACCAGTGCGAGGTCGCGAACAACGGCAAAGAAGCACTCACCGCGCTCGATCGCATTCCCTTCGATCTCGTCTTGATGGACTGCCAGATGCCCCTCATCGACGGATACGAAGCGACGCGGCGATGGCGGAACAAAGAGAGCCGCACCGGCGGCCACCTACCGATCCTCGCGATGACGGCCAATGCAATGCAAGGCGACCGAGAGCGGTGCCTTGCAGCCGGCATGGACGACTACATGGCGAAGCCCGTAGTCAGCAAGGTGATGTACGCGAAGATCGCTCAATGGCTCGTCAAGGAGAGCCCCCTCCAAGACGCTGATTGAATCTCCCCACATTATGAAGTTCCAACTCACCCCCAACGTCGGATGGGCAACGCTCGCACTGCTGCTCCTCCATCCCTTTGCTCAGGCTCAGGTCATGAGCCCGGGAGCATTGCCCGCGTCCGGAGTCGACGAAGACACGCAGGACCTGACGGAGCTCAGCCTCGAGCAGTTGATGAACATCGAGGTGACCGTCGCGTCGCGCACGAAGCAGAAGCTCGGCGACGTTCCGGCCGCTGTGTACGTCATCACCGGCGACGAGATTCGCCGTGCGGGGCACCAGTCGATCCAGGACGCGTTGCGCATGGTCCCGGGCTTCTTCGTCTCGCACTGGACGACGGAGTCGTGGGACGTGACCGCGCGCGGGTTCGGAACGGGTACCGCGCTGACGAACCTCGCGTACCACAACCAGCTGCTGGTCATGATCGATGGAGTCAGCGTGTTCTCGCCCCACTTCCCCGGAGTGTGGTGGGCGCTCCAGGACGTGGACCTCGAGGACATCGACCGCATCGAGATCATTCGCGGGCCGGGTGGGATCATGTGGGGATCCAACACCCTGCACGGCATCGTTCACGTGATCACGAAGCACGCTTCGGAGACGCACGGAGCGAAGTTCCACGCGCGCGTCGGAGGCGATGACCGACACTACTCGTTCCGCTACGGAACGCCGGTCGGCGAGACGGGCCACCTCCGACTTTGGGGCAAGGCGACGACCTACGACACGCCCGAGAATCCGTTCGCCGGGTACCGCCAGGACTGGACGCTCAACAGCGGCGGCATGCGCATGGACTGGACCGACTCGAGCGAGCGCATCCACAACGTCTGGTGGCGTTCGTACAGCGGGCGCTTCCGCGTGATCGGCTTCGAGCTGATGTTCTTCACGCCGTACTCCGAGCTGAACGACAAGACGGGAACGCAGATCGCGTGGAGCATGGAGGACCCGAGCGACGACTCGCGTTGGATGGTCTCCTACAACAAGGATCAACAGAACATCCCGACCCAGCTCGACATCGACATCGAGACCCTCGACGCCGAGTACCAGCGTCAGATCCAAATCAGCGACACGAACAACCTGACGTGGGGTGCCGGGTTCAAGCACATTCGCAGCGACCTGTTCGGCGACGATCCGTTCTATCACGACTACGATCCGCGCCACATCACCCAGAACAACCCGCGCGCGTTCATCGTCGACGCGATCGATCTGAGCGACACGTTCCAGCTCGTCCTCGGACTGCAGGCCGAGCACAACGAGTTCACGGGCTTCGAGCTGCAACCGAGCGTCCGCGGAACGTGGAAGCAGAGCAGCGAGCTGATGGTCTGGGGCGCGGTCTCGCGCGCCGTCCGTACGCCCTCCATCGAGGAGATCAGCCTCTCGCCGAACAGCATCACGATCGGTGATCCGGACTTCCAATCCGAGGACCTGATCGCGTTCGAGCTCGGCACGCGCTGGCAGCCCAACGCCACGACCTCGTTCGACGTCGCGACGTTCTACAACGAGTACACCGACCTCTACATGACGGTCGACAACGGCTTCGGCCAGGGCCAGATCACGAACGGCGCCGAAGGCCATGCCTGGGGCGGCGAGGTCGCGATCGACCTGAAGCCCAGCGACCGCTGGAGCATTCGCTCGGCGTACTCACTCTACGGCGCGACGATCGAGAGCAAGGCGACGGGCGCGAACCTGGGCACCGACAACTACAGCCCGAAGAACCAGTTCAACGTGCGGTCGTACTACGACATCACCGAGACCGTCGAGTTCGACGCCGGCGTGTACGTCGTCAAGACGCTCACCGATCCGTTCGACGCCGAGTACATCCGCGCCGACGCGCGCATCGGCTACCGTCCGAACAACGCGCTCGAGATCGCCTTCGGAAGCCAGAGCATCAACGATCCGGTCTACTCCGAGTTCGACTCGTTCGACAACGTGCGGCGCCAGATCTACATCTCGTTGACCTGGACGCCGGGCCGTCAGGATCCGTCGGACGACCGGTAGAGGTGAAACTCGTAGGGGCGGAACGAGTCCGAGAAGACGCCGTCCTTCATCTCGACCTCGCGGTCTTCACCGACGACCGTCAGCGTCTTCGTCCCGCCACCCGCGACGCGAAACTCGGCCTTGGTCGCGGCGTTGCGCGTCGCGATCGTGAACAGATAGGTTTCGCCGGCGACGCGCTTCAGCATCGTGCCCACGGGCACTTCCGCGTTCGAGCTCTTGGCCTCGACGACGTCCGGAATCGTCGGTGAGTTGAGCACGGGGGCGAGCGCGCGGATCTCGGCGTTGACCCTCGCGACCGCCGCGGACATCTCGCGATCGGCAAGCAGCGCGGCCGCCTTCACGGCGGGATCGAACTCGTGACAGAAGTAGACGATGCCGCGCGATCCGAAGATGAGTGACATCCAGACCTCGGCCCGCATCTGCGCGGGCGTCGGCTTCTTGGTCGGACCGCCGACCTTCGTACACTCGATCACGTTCCACACGACGCGCTCGTCGTGCGACCAGTTGCGCATGCGGCGCACGCCCTTCGCCACGTACCACAGGTAGTTCTCGCCATCCGACTTCTGGATGTTGGTCACGGGATAGACATCGAACGACAGGATGTCCGCGGCCTTGACGTACTCCGGATAGTCGCTCATCCGCGCGCCGCGCCCCTTCCACGAATCGTTCGCGACGCCTTGCCCGAGGTTCATCCACACGGGGCGAGTGGGGTCGCGCTTGACGAGCAGCTCGTAGTTCTTCTGAACCTCCTCGGGCGTCGCGCGCGGTCCCGAACCGTCCCCGCGGTTGTCGGGCTCGTCCACCTGCATCCACGCGATGATCGTCGGATCGTCGAGGTGCAGTCGACCGACGCGGTTGAGTCCGCACACCACACGCATCCCGGCCTTCGAGAGCTGCTCGAGCTGCGCTTCGGTCGGCCCCTTCCACAGCCCCACGAAGGTGTTGATGCCCAGCTCGCGGTAGCGCGTCGCGAGCGCCGGATCCTGCAGCCACACACCGATCGGGAACCACTCGGGGTCCGTCGGCGGACCGAGGCTCCACTTCGCGTACGGGCTCTCCGCCGCGCGCGCGTCGCGCTCGGTGGTGGCGACTTGCGCGCCCCCGTCTTCCTGCGCAGCGGGCAACGCGCCCGACGCGACCAGCATCACGATTCCGACAAGCATTGCGATCGACCTATTCCTACAGGAGTGACGCCCGTTGTGTCCGATCTTCGCGCGTTTCGAGCTCGGGCTGCTAGCCCGGATCATTCATGAGCATGCACGCCAAGAGCTGCAATCGACCGGCTACGCCGGTCTCTCGGCCCCTGCCGGCACTTTGCGAACGTCGGCGTCCTCGACGACCTGACAAGGTCGCCTCCGGGGCCAACGCCCG
>JAJDEV010000275.1 GCA_029259605.1 Planctomycetota bacterium | reverse complement strand
CGGCTGGCGCGCTACGCCGGGCGCGATGCGACCGGCCTCGGCGCGCAGCTCGAGCGCACCCCGATCACCGACTTCGCGCCGCGCGAGTGTTGGCTCCTGGCGACGACGGTCGCTTCGCTTCCCGTGCGCACGCGCGCCGTTCTGCGGGCGCTCGACGGGACCCCCGAGCTCTCGCGCGAGCAGCTCTTGCTCAGCTGGAACGTGGCGGTGGAGAACGCACGCGCGCTCCGACTCGCCGACGGAGCGGGTCCGATCCAGCGCATCTTGCACGCGCGCTACGCCGCCGAATGGAGCGCCACCGACCTGGCGTTGACGCTCTCGCGCCTCGGCGATGCCGAGGGGGTCGCGGCGGTGTTCGGCGCGATGATCGAGCGCGAACAAGGCGCTGGGCGCCCCACGGCCGATCTGTGGTCGCGCTGGGGGATTGCCGAGCTCGGATTCGGTGACGAATCGCGCGCGCGGGACTATCTCGGCCAGGCGCTCGCGCGGGGATCGAACGATGCAGCGCTCGTGCTCGGACGCCTCGAACTCGACGCCGGTCGCACGCAGGCCGCTCGAAGGAGCTTCCGGCCGTCTATACTGTCCGACGCGCCCGCCGCATGGGCGGCCCGAGGCTGGGGCCTCACGCTTCTCCCCAGGGCGCGCACCGCCTCGGCCCTTCCCCCCGCGACGCCCTCCGATCCGACCTTGGAACGCTAGCTGATACCGATCATGCAAACTGGAACCCTGCTGTCCTCGCTCGTCCTCCTCACCGCCACGTCGGCACTCGTCGCACCCTTGCCTGCCGACGAGGTCTTGAAGGCCTCCGATCACAAGAAGCTCGGCAAGAAGGTCAGCGAGTACTGGGTGGCCAAGGACGAGAAGAAGGGCATCGAGCCCGCCTTCCAGGACCTGGCCGAGGAGATCGACAAGATCGCGAAGGGGCTCGAGAAGAAGGACGGGCCGCCCGTGCTCGCGGCGATCGACGACTGGAAGCAGGTCTTCTGGACCGCGACCGAGGCCGGGCTCGACGAGAAGAAGGTGAAGAAGGGCAAGGTGACGCTGGCGCAGCCCGAGGGGTTCGCCGAGTTCACTTACTCGGTCGGGAAGAAGTACACGACGCGCAAGGGGCCGCTGCCCCTCGTCCTCATCGTGCCCGACGTCGGTGAGTCGCCGATGGCGGCGCTCGACACTTCCTGGGAGGATCCCGAGATGCGCGAGGGCGCGATCCTCGTGGCGGTCCACATGGACGGCGACGGCAGCGAGTGGGGTGGTTTGGCCGGCACGACGCGCGTGATGGAGACCTACGGAAGCGTGCTGCGCGGCATGGGGGGCTTCGGCGTCGATTGCGATCGAGTCTATCTCGCGGGAAGCGGCAAGGGGTTCGCCGCCGCCGCCGCTACCGCAGGCGACTTCCCGCAGCTCTTCGCCGGGCTGATCGGGCGCGGCGACATCGCTGCCGTGACGCCGAACAACTTCCGCAACACGGCGAGCTACGTCTCCGGCACGGCGGGCGGAACGAGCTTCGCCGCCGCGATTGGCGAGCTTGCCTTCGGCAATTGCACCACCGGCGAAGACACGTCCACCGCCGTGTGGGCTTGGATGCAGGGGGTGACGCGCGATGCCTATCCGACGCACCTCACGTTCTCGCCGTCGAACCGCTACGCGCGTAGCGCGAACTGGATCAAGCTCGGCGGCGTCGATCTCGAGTCTTCGCCGCAGGTCGACGCGATCATTCATCGCGACACGAACACGTTCGAGATCACGGCGAAGGCGGTCGGCGACATCACGGTCATGTTCAACGACGCGATGATCGACCTCAGCGCCCCGGTGAAGGTCATCGTGAACGGCGTCGAGCACGAGACGCTGTACGAGCGCAACACGCGCCGCATGGTGGATCGCGTCTACGACGCCGGAGACTGGGGGCGCGTGTTCTCGGCAACGGCCGACTTCGACGTCTCCGCCACCGAATAGCGCGGCCGAAGTGACCGCCCGCTCCCAGGTCTGGGCCGTCCTGCTCGTCGCGGCCGTGGGCGGTGCGGGCACGATGGTCGTGGAACTCGCCGCCGTCCGTTTGCTCGCGCCGTGGTTCGGCTCGAGCCAGGTCGTGTGGACCAACGTGATCGCGGTCGTGCTCCTCGCGCTGGCGGTGGGGTACGTCGTCGGCGGCTGGCTCTCCCGAACGGGAAACGCCTTCCAACGGCTGTCGTGGGTCTTGCTCGTCGCGGCGGTCCTGACGGCCGCGATTCCGGCCCTGTCGGGCAGCGTCTCGGCCGCGTTCCTGCCGGAGGGACTCGCGTTGCACGAGACGGCCGACGTCGTCGTCTGGGGCAGCCTGGCCTCGGCGCTCGCGCTGTTCCTGCCGCCGGCGGTCGTCCTGGGGTGCGTCGCTCCGCTCGCGGTCCAGGCCGTCCAGGACGTGCAGCACGGCAGCGCTGGGCGCGCGGGAGGGGCGGTGCTCAGCGTGTCGACACTCGGGAGCCTCTTCGGCGTCTTCGCCACGAGCCACCTGCTCCTGCCGCGCTTCGGGCTGGGGGCGACGTTCGAGATCGCGGCAGGTTTTCTGGCGACGGCCGGCAGCGTCGGATGGTTCTGCTCGCGTGCGTCGCGCTCGAGCGCGGGGGCGCTGGTGGTCCTCTTGGGCGTGACCGCTGCGACGACCCTCACCGCACGCCCGGCTCGCCCCGCGCCGCGCGAGGGGCAAGTCGAACTGGCGTACGGCGAGTCGGCGTACCAGTCCGTGCGCATCGTCGAGGACCGATCCGATCCGAGCGATCCGGTGCGGTACCTCCAGGTGAACGAGGGCTTCGACTCGTTCCAATCCGTTTGGCAGCCCGAGCCGGGACTGCTCCCGAGCGGGTTCTACTACAACGACTTCGCGCTACCGCCCGCGTGGGACGACGCTCCGGATCCGTGGCGCCTGCTCGTGCTCGGCTTGGGAGCGGGCACGACGGTGCGCGTCATCGAAGGAACGCTCGAGGAGGGCCGCGGTCTCGATGTCACCGGGGTGGAGCTCGACCCGCTGGTCGTCGCCTTCGCGCGCGCACACATGGACCTCGCTCCGGAGCGCGAGGATCGGCGAACGCTCGCGGGCATGGACGCGCGCGTCGCGCTGCGCAATTCGATCGGCGGTTACGACCAGATCGTTCTGGACTGCTACGCGAACCAGGTCGAGATTCCGCCGCACCTGTGCACGGTCGAGTTCTTTCGGGAAGCGCGCGCCAAGCTCGCGCACGGCGGCTGGTTGTGCGCGAACCTGGGCGGATTCGGGTTCGACGATCCGGTCGTGGACGCCGTGGCGCAGACCTGCGCGAACGCCTTCGGGGCAGACGTGTTGCTGATGCGCGTCCCGCACTCGCGCAACTTCGCGCTGCTCGCTCGGAACGACGCGCCGCTCCCCCTCATCCCGGATCCGGACGACGGAGCGCTAGCACTCGACGTGCGCCCGATCCGTTCGCTCGACGTGCGCGCGTTGATTGCTCCGCGCGAACTTCCCGGATCCTGGAGTCTCGTCTCGCCGAGGGACGCTTCGCCGCTCACCGACGACTTTTGCCCGATCGAGCAACTGCAGCTCGAATCGATTCGATTCGGCGCCGCCCGGCTGACGGGGGGCGATGCATGAGAGGGCGCGCGCGTTTCGGCCTCTGCGGGGTCGTCCTGTGCGCTGTCGCGGGCGCGGCGGGCGCGGCGCAATCCGATGTGGTCGAACGGTCGACGGCGCTCGCGAACGACGGACGCTTCGCCGCGGCCTGGGATTCCGCCGAGGGGGCGCACGGTCCGATCGAGCGGAGCCGCGCGCGCACGGCGGTCCGCTACGCGGCGGGGGACCTGGGCGGCGCGTTGCAGTCGGCGGTGGAAGGTTTGGAGCTCGACCCGACCCAGCTCGAGCTTCTGTTCTACGCGACCTCCGTCGCGCTCACGCTTGGTGACCACGCGCGCGCGACGACCTACGCGGCGCGCTTCGACACCGCTGTGCGCGAGAATCCCAACGTCGCAAACCGCGCCGCCTGGGACGACTGGGCGGAGGAATTCACGCGACGCGCGATCGAGCAGGCGGACCTGATGGAAGCGAAGGCGGGCGCCATCACGCGCGCGCGCGCGACTGTCGGGGCCGCCCTCGCCTTAGCCACGGCGCTCCTGCTTCTGACGCGTCGCTAGACGCGCTCGCTCCTACGGCAGATCGAGCAGCCCGTTCTGCAGCGTCGGCTCGAGCAAGGTGGGCAACCACACGTCGTACTGCGAATTCGCGGACACGCGACCGACCCAGGGCCAATCGTCGGCGTCGCAGATGCGGCCGATGGCGACCGCGGTCCACGCCCGACCTGTGTCGTTCTTGCGCGGGTTCGTGAGCTGCTCGCAGAGGTCGCTCAGCGGACGCGGGTCCTTGATCCAGCCCATGGCCGATGCAACGGACGACTGAATCTGCGGGCGCGAGGCAGAGGCGAGAATCTCGTAGAGGCGTCCGCCGACCTCCTGGTTGCCGAGCAGGACGAGCGCGATCGCCGCGTTCTCGACGACGTAGGGTTTCATCGTCGACGCGGTCAGCACGCGTTCGATGTCCTGCGAGGCGCCGGGACTGCCGATCATGCCGAGCGCGAGCGCGGTGTATGCGCGCGCGCGCTCTTCTCCGGAGTCGAGCATGCGCTCGCGCAGGAGTTCCTCCGCTTCGACGTCGCGCATCATCCCCAGCGCGATGGCGAGCGCGCCGGCCACTTCATACGAGCGTGTGCGTTGGAGTACCCGGCGTAGGGCCTTGCCGGAGTCGGGAGAGGGCAGCTCGCCGCGCTCGTCGGCGTTCTCCTCGAGGATGCCGAGGGCGAGCGCGGTCCAGGCCTGCGTCTCGCCGCGGGAGCGCCCGAGGTTCTGGAGCAGTGTCTTTCGGATCGACGGCACGGCTTCGTACGGATCCTCGCCCAGGCCGCGACGGCGTCCGGCTTCGGCGAGTGCGACCATCGAGAAGTAGCGCGTCGAGCGGTCGACACTCGAGCGATAGGCAACGCGCTCGAGGTGGTCGAGCACCTGCTGATCGAACGTGCTGCCTCCCGACCGACCGATCTGACCGAGCCCGATCACCGCGGCGTTCTGGACCTCGCGCAGCTCCTTCGAGTGCTGGCCCGACGCGACGAGGAACGAATACGCGGCACGTTCACGAATGGAGTCGGGGGCACCGTCGAGCAATCGGGCGATCGCGGCCGGAGCCTGGGAGCGCGAGACGAACGGCTGCTCAGGGTCCTCGAAGAAATTGATCAGCTCGAGCACCTGGTCGACGCGTGTGCGGCCGGAGAACAGCTCTCCGTCGGCGACGAACTCGTCGTCGACGGGCATCGGAGTCAGGCCGAGCGAGAGGAGGCACGCGGCCTGGACTTCGATGCGTTCGATCCAGAGCGCCTCGACGAGATTGTCGTAGATCAGGACGCGAACGCCGGGATCGGCCGAGCGCTCGCCCAGCAGCCCGAGGCCGTACGCGGCGAAGGCGCGCAGGCGCAACCCCACGCGCTGGCGACCGACGAGCACGCGCCCTTCGGGTTCGTCGTTGAGGATCGAAGCGAGCCACGGCGCGTAGCGGTCTTCACCGCGAACGCCGAGGGCGAGGACGGCCTTCTCGGCGACGTCCTGGTTGCCGCTCTGCAACGACTCCTTCACCGCCTCGGTGAAGCCACCCAGGACTTCATCAGGGCGGATGCCGCGCAGTTTCGCCAGGGCGTGAAGGACGGAAATCTCGAACTCGGCGCGGCCGCCTTGCTTGAGCGCCGTGAGAAGTGCCGGTTGCACGACGTCCTCCATCTGCGCTCGGGACGCACGGAGCACCGGCGCGGCTTGCTGGGTCTGTCCTCGACCGATGTAGAAGCCACCGGTGCCGGACGCGGCGAGACCGGGGGCGGGCCTGAGGTGCGCCCAACGGTTGTAGTGCCACCAAAGCTGCCACGAGTTCGGCATCTCCGTGATCGGTCGGCTCGCGGGGGTGATCTCGGCGGGCGTGCCGCTCGGGCTGCCGGTCGGGTCGAGGCCCGGAGGCACCGACGGAGACAGCGGATCGGCACCGACCGCGTAGCCGCCGCCATCCGCACCGGACGAGCCAGGCCCCGCGAAGCCGGGGTCGGCCCCAACCGGGCCGTTCCCTCCGGGTCGCGAGCCTCCCCCCGTGGGGCCGTTCGGCGTCGTGTCACCCGGACCGTTGTACTTGCCTCCGGCTCCCCCTTCGACGGTGCCTGACGTTCCGGGCTGCGTGCCCGGATCGGCCTTCTCCCCGAGCTTCTGCGCTCCCGGGTTAGAGGCGACGAGCGTGGCGAGCGCGAGGGCGAAGGAGAGGCGGACGAGTGTCTTCATGGCAAGTTTCCTTGGGGCCCTACCGCGGGGCCGAATGTCGGAGTCGCGGCGGGGGAGAGGAGTCACAAACCGCATGCCGTGGGCTCGATTCTACGCTTCCCATCATGGTAAGGCACCGAATCGCCGCCCAGGTGCGCGTCCAGGGGACCCTGGTGCGGGGACGTCCGGGCCATGGGCGCGTCGAGGGACGCGAGGCGTTTCGCCGTGGGGACGGAAGTGCGGGGCATGGCTAGAAAAAAGGTACCCCGTCGACGGCCGGCCTCGCGCGCCGAAGGGCTCCGTTGAGCTAGGGGCTCACCCGGGCGGGGTTGCACGGGTTCTGCGCAGTTCCGCTCGGCACGGTCCACCAACGGAAGCGCCCGGACGAGCGTTTCCGCTCGCCCGGGCGCGAATCCCAGTTCGCTGACGGGTGGACCCTAGAGGATGTCCAGGATGCCCGTGCCGTTCGAGGAGTCGACCAGCGTCGACGTCGAAGCGCGATAGTTCAGGTCGAGCGCGATCTTGGTGTTCCAAGGCAGCGGCTCTTTGTCGGCGACAATGCCGAGCGCGACAGCAGCGAAGCCACGCGCGCGGGCCGTCAGGTCCTTGTTGCCGAGCATGTCGACCAGCGGGCTGATCGAGCGCTGGTCACCGATGAAGCCGAGGGCCGAGGAGATCGCCGCTTGCGTGGCGAGTCCCTTCGACGACCCGAGCATCTCGACGAGGGTTGGGACGAGCTCCTTGTCACCGAGAAGACCGAGCGCGATCGCGGCCTGCTTGAGCAGGTCCGGACGGTACTTCGACTTCTGGATGATCTCGGAGATCGGATCGATCGCCTCGCGCTCGCCCATGAGGCCGAGCGAGACGGCGACGTAGCCGCGCGCTTCGTTGTCCTGGATTCGATCCAGGAGACCGATGAGCAGGTCACGGGACTCGACGTCGGTCATGATGCCGAGCGCGATCGCGTAGGCGCCGATCTTCGACTTGTCCCCTTCGTTGGCGAGTTCGCGGCGGAGCGCTTCGCCCATCGTGGCGACCGAAGCGTGCGTGACGTCGTTGTCCGCGAGGCTGCGGCTCATGACGCCGATGGCGAGACCGGCCCACGGCTTCAGCGTGGACTTACCCTTCGTCAGTTGGCCCACCAGGTACTTGCTCGCGTTCGCGATTCCTTCGTCGGCGCCTTCGCCTCCGGGGTTCGCAGCGGCCTTGGCCGTCGAGACGAGCGAGAAGTTCCGCGCTTGCTGGTCGGAGACGTCCTTGGTGACGGCCTCGAGCGCGTCGCGCAGCTTCGCGTCGGCCTTGCCGTTCGTGACGATGAGTCCCATCGCGAGCACGGCGCTCTCGATGATTTCGTTCTTGTCCTTGGAGCGGTCACCGATGCGCGAGAGAAGGTCGTCCGCGAGCGTTTGACGCCAGGTCGTGTAGAGCTCCGCGGGGAGTCCGTCGATCAGACGCGCGAGCGCGGTCGGGCAGTGAGCGCGGACGAGGTAGTTGTTGTCCTCGTTGCGCAGGAAGTCGAGCAGGTACTCGATCTGCGCGACGCGGCTGCGGTGCGGCGGTTGCGCCATGTCCTCTTCGCCCTCGACCGGCGCGGCCTCGAACGTGTGGAGCGGCACCAGGCCCATCGCGATGATGCACGCGACCTTGAGGTCACGCGAACGCGTTTGGTCGTTCGCGATCGTGCGCGCGAGGATCTCGACGATGTTCTGGCGAACGGCTTCGTCGCCGGTCGCCGCACCGATGAGGCCGAGGCCGTACGCGGCGAAAGCGCGCGTGCGGTAGGCGACTTCGTTGCCCTTCACGGCCGTACGACCCTCCGCGGTGTCCTCGAGGAGCGACGCCATCAGCGGGACGGACTTGTCGTTCGCCAGGATGCCGAGCGACACGGCAGCCGTCTCGCTGATCTCCTGGTTGCTGTCGGAGAGGAACTGGCTGATCACCTGCTCGAACTTGGAGGTTCCGCTCTCGGACTTCGCGTCACCGATCTTGGCGAGCGCGATCATCGCACCCGTGACGATGTCGTTGTTCGTCTCGTTCTCGAGCGCGTTGAGCAGCGCCGGAACGATCTTCTCGCGGATCTGCTGCTCGGTCGGCTTGAGGTTGTCCTTCGCCTCTTCCTTCTGGCCGCGGCCGAGGAAGAAGCCGTCGCTGCCGGTGTCGGCCGCGCCGCTGTGGACCGCGGACTTCAGGTTGAGGTAGGGCTCCTTGTTGAACTCCCACCAGAACGACCAGAGCGTGAGGTCAGGGCCTGAGGCGCCGCCACCGGACGTGGTCGAGGCCGTCGGCGCGGCTTGGGTCGGAGTTCCGGGGGCGAGCGGCGTCGGCGTGGTCGGTCCAGTCGGGCCGGGCGTGGTCGGACCGGACGGGCCGGTCGGACCCGCGGCGCCGCCGCCGCCACTGCCGCCGCCGGCCGGCGGGACCGTGTCACCGGGGCCACGGTAGTTTCCGCCGTGAGCGGAGGCGCTGCTCTGCAGGCCGACGAGGCCGCCGGCGACGAGTGCCGAGGCGAGGAGGAGTTTCTTCATGGCTGCCTGTCCGTAATGGAACGGGAGAGAACGGGGATTGGAGCGATAGCGGCCGCCGCGAAGGGAGACCGTCCGGAGAGCATGCGCAAAGGCCATACCAGCGCCGACTCCGTGTTTCGAGAGGCACATCCTAGCGCGGGAAGCGAGCGCGGAAACGCGTGTGCGAGCGGATTCTAGGAAACCGAACGCGCGTCGCACTCGGTGGGTCGCAGCAGGCCCTGACGGCCGTGGGCGGACGTGTTTCGCATCCGTAGCGGCAATGCGCGCCGGCGGCCGGGCGACGACCCTGCAGGGGGCGCTACTCGACGCTCCGCGAGACGAGCGACGCGCGCAGGTACTCGCGGTTCATTCGGGCGATGTTCTCGACCGAGATGCCCTTCGGGCACGCGGCCATGCACTCGAAGTGGTTGGTGCAATTTCCGAACCCCTCGTCGTCCATCGCGTCGACCATCGCGATGACGCGCGCGTCTCGCTCGGGTTGGCCCTGGGGCAGGAGCGACAGGTGCGCCACCTTGGCCGATGTGAAGAGCATGGCCGCCGCGTTCGGACAGGCTGCGACGCACGCGCCGCAACCGATGCACGCCGCGGCGTCCATGGCGAGCTCGGCGTTCTCCTTCGCGATGGGGAGGGAGTTCGCATCGCACGCCGATCCGGCGGGAGTCGAGACGAATCCGCCGGCCGCGATGATGCGATCGAACGCGCTGCGATCGACCACCAGGTCACGGACGACCGGGAACGCATTCGCACGCCACGGCTCGACGTGAATCGTGTCGCCGTCGTTGTAGTGCCGCATGTGAAGCTGGCACGCCGTCGTCTCGGCCTCGGGCCCGTGTGCGCGGCCATCGATCATGAGCGAACACGCTCCGCAGATCCCCTCGCGGCAGTCGTGATCGAACGCGATCGGATCCTTGCCCTGTCCGAGCAGCCGCTCGTTGACGACGTCGAGCATCTCGAGGAACGACATGTGGGGCGAGACGTCGGAGACGTGGTACGTCTCGATTCGTCCGTCCGCCTCGGCGTTGGATTGGCGCCAGACCTTCAGCGTGATGCGCATCGTTTCGTGCGAAGCGTCACCGCTCATTTGTAGCTCCTCTGCGACGGCTTCACGTACTCGAACTCCAGCGGCTCTTTGTGGAGGGTCTCGGGTTCGCCCACGCCTTGGAATTCCCAGGCGGCGGCAAAGCTGAACTCGTCGTCCTGGCGCTGGGCTTCGCCCTCGTCCGTTTGGCTCTCCTCGCGGAAGTGACCACCGCACGACTCCGTGCGTTGCAGAGCGTCGGCGGAGAAGAGCTCCGCGAACTCGAGGAAGTCGGCGACGCGACCGGCGTGTTCCAGGTTCTGGTTGAAGCTGGCGGCGGGCCCCGGAACGCGAACGTCTTGCCAGAACTCCTCGCGCAGCGCGCGGATGTCGTCGTGTGCCCGTCGCAAGCCGGCATCGTTGCGCGCCATGCCGCAGTGCTCCCACATCAATCGGCCGAGCTCGCGGTGGAACGCGTCGACCGTGCGCGACCCGTTCACGGCGAGGATCGAGTCCGTGCGGCCGCGCGCCGTCGCTTCGGCGCTGTCGAACGCGGGATCGCTCGCCTGCACCGCGGGAAGCGCGCGTCCCGCGAAGTGTCCCCCGATCGTGTAGGGCAGGACGAAGTAGCCATCGGCCAGTCCCTGCATCAGCGCGCTCGCGCCGAGCCGGTTCGCGCCGTGGTCGGAGAAGTTCGCCTCGCCGAGCACGAACAACCCGGGCAACGTCGACTCCAGGTTGTAGTCCACCCAGAGCCCGCCCATCGTGTAGTGCACGGCGGGGTAGATGCGCATCGGAACGCGGTAGGGGTCGTCGGCGGTGATCTTCTCGTACATCTGGAAGAGGTTGCCGTACTTCGCCCGGATCGTCTCGATGCCGTCGCGCTGGATCGCGTCGCGGAAGTCGAGGAACACGGACAGTCCGGTCGCGCCGACACCGTACCCCGCGTCGCAACGCTCCTTCGCCGCGCGCGACGCCACGTCCCGCGGAACGAGGTTGCCGAAGCTCGGATAGCGTCGCTCGAGGTAGTAGTCGCGCTCGTCGTCCGGGATGTCCGCAGCCCGTCGCTTGTCGCCCTTCGCCTTCGGCACCCAGACGCGGCCGTCGTTGCGCAGGCTCTCGCTCATCAGGGTGAGCTTGGACTGGTAGCTGCCCGAAACCGGAATGCAGGTCGGGTGGATCTGCGTGTAGCACGGGTTGGCGAAGAACGCGCCCTGCTTGTGCGCGCGCCACGCGGCGGTCACGTTGCACGCCTTCGCGTTGGTCGACAGATAGAACACGTTGCCGTACCCACCGGTGCACAGCACGACCGCGTCGCCCGCGAAGCGTTCGTACTCGCCGGTCGTCAGGTTGCGGCAGATGATCCCGCGCGCGACGCCGTCGACCTTCACCACGTCGAGCATCTCGCGGCGCGAATACATGGTCACGCGCTTCTGGCCGACCATGCGCATCAGCGAGCTGTAGGCGCCGAGCAAGAGCTGCTGGCCCGTCTGACCGCGGGCGTAGAACGTGCGGCTGACCTGCGCGCCGCCGAACGAGCGATTCGACAGCACGCCACCGTACTCGCGCGCGAACGGCACGCCCTGGGCGGCACACTGGTCGATGATGTTGTTCGACACTTGCGCCAGCCGGTACACGTTCGACTCGCGCGCGCGGAAGTCGCCTCCCTTGACGGTGTCGTAGAACAGCCGGTAGATGCTGTCGCCGTCGTTCGGATAGTTCTTGGCCGCGTTGATTCCGCCCTGGGCCGCGATCGAGTGCGCGCGCCGCGGGCTGTCCTGGATGCAGAACGCGCTGACTCGGTAGCCGAGTTCCGCGAGCGTGGAAGCCGCGGACGCACCGGCGAGACCGGTGCCTACGACGAGCACGTGGAACTTGCGCTTGTTCGCGGGGTTCACGAGCTTCAGGTCGAAGCGGTGCTGGTCCCATCGATTCTCGATGGGGCCGGTCGGGCACTTCGAATCGAGCGCCGTCGACGCTGCCGTGGTAGCCATCAGGAACTCGGGCTCCAGAAGAAGAGGTAGTAGACGGGGAACGACCCGAAGCCGACCGCGAAGAAGACGGCGACCGCGATCCCCGCCTTGTCCAGGATCGCGTCGAGCTTCGGATGCGAGGCGCCGATGGATTGGAACGCGCTCCGGAAGCCGTGGCTCAGGTGAACGCCGAGGACGACTGCAGCGATCATGTAGATCACGGCGTTCCCCGGTTGGCTCAGCGTGTTCGCGACCGCGCCCTTGGGGTCGTCGAAGAACCCGTCGGCGAAGCGATAGTCGATGAGGTGTTTGATCAGGTAGCCGAGGATCAGCGCCCCCGTCGCGAACATCGACACGGAGCCGAACGACTCCTTGCCGCGATTGTTGCGGACGGCGTAGCGGTGCTTCCGCGCCTGCCGGTTCTCGAGCGTCAGCCGCAGTGCGAGGAAGATGTGGCAGAGGAAGAGCGCGACGAGCCCGAGCTCCGCGAGGACGAGCAGCGGCCCGAAGCCCTGGAGGAACTCGACGTACTCGTTGAACCCGGTCCCGTCTCCTTCATACAGCTTGAGGTTGCCGTGCAGGTGCTCGACGAGGAAGCCGACGAGCAAGAGCCCCGTCAGGCCCATCACGATCTTCTTGCCGACCGACGAATTCAGTGCGTTACCGATCCAGCGCAACATCGGGTCCGGGGCAGGGCGTGTTCGAGGTGGAGAGGAGGGCGGAATCCGAGGAGTCGGGCGCCTGTCGCGGACGAACCTCGAGCCAGCGGGACACTAGCGAAGCAACGATAGGGGAGCAATCAAAGAACGCGTGCCGTGCGCGGACGTCGTGCGTTTTGCCGCGGGTTGCTAGGCTCTTCCCCAGATGCTGACGCGGTTGTTTCTGGTTCGGCACGGCGAGGTTGCCCCCGAGTGGAGCGGTCGAATCTACGGCTGCATGGACGTGCCGCTGTCCGCCACCGGCGAGGAGCAGGCGCGTCGCGCGGCGCAGCGCCTGCGCGACGTCGAGCTCGACGCGGTCGTGCACTCAGGCCTTGCGCGCGCGACGTTCGGGGCCGCTCGGCTGGCGGAGGGACGGGCGTGCGCGACGCACGTGGATTCCGACCTGCGCGAGATCGATCGCGGCGCGTGGGCCGGCCTGAGCCGGGAAGAGATCGACGCGCGTGAGCCCGGCGCGCTCTCCGCATGGTTCGGCGCGCCGGCGGCGACGCGACCCCCTGGCGGTGAATCGCTCGAAGACCTCGCGCAGCGCGTTCGGCCACGGCTCGATGCTTGGGCGGCGGCGCACCCCGGCGGGGGAGTCGCATGCGTCGCGCACCTCTGGGTTCTGCGCATCGCCGTGGGGGAGGCGTTGCGATTGCCGCTCGACGGTGCCCCGCGCCTCGCCGTGGCGACCGGTGGAATGGTGGTCGTCGACTGGCCCGTGGAGCGGAGCGACGCGGCCGAGCGGCTGCGACCGACGTTGGTCGGCTTCGGTCTCGATCGCGTGCCGACCGGGCGCGCGTGGTTCCGCGGCCCCCATCGGGACTCGACGCGGACGACCTAGCCCGGGTTCTTCATGAGGCTCTGCCGAGATCGACGCGGATGTGCGTCAGATCAGCTCTTCGCGACCGAAGCGCGTGGAGGCGACCTTGACGGGTCGTCGAACCCGGTGAGGAAGGGAAGCGTTGATATGGCGCGCAGCTGCGTCGATCTCGGTGAAGCGTCATGAATGATCCGGGCTAGTTGCTCGGGAACCCCTTGGGTCCCTTGGGGACGGGGCCACCGCCGGACGTCGGGCCGCCGGGGTTCGCCTGCCCCGGGAAACCGGGCGGGCCGCCCATGCCTTCGAGCAGCCGGCGCACCTCGAACAACCCTTCCCCGAAGTGGTGCGACAGCCAGATGAAGTAGCAGTCCACGTTGTCGACGGGATCGTCGACCTCGAACGCTGCTTTGCACGTCAGGTCGCACGGCCGGTCTTTCTGAAGGAAGCAGAACTTCTTGTCGCTCACGCGGATTCTCCCGAGGTGTTCGTTCGAGCGCTTCTGTCGCGCAGGATGCGCGTGTGCCATTGGCCCTCGACGACGAGCTTGTCGTCTTGGTTGAAGACGTCCGCGCGCAGGACCACCAGGCCGGAGCGCTTCGACGGTTCGGCGTCGACCTCCGTGACCTCCAGGCGCAGCCGGATGGTGTCGCCGGGGAAGACCGGCGCCCGCCAGTGGATCGTCATGTCCGAGAGCGCTTGGATCGTGCCGTCGAACGCACCCGAGCGCACGCCGAGTCCGGTCGCGATGGACTGAACCAGCATCCCGTGCGCGATCGGCCTGCGGAACGGCGTCCGCTTGCAGTACTCGGCATCGGTATGGAGCTGCGTGTGGTCGCCCGAAAGTCCGGCGAACGCGACCAGGTCGGCGTCCAGGATCGTCCGGCCGGGCGACTCGATGACCAGGCCGACCTGGAACTCGTCGAACCAGAGTCCGCGTTGGGTGAACGTGGGAGTCGAAGGCGAAGCGCTCATGTGGGCCGCACGGTAGCGACTTCCTCGCGTCAGGCCATCGCAGATCGACGAACCGATCGCTAGGGTCGGCCGGGGGCGTCCTCGGAGGTCGTCCGAGCGCAATAGACTTCGAAGTATCTACGGGCCATCGCGCGCGCCGATCGGGCGCTCGCGTTCCAGGAGCCGCATCGAGTGCATCATAAGGTATATTATCAGACGTTCAGTTCGGGCGGCGCCGGGGTGCCTCTGCTGCGCGCGCGGAACCTTTCGCTCGTCCTGCTGGTCGCCCTCGCGACCGCGTGCGTCAGCTCCGGGGACCGATCGACGCCGCGCCCGACGAACGCGCGACCGGCCGACGCTTCGAACGCGACCACGCCCCTCGATGCTGGCGCCCCCGCGAACGGAACGGCCGCGCAAGGCGCCGAGCCCATCGGTCGCGCGACGGACCCCGCGTCCGCGCCGACGAATTGGAAGGAGCGCATCGCCCAGCCCTACGTGTTCCTCGAACGCATCGGCGACTACCGTCAGCTGGGTACCGCGATGCGCGAACTCCTGGCGCTCGCCGAGTCCGGTGCGGTCACTCCGAACGGTCCGCCGTTCGCGTTGTTCTACGACGATCCGGCGCAGACACCGGTCGATCGATTGCGCGCGCAGGTTTGTCTGCCGGTGGCGGGTCCGACGACCGCGCTGCCGGTTGGCGTGAGCTACGCGGTGCTCCCGCGCGCCATGGTCGTCTACTCGCGCGTGGCCGGCGCGTACCCCGACGTGCCGCGCGTCTATCCGACGCTCATCGCGTACATGCAGCAGCTCGGTTGGACGGCCGGCGGTCCGATTCGCGAGATCTACCTGGTCAACCCAGCCGCGGCGGAGTCGTCGACCTACGACGAGCTCGTCACCGAGGTTCAGATCCCGTGGAGCTCCGCGGGCGGCTGATCGCGCTAGTCGTTGCTGGCGGACTGCAACAGCTCGCGCAGTTCGCTCGGATACGCGACGCTGATCGCCGTCGCGCCGTCCACGACGCGCGCGTGAACGACGTCGCCGTCGCGCAGGCATTGCTCGAGCGGACGGCTCGCGCGCACGCGTCGCTCTTCGCCGCTGGCGTCGCGTAGGACGACGAGTTCGAGCGATACGTCGACAACGTCCCAGACGGAGTCGCCCGGCTCCGCGGCGATCGTGTGTTGACGTGCGAGCACCAGTCGCGGGATCGAATCGGCGAGCGCGTCGAGCAGATCTTCGCAGTCGGTCCAAAGCGGATGCCCGTGATGCTCCTCGCTCCAGCGGCAGAATGCGCAGAGCGCGGCAAGCACGGCGCGCGCCTCCTCGGGGCCGCGCAGCTCGCCGCTATCCAGCAGCCAACGACCCGCGAAGTCGAGCACCTGTCGGCGACCGAGGTTCTCGAACGTCCCGATGTCGGTCGCGTAGTCCGAAAGGCGTCGCAAGCCTTCCATTCGCTCGCCCACGTGTGCGCCCTGTTCGCGCCGCACGTCCCAGAGGAACTCCTCGACGAGCGCTCCCACGACGCCGGGAAACTCCTGCGGCGGGTCGATCAAAGGAACGGGAACCGCTTCGTCGGGGAGCACGGGCAGATCGAGTCCGAGCGGATCGTCCTTGGGCAGGTCGACGCCGAGCTTGTCGGCGAGCTCATCGAACAGCACATGCAGATCGCCGCCGTTCTCGCGTCCGGCGCGGAACGCGTCGAGCGCGGCGCGCACTTCGTCGGTCGACGCGGCGTCGGACGGATCGGTTGCGTCGTTCGTGCTCGCGTCCGGAACCGCGGCCGCCGCGGAGTGCGCCTGGCCCTCGCATTCGAGCGACCAAAGGTCGGTCAGCACGAGGCGCGCGGCTTCGAGGTCGACGTTCGTCGAGAACGCGAGTTCGTCGAGCACGTCGGACAGCAGGCTCTGCCCGCGACTCGCCGTTTCGCGAACGATCGCGAGCAGCTCGTCGGCCGATTGCGAGTCGAGTCCCGCTTCGCGCAAAGCCGCGCGTGCGTTCGAACGCTCGACCGCGAGATCGATCGTGGGCACGTCGCCGTTCTGTTGGTCGATCGGCGTCGGAGAGAAGAACAGCCGCTCGAGGTCGAGCTGTTGAATGCGCAACACGCCGCGCCGCGCTCCGCGCATGGACTCGAGATCACCGCGCACCGCGTCGACGAGCGTGCGGTTGCGGAAGCACGAAACGGCGGACGACAGCAGGAAGACCCCGCCGTCGATGGGAAAGAGTCGCCCGACGAGCAGGTCCCCCACCGCGAGTTCGAGCACCGCGTCGCGCTCGTCGATCGGATACTCGCCGTGGCCGGACAGGTCGCGCAGCCAGACGCCGCGCGTTTCCTCCGCCGAAGTCAGCTCGAACACGCTGGCGATCGAGCGCAGATACGGAGTCAGCCCGAGATCGGCGACGTCGGGCTCCGCGCGTTGCAGCCACTCCTCTTGAAGGGCCTCGGCCGGAACGCCACCGAGCTTCTCCGACGGGCGCTCCAGCACGAACCACTCGAGGTGGCGGCGCGACGCCATCGCTCGATCCTGACGCTCGGCCAGACCGCTCGCGAAGAACTGCGCGTAACTCCCCCGGAACTCGCCGTCGAGCGTGGCGTCCGCCTCGATCAGCGAGAGAAACAGGCGCAGGCCCTTCTCAA
The DNA here is from genome assembly GCA_029259605.1 of Planctomycetota bacterium. Taxonomy (GTDB): domain Bacteria; phylum Planctomycetota; class UBA1135; order UBA1135; genus OFTM281. Next base: position 8,991 of record JAJDEV010000275.1, on the reverse strand, counting down.
TGGAGTCTCTGACGTCGTGCATGGGCGGCGGAAGGCGTGAGTCGGTGGGCGCGCGTTGTCGCGGGGTCGTCGCCGACGGTCCCCGCGTCCGGAAAAAAGGACCGAACAGTGTAGCGGCGCGGCGATTCCACGTCTTCAAGCGCTCCGTGTCCGGTGGGTTTCGTTCCCCACGCCCCCTGTTGCGATTACGATGGGCGCCACGCATGAACTCCCCCACCTCGTTCCTCGACAACGTTCGCAACCTCGCGCCGCTCGACATCTTCGGGTTGGGACTGATTCTCGTCTTGGTCGCGCTCGGACTCTGGCGCGGGCTCTGGTGGCAGGTCATTCGTCTGCTCGGATTGGTGTGCGCGGTCGCCCTCGCGCGCGTCTTCAGTCCCGAGACCTCCGCGTGGATCTCCGAGTCTTGGCCCGACTTGCAGCCGCGGCTCGCGCACGGCATCGCGTGGGCCGCCGTGTTCCTGCTCACGCTCGGGGCGGCGTCGCTCTTGGGGTTGCTCGGACAGAAGCTGCTCGAAGCGATGCAGCTCGGGCTCGCGAACCGAGTCGGCGGCGCGATCATCGGCGCGGCGACGGGCGTGATCATCCACGTCAGCGCGCTCGTCTTCGTCTGTCAGCTCGCCCCGGAGTCGTTCGTGGCGAAGCACGTTCCGGGGACCTATTCGGAGCGCCTGCTCGAGTCCGCCGGAAGCAGCTGGCGCGTCGTCCTGGGCGCGGAGGCTGCCGACGAGGTCCAGCGCGTCTTTCAGACGAACCCGTCGCGCGCCCTACCGGTCGGCGCTCCGGGGGCCGCGACCGAGCCCGAGTCGGCGCCGTCGAAGATCACCGGTAGCGTGCGCTAGCCCGCCGTGGTGAAACTCACGACATCCTCGAAGGGTGCTGAGTTCGCGCCGCCCGCGTTGCGCCTCCTCCGAGTCTCCAGCGAATACGCGTCGTCAGCGCGCCTTGTCAGCACGAACTCATCACCCTTCGAGGACGCCGTGAGTTTCACCACGGCCTGCTAGCGGTTCGCCGCGATCCGGACGCCGAGGTCTTCCGCGCTCGGCGCGCTCGTCAGCGCGAGCACCTTGCCGGCGACCACCGGTCCGAACTCCGCGACTAGATCGGTCTCCGCGTCGCGCAGACGCGCTTCGAGGGCGCGTCGCTCGGCGCGCGTTTGGGCCGCATCGCGGGCGCCCGTGAGGGCCTCGCGGTGGGCGAGCCAGCGACGCAGGTCGCCGGCGGACTTGTTTCCAGACTCGTCGTCCACGCGGTCCGCGGTGCGCTCGATCGCCTGCGTGTTGCCGCGGTCACGGACGACGCCATCGGCGAGGGTCGCGGTGACGATGGCGAACGCGGAGAGCGCTAGCGTGGGGATCCATTGCTTGGTCTTCATGCCCGAATCATCGGGCCGGACTTTAAAGACGCGTTCAACGGGACCCCAAGGGAGTGTGAAACGAGCACTGCGCCAGGTCCCGGCCTGCGGCGTTCTCCCGCGCGCCCGCATGCGCTAGCCTCGACCGCTGAAACGGATTTCGCATCCCACTCGCCCCCGTTCGAACGGTCTTGCCCCGATGAAGAAGCGCATCGTCATCTGTGCCGACGGCACCTGGAACCGACCCGAGAAGGACCTGAAGAAGGACGTCGCCACGAACGTCCTCCGGCTGGCGCGCGCGGTCCGACCGCTCGGCAGCGACGGCACGCCGCAGCAGGTGTTCTACGACTGGGGCATCGGCTCCTACCACGACAAGGTCGTCAGCGGCGCCACGGGCAAGGGGCTGCACAAGAACATCACGGACGACTATCGCTATGTCGTGCAGAACTATACGCCGGGCGACGAGCTGTTCCTGTTCGGCTTCAGCCGCGGCGCCTACACGATTCGCAGCCTGTGCGGCTTGATCAACAACGTCGGGATCGTGAAGCGTCCGGACGCGCGGCTGATCCAGGCCGCGTTCGATCACTACAAGAAGCCCGGCAAGAAGCACGCTCCCAAGGGCGAGGCGTCGGTCGCGTTCCGGCGCGCGCACTCACACCCCGCCATGAAGATCAAGTTCGTCGGCGTGTGGGACACGGTCGGCGCCATGGGGATCCCGATCTCGTTCCTCGGTCTGTTCGACGACAAGGACGAGTTCTACGACACGAAGATCGGGCCGAACATCGAGTTCGCGCGCCACGCGCTCGCGATCGACGAGCAGCGCAGCGACTTCGAGCCGACGGTGTGGCAGCCGCGCGAGGGTCTCGATATCGAACAGGTGTGGTTCGCCGGCGCGCACAGCGACACGGGCGGCGGCTACGCGCGCGACAAGCGCGGCGGGCTCCTCGCGGACAACACGCTCGCCTGGATGATCAAGGAGGCGCGCGCCGTCGGCCTGTCCGTCGAATCGCACCTCGGCCGGTCGCTGCAACCGGATCCCGAGGCCAAGGTGCACCGCTCACGTCGCAGCTTCTATCGCATCAAGCGTCCGTTCTACCGCGAGATCGCGCACGGCAAGGGCGACGTCCTCATCCACCGCTCGGTGAAGCAGCGCTGGGACGCGGACGCGAAGTACCGTCCGCGCAACCTGGTCGCGCACGTCGAGGAGCACGGGTGGGGGACGCTCGTGCGTTGACGCATCGCACGGCGCGCTCACTCGGACGGGACGTCGTCGGCGCTCGAGAGGTCCGCCGCGTGCCCCTCGCCGCCCGGCGCGCCGTCCGAGCCGAGGGAGATCACGACGACGCCCGCTTCCGCGTCGAGTTCGAGCGTGTAGGGGTGTCCCCACGGGTCCTTCCGCAACGCCGGCGTGACGTCGAGCTCGTCGATGCTCCGCGGCGCCTGGCCGTCGTGTTGCACCTGGTACTCGACGGCCGCTTGCCGCAGCCGCTCCACATCGCGACGCGCCTTCGCGCGCGATGCGTCCTGCAGTTTGGTCAGCACGTTCGGCGTGAGGAACAGCGTGCCGGTCAGGCAGCACAGTCCGAGCAACCCGAGGATGCCGACCAAGAGGAGCGTCTTGGAGGGGCGCGGGAAACCGCCGCCCGTCTCGTCCTCGTGCGAACGTCCGTGGTCGTCCGCGCGCAGGTCGGGCCGTCGGGTCTTGCGCGTCATGCGTCGCCGTTTCCGTCGAACAGGTCGAGGACATCGGCGGGGGGCCGTCCGATGCGCGCGCGTTCTCCGCGCACGACGATGGGACGCTGGAGCAGCGCGGGATCCTTCGCGATCGCCGCGAGCAGCGCGTCCTCGTCGGCGCCCGCCGACACGCCCGCGGCGGCGAAGCTCGCCTCGCCCGTACGCACCCACTCGCGAACGGGGCGTTCGAGCCGCCGGCCGAGCTCGCGCAGCTCTTCGACGCTGAGCGGTCGTTCGAGGTAGCGCCGCTCGCGGAACGCGATGCCGTTCTGTTCGAGCAGGGCGAGCGTCGCGCGGCTCTTCGAGCAGTGCGGGTTGTGGAGGAGCAGGACGGAGTCGTCGGTCGACGGCAGCGCGTCGGAGTCGTCGGTGTTCATGGTGGGGGAATCGTCGGGTCGCGTCCGATCATACGAATCCGGCGAGCGAGTTCCGAATGGTCGAAGCCGCGGAACCACTCGGTGTCGAGCGAGTCGTGAGTTCTTCGACGGGTTGCTAGACTCGCCTCCGCCGCCATGCGCTCCTCCGTTCTCGTCTTCCTGCTCGCCGCCTGCTCGCACGTGCCGTCCCTGGACGACGAGCGGCCGTCGCTGCCGGTGCGCCCGAACGTCGTCTTCTTCCTCGTCGACGACATGGGCTGGATGGACACGAGCGTCTACGGGAGCGAGTACTACGAAACGCCGAACATCGAGCGCCTCGCCGCGCGCGGCATGACGTTCACGAACGCGTACTCGGCAAACCCGCTCTGCTCGCCCACGCGCGCCAGCCTGCTAACCGGCCAGTACCCTGCGCGGCTGGGCTTCACCGCCGCCTGGGGGCATCGGCGTCCGGTGGCCGAGGGGCGTCCGTTCTACGCGCCGCATCCGCCCGCGAACGAGAAGGTGCTCACGCCGCGCAGTGTCGTCGCGCTCCCGCCCGAGGAGGACACGATCGCCGACGTGCTCGGTGCGGGCGGCTACGCGACCGCGCACATCGGCAAGTGGCACATCGGCCGCGAGCCGGACGCGTGGGCGACCGAGCGCGGCTTCGACGTCGCGTTCCACGGTGCGCCGGACGCGGGACCGCCGAGTTACTTCTCGCCCTACGGATTCAGCGACGGCCCGATCACCGACGGGCCCGACGGCGAGTACATCACCGATCGGCTGACGGACGAGGCGCTCGCGTTCCTCGAGGACCACGCGCGCGAGCCGTTCCTCCTGCACCTGTGGCACTACGGCGTGCACGGTCCGTTCGGCGCCAAGGTGGAGCTGACCGAGCGCTTCCGCGGCAAGGAGGACCCGCGCGGTGTGCAGGGCAACCCGATCATGGCGTCGATGATCGCGAGCATCGACGAGAGCCTCGGGCGCGTGCTCGACAAGCTCGAAGAGCTCGGCATCGACGACCGCACGATCGTGATCTTCTCCTCCGACAACGGCGGCGATACCGAGAGCTTCACCGGACCGCACATCGCGTTCATCGACACGCTCGACGCGGACGATCCGACGCGCGCGCGCGCCGCGGATTGGAAGCGCCTCGCCGGGGATCGCGGCCCGACGAGCAACCTGCCGCTGCGACGGGGGAAGGGCTACCTGTACGAGGGCGGAACGCGCGTCCCCTTGATCGTGGCCTGGCCGGGGGTCGTCGCGCCGAACAGTACGTCGAACGCGGTGTTCACGAGCCCCGACTACTTTCCCACGGTGCTCTCGATGGTCGGCATCGCGCCGGGGCGGGCGAAGGTGCTCGACGGTCTGGATCTCGTTCCGGTTCTGCGCGGTGAGGCGTCATCCGCCGATTGGGAAGAGCGCGCCGTGTTCTGCCACTTTCCGCACCGCTTTCCCTACGGACGCCTGCCCGGTGTCTCGGTGCGGCGCGGGCGCTGGAAGCTGATCCGTTGGTTCGAGACGGACGACGTGCGGACGTCGCCGTTCGAGCTCTACGACCTCGAGGCGGACCTCGGCGAGACGAACGACGTGTCGGCCGCGCAACCCGACGTCGTGCGCGAGCTCGACGCGCTGATCGACCGTCACCTCGCCGACACGGGCGCGCGCGTTCCGATTCCGAACCCGAACTACGACCCGCGCTAGCCCGGGTTCTTCATGAGCCTTCACCGAGATCGACGCAGCTACGCGCCATATCAACGCTTCCCTCCCTCACCGGGTTCGACGACCCGTCGAGGTCGCCTCCACGCGCTTCGGTCGCGAAGCGCTGATCTGGCGCGCATCTGCGTCGATCTCGGTGAAGGCTCATGAATGATCCGGGCTAGCGCTCGAGCAACGCCGTCGGATCCGCGGGGACGCCGACCTCGCGCAGCAGCCTTTGGAAGCGCGGTTCGTCGCGATAGGCGTCGAGCGCGGGGTGAATGCCCATCAGCACGGCGATCCGATCGCGCGCGCGCACGCCGCGCTCGAGCCAGTCCAGGACTCCCTCGGTGTCGCCCGTGCTCGCGCGCGTGAAGACTTGCGCGAAGGGCGAGACGTAGCGCTTCTCCGCGCGCCGTTCGAGCTCCGCGACCTCGTAGCGCCCGTAGGCGTCGAGCCCGTTCGCCGGCGTCGTGTCCGCGGTCACGCCGACCGCCGCGCGCAAGCCGCGCACACCGAGGTCGTCATAGAGCTCGGACCACGCGAGGTCCTCGCGACCGAGCGCGCAGAGCGAACTCACCAGGCAGGTGAGTGCGCTGGAGTACGACGGCTCGAGTTCGAGCGCGCGGCGGCACGCTTCGATCGCCTCGTCGTAGCGCCGCGCGCGGAAGTAGAACCACGCCGCGTCGGAGGTGACGAGCGGCCACAACGGCTCGAGCTCCTGCGCGACGCGGACCTGCTCGATGGCCGCGTCGTGCAAGCCCATCGCCGACAGGAAGTGCGCGTACCCGTGGTGCCCGAGCGCGAGTCCGGGGCGCAGCGCGATCGCGAGCTGGAACTCCTCGGCCGCGCGCTCGAAGTCCCACTCGTAGTAGCAGCTGACGAGCGCGAGCGCGGCGTGCGCCTCGGCGTTGTTCGGCGCGAGCTCGATCGCGCGCCGCGCGGAGGCCGCGCCCTGCGGAAACACGGCGCCCGGCGCGCGGTGGCCGTAGCGGCCGAGCATGTTGTACGCGTACGCGAGGCCGACGTGCGCGTCGACGTAGTCGGGATCGATCACGAGCGCGGCCTCGAAGTGCTCGATGCTCGCGGCGAAGCCGTCGCCCGTGCCCTTGTTCCAGAGGTAGCGGCCGCGTAACCAGGCGTCGTGCGCGCGCTCGGAGGTCGCGCTCGCGAAGGCGGGCTCCGCGTCGACGTCGCGCTCGGAGTCGAGCAGCTCACGCGCGACCGCGCGCGCGATCGCACCGGAGAGCTCGCGCTCGGCGCCGCGCAGGTCGCGCGCGTCGAGCTCCTTCGTGAAGGTCCAGATCGGCTCCTCGCGCGCGGCGTCGAGCAGCCGCGCCGTCACGAGCAGCGACTCGCCCTGGCGCTTCAGCGATCCCTCGAGCACGTGCGCGACGCCGAGGTCTCGCCCGATCTGCGCCGGACTCCGACGCGACGCTCCGACGGTCAGCGACGACGTACGGCCGAGGACGACGAGGCGCTCGGCGTCGAGCGCGGACACGCGATTGATAATGTCCTCGAGGAAGCCGTGGCTGACCGGCTCCGACACCGGGTCGGGGCCGAGCGCTTCGAGCGGCAGGACGATCATGCGCTGACGCGCGGGCACGGCGGGGCGGTCGACGGACCTCCACGGAATCCAGAGCGCACCCGCGGCGGCGACCGCGGCGAAGAGCGCGACGCCCGCACCGCGCAGGCGCCGGGAGCTTGCAGTCGACGTCGCGCGCACCGGCTCCGGTACGAACGGCGCCGGACTCTCCGTTCGGCTCGCCAGCCACGCGTCGAGCTCGGCGCGCAACGCGAACACCGTCCCGCGTTGATCGTGCGCGTGGCGATGAACCGGCAGCCCTTCGCCGCGCTCCCAACGCTGCACCGTGCGGACGTCCCGGTTCAGGTGCCCGGCGATCGCCTTCCACGACTCGAGCCGCTCGTCGGGCGGAGGCGCGGGGGCGCGGCGCGTCGTCGGTGTGTGGACGTGGGGGTGCGACATGAGGCGACATCAGCCGTCACGGTCCGTTGCGCGCGAAATGACGCCAGAACGACGGTCGCAGGAGAGCCTAGCATCGACGCCGCGGTGCTCGCGCCGCACGCACCGTTTCCATACACCGCCGCCACCGAACCTGGAGATCCGAGGATGAACACGCGTACGTGGATGATCGTGCTGGCGCTGCTCGTGCCCGCCACGACAGCCGAGGCTCAAACGACGGAAGCGGATGTCGTTCCGTTCGCGTCGCCGCGGTGGAATCGCGCTGCCGCCGACGCGTCGCTGGTCGAGCACATGGGGCGTTCCGCGCTGCTGCTGCGCTCGGGACGCGTGACGCTCGAGGACTTCGACTTCGAGAACGGCATCATCGAATTCGACATCGCGTTGCCGCGCGAACGCGGGTTCGTCGGCGTCGAATGGCGCATCGAGGGGCCGGGTGACTTCGAGCACTTCTACCTGCGGCCGCACCAGTCGGGCAACCCGGACGCGTGCCAGTACACGCCCGTGTTTCACGGGGTGAGTGGTTGGCAGCTCTACACCGGCCCGAAGCATACGGCCGCGATCCCGTTCTCCTACGACCGGTGGACGCGCGTCAAGATCGTGGTGTGGGAGGGGCGCGCGGCGATCCACGTCGACTCGGAGGCGCCGCGCCTCGTCGCCGATCTGTTGCGCGAGACGCACGCGGGCAAGGTCGCGATCTCCGTACCGGGCTTTGCGCCCGCGCACTACTCGAACTTCCGCGTCGTCGCCCTCGACGAGGATCCATTCGAGTCGCCGCCGGCACCCCGCACCGAGCAGCCGCAGAACGTCCCGACCTACTGGTCTGTGTCGAGCGCCGTTCCGGAAGCGACGCTCGCCGGCAAGACGTCGCTCGACGCGAGCGTTCTCTCCGCGCTGACCTGGAGCGAGCTCGAGCCGGAGCCGAACGGCGTCGCCAACCTGGCGCGCGTGCAGGCCGTCGCCGCCAACGCGGACACGTGCTTCGCGCGCGTCCGCGTCGAGTCGGACGCGGAACGCCTCGTGCCGATCGAGTTCGGCTTCAGCGATCGCGTGCGCGTGTTCCTCAACGGGCGCCTCCTGTTCCAGGGCGACGACTCGTACCTGACGCGCGACTATCGCTTTCTCGGCACGATCGGCTATTTCGACCGCGTCGTTCTTCCGCTGCGCGAGGGGACGAACGAGGTTGTGTTTGCGGTTACGGAGTCGTTCGGTGGATGGGGAGTGCAGGCGCGTTTCGAGGACGACGCGGAGGTGGGCTTCGAGTGAGGTGTGCGCGTTGCGGGTGGAAGTGCGAGGGGCGGGGAGTTGTGGAGGTTCCGAACGTGTTCCTCTCGTCCGGTGGATGTCCCTGGGGCGGGGACTTGTGGATGTTCCGGGGGCGGGGAGTTGTTGACGTTCCTCGGATCGGGACGGTCCGGGTGGTTCCGCGAGTCGAATCGCGGAGGGGAGTTCCGAACGTGTTCCTCTGGTCTGGTGGAAGTCTCGGGGACGGGGAGTTGTTGACGTTCCTCTGATCGGGACGGTCCGGGTGGTGCCGCGAGTCGAATCGCGGAGGGGAGTTCCGAACGTGTTCCTCTGGTCCGTTGGAAGTCCGAGCGACGGGGATTCGCTGACGTTCCTCTGATCGTGACGGTGCAGGTGGTTCCGCGAATCGAATCGCTTCTGGAAGTTCCGAACGTGCTCCTCTCGTCCGTTGGATCTCCCAGGGACGGGGAGTTGTTGACGTTCTCTATCGATTCACGCGCAGCGCTTCGCGCTGCTGCGGCACAGGCTCGCTTCGCTCGCGTGCCGCGGTTCGCAACGGCCCAGGGGTTTACACGGCAGCTCTTCGGTTCCCGGAACGGGCGATGAGGCGTTCGGGGACTTGT
>JAJDEV010000274.1 GCA_029259605.1 Planctomycetota bacterium | reverse complement strand
CGGGCGTTGGCCCCGGAGGCGACCTTGTCAGGTCGTCGAGGACGCCGACGTTCGCAAAGTGCCGGCAGGGGCCGAGAGACCGGCGTAGCCGGTCGATTGCAGCTCTTGGCGTGCATGCTCATGAATGATCCGGGCTAGCAGGCTGTGGCGAAAGTGCTTCGCCCGCAGAGCGTCGGCATCTGCTCCGGGTTGGTCTCCGGAAACGTAGGCGAAGCGGTGGATTCGGCGAGGCTTTCGGGGGCCAAACCGGAGTGGAGGACGGCGTTCTGCGGGTGAATGACTTTTGCCACAGTCTGCTAGGGTGTCGTGGGGCGGGAGTCCGTCCTTTGCCGCCGCATGCTGTCCCTCGCCGTCTGCCTGTTCCTCGCGTTCCCGGGCCTCGCGGCCGCGCCATGCCCTGCAACGGCAGGGGAGGTCGTCGGTTTCGCGCGTCCCGACGACGACGAGATCGTCGACGAGTTCAAGCGCTACTTCCGGAAGTACAAGGACACGCCGACGCGGGTCGAGGCGATCCTCGCGCTCGAAGGCACGGAGTCGGTCGAGGTGGTCGACGTGCTCGTGCCGGTGCTCGGCGATTCCGTGGAAGAGGTCGTCCTCGCCGCGGTGCGCGTCCTGGGCGGATTCCAAACGCGTGCACCCGCCGAACGGTTGCTCGAGCTGCTCGAGGGTGAGAAGAAGGCCGAACGCGCCATCGGTTTGATGCGCGCGCTCGAGTTCGGTGCCTACGCAGGCGCGCGCGCGTTCCTCGAGCCGTGGCTCGAGCACTCGAGCTGGGAGGCGCGGCGCGCCGCTGCGACCTGCCTCGCCGCGACCGCCAGCGACGACGTATCGGCGCTGCTCGTGCCGCTCTGCGACGACCGCGAGCCCGCGGTGCGTTGCGCGGCGTTCGACTCGCTCGCGCGCCTTCGCTCGCCCGCGGTCGTCGACCGCGCGATCGAACACCTCGACGACAGCTCGTGGCAAGCGCGCGCGAGCGCGATCGGCGCGTTGACCGCCGTGCGCCACCGGGACGCGATCGAGCCGCTGATCGAACGCATGGCGGTCGAGGAAGGGCGTCTGAAGCAGGACATCGCGGAGGCGCTCGAGGCGATCACGGGCAAGGGCTACGGGCTGCGCCTCGACGGCTGGGAGTCGTTCTGGAAGCAGTACTCGACGCGCTTCGAGATCCCCACCGACGAGGAGCTCGCACGCCTGCGCCAGAAGCAGGCCGAACGCCGTGCCGAGTACTCCGGTGCCGACGGCGCCGTGCGCTACCACGGTGTCGAAACGCCGAGCCGGCGCATCGTCTTCGTCGTCGACATCTCGGGGTCGATGGAGCAGGAGGTCTCGGATCGCGAGCGCTACAAGGCGAGCGACTACCCGTCGCTCGCGCGCATGGAGATCGTCAAGTCCGAGCTGCGCAAGTCGATCGCCGGGCTCGAGCCGTACGTGCGCTTCAACATCCTGACCTTCGGGACGGACGTGGACGCGTGGAAGAAGAAGATGGTCGCCGCGAACCCGCTCAACCGGTCGAGCGCGGACACCTTCCTCGAACGCCTCGAGCCCCTCGGCGGCGCCTCGAAGTCCGGCCTCGCCGAGGCGGGGCTCGCCGCCTCCGCCAACCTCGAGGCGGGCAAGACGAACACCTACGGTGCGCTGATGGCCGCGCTCCAGGTCGAGGAGGGGAGTCCGAGCGAGTACTCGGTCGACGCCGACACGGTCTTCTTCCTCTCGGACGGCCGGCCGTCCACCGGGCGCTTCATCGACCCGGACGAGATCCTGGCCGCCGTGCGCCGCGCGAACGAGCTGCGCCGCGTCGTGATCCACACCTTCGCGATCGGAGAGTTCCAGAAGGGCTTCATGCGGAAGCTGGCGGCCGAGAACGGCGGCACCTTCATCGATCTCGGCAAGTGATCGCCCGGGAGCGTTGACGGTCCGAAGGCCCGCTCCTAGTCTGTTCCGCCTCTTGGTCGGGGCGTGGCTCAGCTTGGTAGAGCGCTGCGTTCGGGTCGCAGAGGTCGGAGGTTCGAATCCTCTCGCCCCGACCAATTCTCGCCTCTCCCCAGCTCTGCGGAACGAGCTGGGGAGAGGGCGGACCGCCGCGGTCCCGCGCCACGCGTGTGGGGCCTGGTCGGCGGTCCCCGCGTGAGCGCACCGCTCACGGCCGTTCGAAGCAGCGCCCCCAGGCGGAACGACCCCAGTGCACGACTACCAGCGCGAGTTCATCGAGTTCATGGTCCGCTCCGAGGTCCTGACCTTCGGCGACTTCACGACCAAGAGCGGACGCAAGACGCCCTACTTCATCAACACGGGGCGCTATCGGACGGGTGAGCAGATTCACCGCCTGGGCGCGACCTACGCGCGCGCGATTCTCGATCGTACGGACATCGCGTTCGACGTGCTCTTCGGGCCCGCGTACAAGGGCATCCCGCTCTCCGTCGCGACGTCGCTCGTACTGGCCTCGGAGTTCGACCGCAACGTCGGCTACTGCTTCAACCGCAAGGAAGCGAAGGATCACGGCGAGGGCGGCGTGCTCGTCGGCCACGCCCTGTCGGACGGCGAGCGCGTGCTCATCATCGAAGACGTCACGACCGCGGGGACGTCGATCCGCGAGACCGTTCCGATTCTGCGCGCGGCGGCGGACGTGTCGCTGGCCGGCCTGATCGTCTCGGTCGATCGCCAGGAGCGTGGGCGCGGCGCCTCGAGCGCGCTGGCCGAGGTCGCGGACGAGTTCGAGATGCCGACGTTCGCGATCGTCACGATCGACCAGGTCGTCGAGCACTTGCGCGGACGCGAGATCGACGGGCGCGTGATCATCGACGACGAAACCGACGGGCGCATCGCCGCCTATCGCGCCGAGTACGGCGCCTGACGCCGGGCGCCGGGCCGAACGGACGCGCTCCGAACCTGGTCTGAACCTCGAGTTTCGGGACTCCGGGCGCCGATAAGGGCTAGAACGCTCCGGTCGGGCGGAAACGCGGATTTCCTGTTTCGCACGCGGTCCCGATCGGGCATCTTCTGTTTCCGACTCGGTTCCACCGCTGCGCGCGATTTCGCGGAGCGACGCTCCCACCCGATCGAAGGCGCCGACCCCGCCACAGGCGCGGCGGCGGCCACTCTCGGGAGCCGAGAACCGAGGAAAGCGCCCATCGCTTTCCACCCAGCCTGGGGTTCCTCGAGGCGCGCGTCGCGCCCCTCGGACCCCTTCCCAAGGCACCCTCCGAGGCCGCGGAATTCTCCGCGACCTCCGCTTCGCTCGCCGGGCCCCGATCGTTCGGGATTCCATAGCCTGGCCCCATCTCACCTCTCTGGACGAGATCTTGGCAGCCAAGAAGAAAGCCCAGTCCGAGCCTCTGCCCTTCGGGGCGGGAGCTGTCGATACGCAGGCGCCGACGGACGCCAAACCGGCGCGCGCGCCTCGCAAGCGCAAGCCGTCCGCCAAGGCCGAGGACGCGCCCGAAGCGGGCGACGCTCCGAAGAAGCCGCGCCGTCCGCGGAAGAAGGCCACCGAGGACGGGCCGACCGACGAGCCGCGTGCGAAGCGCGCCGCACCCGAGCAAACGGGCGGCGAAGCGCCGGCGGAGGACGCGGGGGAGCGCCCGGAAGCGAAGCGCGAGGAAGCGCCCGAGACCGCGCCGCGCGAAGACAAGGGACACGACGGCGGCGGCGGTGGCGACGATCGACGCGAGGGCGAGTCCGCGCGCCAGGCCAAGCGCAGGCGTTGGCAGGAGCGGCGCCGCAGCCGGCGCGGTCGCAAGAAGCGCGACGGCGGAGGCGAAGGTCAGGGGCGCACCGCCCAGGGCAACCCGCAAGGCAACACGGCTCGAGACAACACGGGACAGGGGCAGCGGCCGGCGCAGGCCCAGCCGCGGTCCGGCGGCGAACGTCCCGGTCCGGACGCTTCCGAGAAGCGCGAGGTCGACGGACTCTTCCTCATCGAGAAGTCGAAGCACGGTTCGATCCGCCTGGCGGAGAACGGCTTCCTCTCGACCAAGCAGGACGTCCACGTCTCGCCGCGCCTGATGCAGAAGTACGCGCTGCGCGCCGGCTCGATGATCACGGGCGCGGTGCGCCGTGGGCAGGGACGGCACAAGTGGGATCTCGTCGACGTCAAGACCGTCGACGGCGAGGACCCGAACAAGATCCGCAGCACGAAGGCGTTCAAGTCGCTCACGAGCATCGACCCCGACTTCCACTACGCGGTGGGGGACATCAGCGGCGTGACGTCGCTCAAAGTGCTCGACATCCTCGCGCCGGTTGGACGCGGACAGCGTGGCCTGATCGTCGCGCCGCCGCGCGCCGGCAAGACGACGCTGCTACAGGACTTCGCGAAGGCGATCGAGAAGGGCTACCCCGAAGTGCACCTGCTCGTGCTGCTCGTCGACGAGCGTCCCGAGGAGGCGACCGAATGGAAGCGCACGATCGGCAAGGGCGAGGTCTACGTCAGCACGAACGACGAGCCCGCGAAGAAGCACGTCGACCTGGCCGAGATCGTGTGGGCGCGCTGCAAGCGCCTCGTCGAGTTGGGCGAGGACGTCGTGCTCCTGATGGACTCGATCACGCGCCTCGGTCGCGCCTACAACAATGTCGCCGGCGACAGCGGCCGCACGATGTCGGGCGGCCTCGACACGCGCGCCCTCGAGCGTCCGAAGCAGTTCTTCGGCGCGGCGCGTAACACCGAGACGGCCGGCTCGCTCACGATCCTCGGCACGACGCTGATCGAAACCGGCAGCCGGATGGACCAGGTCATCTTCGAGGAGTTCAAGGGCACGGGCAACATGGAGCTCGTCCTCTCGCGCAAGCTCGCGGACCGGCGCATCTTCCCGGCGATCGACATCGTGAAGACCGGTACGCGGAAGGAAGAGAAGCTGCACTCGCGCATCCGGCTCGCGCGCGTCAACACGCTGCGTCGCGTGCTCACGCGGATGCACTGGGCCGAGGCCATGGAGCTCCTCAGCACGAAGCTGGACGACGTCGAGAAGATCGACGACTTCCTCGCGCGCTTCGACATCGATCCGGAAGCGTAGGACGAAACCGAGCCGCGCCCGCCGACTAGCAGGGCGACTGCGCGCGTCAGGTGGCTGGCCTGGCCCGGTTGCAATCCCGGGCGGACGCACCGACCATGTTCGCCGCCGCAGCCCGGCGGCCCCACCGTTCATGATCCGCGCCCACGAACTCCGGAAGACCTACGCCGAAGTGCACGCGCTCGACGGCGTGTCGTTCGACGTTCCGGGCGGCGAGGTCGTCGGATTGCTCGGCCCGAACGGCGCCGGGAAGTCGACGACGATGAAGATCCTGACGGGCTTCCTCTACGCGGACAGCGGCGAAGTCACGATCGACGGCCAGGTGGTCGACCCCGAGCGGCCGGACTCGAAGCGCGCGATCGGCTACCTGCCCGAGACGACACCGCTGTATCCGCGCATGCGCGTGGCCGAGTACCTCGGGTTCATCGGGCGCATGCACGGCATGACGCGCGGCGCGCGCCGGGATGCGCTCGAGCGCGTGACCACGGACTGCGGACTCGTCGGTTGGGAGGCGCGTCGCATCGGCACGCTGTCGAAGGGCTATCGCCAGCGCGTCGGGCTGGCCCAGGCGCTCTTCTCCGACCCGAAGGTGCTCGTGCTGGACGAACCGACCAGCGGTTTGGATCCGGCGGAGATCACGCGCATCCGCGCGCTCATCCAACGGCTCGGCGAGACGAAGACCATCCTGTTGTCGACGCACGCGCTCGCCGAGGTGCAGGAGACGTGCAGTCGCGTGATCATCCTCGCCGCCGGGCGCGTTGTCGCCGACGGTTCGACGCTCGACCTCGCGGAGGCCGAGTCCGTCGAGGTGCACGTGACGCTCGGAACCGAGGGCGCGTCGCGGGATGTTGCGGTGAGCGTTCTCGGCGCCGTCGAAGGCGTCGGCGCCGTGCGCGTGCTCGGGACGGATGGCGCCGGTCGCTTCGCGCTCGCGCTCTCGGTCACCGAGCGTTTCGGCGCGTCGAAACGCATCGCCGAGGTCGTGCGCGCCGAAGGGTGGGAGCTGTTCGAGCTGCGCCACGATCTGCCGAGTTTGGAGCGCGTCTTCCTGCGCCGCACCGAAGCGCGCGCGGAAGCGACCGACGAGGTGCGCGCGTGAGGGGCGTCACCGCGATCTTCCACCGCGAGTTCGGCGGCGCGCTGTCGTCGCCGGTCGCGTGGGTCGTGACCGTGCTGCTCATCCTCGTGCTACACGCCGCGTTCTTCTTCCTCGGCTTCCCCGTCGGCGATCGCGCGCTGCCGGCGTTCTGGACCGGATCGACCGCGTCGCTCGACGCGTTGTTCGCGTGGCTGCCCGTGTTCTTCGCCGTGCTCGCGCCCGCGCTCACCATGGGCGCGTGGGCGGAAGAGCGACGCGCGGGAACGGACGAGCTCCTGCTCACGCTTCCGGTGCACACGCGCGCGCTCGTGTTCGGCAAGTTCCTCGCCGCGTGGCTGTTGCTCGGGACGATCACGACGATCAGCGTGTTGCCCGTCGCGTGGATGGTGGCGTCGATCGGTCCGCTGGACTGGGGCACGGTATGGGGCGGACTCCTCGGCGCGTGGCTGCTCGCCGCGGTGTGCACGGCGATCGGCCTCGCGACGTCGGCGCTCGCGCGCGAGGAATTGGTCGCGTTCCTCGTCGCCGCGGTCCTGCTCATCGGACTGTGGAGCGCCGGGTTGTTCGTGCGCGTCCTGCCCGGACCGCTGGCCGAGTTCGCGTGGTACGCGAGCCCCGCGCTGCACTTCCTGGAGTCCGGCGCGCGCGGCGTGTTCGACCTGCGCGACCTCGCGTACTACGGGTTGTTCGTCGGCGGCGGCCTCCTGTTCAACGTGTCGGTCGTCGAGGGGAGGCGCTACTCGTGAGCGCGGTGGGGACGAACGGCGGGCGGCGCGAGTGGCGCGCGAACGCGGTGCTGACGGCGCTCCTCGTCCTCGCGCTCGTGTTCTTCGGCAATCGCGTCGCGCGCGAGCACTTGGCGCTGAAGCACGACCTCTCCGAGGACCAGCTCTTCGCGCCGAGCGACGTCGGGCTGCGCATCGTGCGCGAGCTCGAGGACCTCGTGCAGGTGCGCGCGTTCTTCACGGGGGACGTGAAGAGCGGCGTCGTGCAGATCGCGAAGCGGCGCCTGATGGACCAGCTCGACGAGTACGTCGAGGCGTCGAACGGTCGCGTGCAACTCTCGTACGTCGATCCGAACGAGTCGAGCGAGGCGATGGCCGAGGCCAACGCGCTCGGCATTCCGGGCGTTCCGATCCAGCGCCCCGCGGGCAGCTCGGTCACGACGCAGAACGTCTGGCTCGGGATCGTGCTGCGCTACCGCGGCCGCGAGCTCGTGCTTCCATGGGTGCTGCCGCAGATCTTCGAATTCGCGTTCCTCGGCGGGATCCACAAGCTCACGCGCGACGCGGACGTGACCGTCGGCTTCCTCGTGCACGGCGGGCAGGGCGACGACGACGAGTTCGCCGACGTGCGCAGCCTGCTCGTCGGTCAATACCGCCTGCGCGAAGTGCTCGACCTCGAGCTCGGCGACCCGGTTCCCGACGACGTGTCCGTGCTCGTCGTCGCACGCCCGATCGAGCTGCACCCGCGCGCGGTGTTCGCCGTCGACCAGTTCGTCCAGCGCGGCGGGCGCGTGCTCTTCCTCGTCGATCGAGTGCTCGTCGACCTCGCCCAGGGACGCGTCGCGCCGGTGACGACGGGGCTCGAAGGCGCGCTCGACACGTGGGGTGTCGGCGTGGGTGCCGAGCTCGTGTGGGACGTCGACGCGTGCAACCGCATTCCGATGCGCGAGCCGGAGAGCGGACGTCAGATCACGGTCCCGTTCCCCGTCTGGCCGTTCGTCGACCAGCGCGGTCTCGACGCGACGACGCCCGTCACCGCGCAGACGCGCAAGGCCGACTTCTTCTGGGCGCATCCGGTGGGGGCCGCGCGGCGCGCCGTCGACGGACTCGAGCGCACCGACCTGGCGTGGAGTTCGGACCTCTCGTGGCGCGTCGATGCCACGCGCTCCGCGGTGCTCGACCCCGCCGCGATCCAGGCCCAGTCCGCCGCGCTCGTCGCGCGGGGCGACGCGGAGCCGAGCTCGATTCTCGTCGCGCTGAGCGGACGCTTTCCCACCGCGTTCCCGAACGGCGCGCCGACGCCGTACGACGCGGTGGACGAGGCGCTGTTCGTCGACCGAGTGCGGCGCGCCACGGAAGCCGGCGAGGCGCCGCCGGAGCGCACCACGGAGACGACGTCCGAGGACGTGCTCGATCGCGCCGCGCCGAGTCAGATCGTCGTCGTCGGTGACGCCGACTGGGCGACGAGCACGAACAACGGCAAGTTCCTCACGCTCGACAACAGGCTGCTCTTCGTTAGCCTCGTCGACTGGCTCGCGCTCGCGGACGACCTGATCGCGCTGCGCGCGCGCGTGCCCGTGCCGCGCCAGCTCGACGATTTCCTCGAGCAGGAGCGCCGCGCGCGCGGTCTGGTCGGCCCGCGCACGGAGGTCGACGACGACAGCGCGCAACGCGTCGCGCGCATCGAGACCGAGGCCGAGGAGGCCGCGGCGGCGCGTCGGGTGCGTTCGATGTCGATCGCCACCGGCGGCGCGCTCGGGTTGACGCTCGCGCTCGGTCTCCTGTGGCGGCTCGCGTTCCGGCGCACGCCGAAGCGCAAGGGGGCGAGCGCGTGAAGCTGAACCGACGCAACATGGTGCTGCTCGCGACGCTCGTCGTCGTTGCCGCGGTCGACCTCGGCGCGCGCTCGTCGGTGCAACGGCCGTCCGCCGGCGAGCCGGTGTTCGCGCGCTACGAGCGCGGGCGCGCGGCGACGATACGTGTGGAGCGCGGCGGCGAGACGCTGACGCTCGGACTCGAGGGCAAGCGGTGGGTCGTGCGCGACCGTGCGAACTTCGCCGCGTTGGCGTCCGCGGTCGACGAGCTCCTGTCTCGCCTGGCCCTCGTCACGACCGGCGACGCGGTCGCCGCCGAGAGCTCGTCTCACGCGCTCTACGGGCTGGGCGACGACGCGGCGCACCTGGTCGTGCTCGACGACAGCGCGGCGGTCGTCGTCGACGCGTGGATCGGTCGTCCGCGCGACGAAGCGGTCGGTTCCTACCTGCGCATCGCCAACGCCCCGACCGTCTACCGCGCGGCCGGCATCTCTCCGGTCAGCGCGAGCGCGTCGTCGTGGCTCGACACGCGCATGCTCGACGTCGATCTCTTGAGTGTGCGGGCGCTCCAGGGCGAGCTCGCCGACGGCCGATCGTTCCGCATCGTGAAGCGCGAGGACGGCCTTTGGATCGACGGCACCGGACGCAGCGTGCGCCCGGCGGTCGTGAACCCGCTGCTCCTGCGCGCGAACACGATGTACTTCGAGGACATCGTGTCGGTCACGCGCGAGGCAGCCGGGCTCGAAACGCCGTGGGCCTCGCTGCGCTTCGAGCTCGACGAGGGAGGCGACCGCACGCTCTCCGTCGGCGGTCCGGTGGGGACGGTCGACGCCGCATCCGGCCGCGGCACGCGCGCCGCGGCGCGCGGCGAGTGGTCGCAGCCGTGGGTGGCCGCGATCCCCGCGTCGGCGGCGACGCAGTTCGAAGAGGCGCTCGCGCGCATCGCCGGCGCGCTGCGCTGACGACGCTTCGCTCGCCTCAGCGGCGCGCGAAGTGGTGGAACAGCGCGAGCGCGGTGAAGCCGTCCGCGAAGTCGCCGCGATGGAGCCGGGCGCGCACCTCGTCCTCGGGGAGCGTGTGGACGGCGAGGCGCTCGGATGCGTCGGGTTCGGGCGCGCGCACGCGCTCGCAACCGCGTGCCAGGAAGATGTGCGCGTGGTGCGGGCTGATGCCGTTCGTGGGGTAGAAGCGCGCGACGGGGACGAGTTCGCCCGCGACGTGCCCGGTTTCCTCGAGCAGCTCGCGGTGCGCCGCGGCCTCCGGTGTCTCGCCGTCGTCGATGCGACCGGCGGGAACCTCCCAGTGCGTCTCGCCGTGTGGGTAGCGGTACTGCCACAGCATGACGATCGAGCCGTCGGGCAGGACCGGCACGACGACGACCGCGGGCGCCACCTCGAAGACGTGGTACTCCTGCAGCGAGCCGTCGTCGAGCTCGAGCTGATCGCGGCGCAGGCCGCACCAGTGCGAGTCGTAGATGCGGGTCGAGGAGTCGACGCGGAAGGGCTCGAAGGGAGGCGGATCGGCGGGGATGTCGGTCACGCGTCTCCGCTCTCGATCGCGGAGGGCCACAGCTCGCGCCAGTCGCGCTTCGCCGGTGCCGCTTGTCCCGCGACGCGCGCGAGCAAGTCCGGCGAGACGCGCAGGTTTTCGAGCGCCGTCTCGGAGAGCACGCGCCCGGCCGCCTCGACGATCGCCTCGGCGTGCAGGTCCTGGTAGCGGTAGACCTGATCGGGCCGACCGCACTTCGAGAACTTGCGCACGGCGAGCGTGATCTGCTTCACACCGACGATCGAACCGATGTTGTCGACGAGCCCGGCCTCGCCGTCGCACACGGCGACGATGGGGACGCGGCGACCGGAGACGCTCACGAGGCCGGCCGCCGTGGCGCCGGCGCTCTCGACCGCGAAGAGGTCGCCGCTGATGCCGAGCGTCTCGGTCAGGTGCCGGTACTCGCTCTCTTCGCCGAGGATGCCGAGCAACAACTC
Source organism: Planctomycetota bacterium (assembly GCA_029259605.1). Lineage (GTDB taxonomy): Bacteria > Planctomycetota > UBA1135 > UBA1135 > OFTM281. The sequence goes on along the minus strand of JAJDEV010000274.1, from coordinate 7,171 downwards.
GGGCGAGCTGATGACGATCACGTTCGCGTAGATGCCGCGCTCGAGCAACGCCTTCGAAGCCTCGATCGACTCGGTCGTCGGCGAGCCCATCGAGAAGATCTGCACGACGTTGTCCCCCGGCTCGTACCCGGCGTAGCCGCGGTAGTCGATGAGGTAGTAGGCGCCTTCGAGGCAGTTCGTGCGGATTGTCGCGAGGATGTCCTCGTCCGGAACGCACGCCAGCGTCGCCTCGTCGACCGCGTCACCCCAGTCGTCCGCGGACGCGCCGGCGGGCTTGAGTCCGTTGTCGGGCGCTTGCACTTTGAAGCGCGCCTGCGTGTGCAGGTGGTCGAGCAGCTCGCTCTGCTGGATCGCGCGCGTGACCGCGCGGATGAGCACGCCGCGCCGACCCTCGTTCGTGTCGAGCATGTGGCGCTTGATCGCGTCGGAGAGGATCCAGTCCATCTCGAGCGCGAAGAACGGCTCCCACGTGATCAGGTTCGGGATCTGGATGTCCGACTTCCACGAGTGCTGTGCGCCCTCGGGCGACAGCGTCACGCCGCTCGGCGTGCCGATGATCACGAACTCCGCGCCCCAGTAGAGGTTGTAGTAGAGCTGGTCGAGCGCGCGTTTGATGAAGAAGTCGTACACGGTCATGATCGGGAAGCTCGGGTTGCCCGTGTAGTGGGCCATCTTCCCGAACGCTCCCGCGGCCGACATGCAGTTCGCTTCCGCGATCTCGAAGCGGATGTGCCGCGTCCACGGATCCGAGTGCGACATCAGCTCGGGATGGCGCGCCTTGAACTCGGCCTTCTGCCCGTCGCCCGAACCCGGGCCGTAGACGCGCCGGTCGAGCACCGGCGCGATGTTCGTGCTCGTGCCGACGTCCGGCGACATCGTGAGCACGAACTCGGCCACCGAGGCCCAGCGCTTCTCCTCGTCGGTCAGCGGCTTGTTCTTCGCGCCGCCGATGCCCGGGCCGCCGTCGTTCGTGGTCGAGATGCGCACGAGTTTCGCGGCGATCTGGCCCCACATCCACTGGGTGTGGACCTGCGGATAGAGCGACAGATCGATGTCGAGCGTGTCCGGCAGCCCGCCCGCCTCCTCGACCGCGCGCCACGCGTCGGCGCGCTTCTCCTTGCGGATGCTGCGGTACTTGACGATGCGGTCGCGGAACTCCTGACCGCGCGCGGCGAGGAACTCGGCCTCGGGCGTGCCCGCGTCGAAGTGCGCGAACGGATCGTCGGGGCTCAGGCCGTAGCGCGCGAGCACCTCAGAGACCTCCTTCTTGCTCGGCAGCGCCGAGTGGTTCGACGGATCCGCGAAGCACTCGAGGCCCCAACCCTTGATCGTGTGCGCGATGACGACGTACGGCTCGGACGGCTCGCGCCGCGCTTCCTCGAGCGCGTGGATCATCTTGCCCATGTCGTGTCCGCCGACGTCTCCGAACGCGCGCACGATCTCCTCGTCGGAGAGCTGCTTGCAGAAGGCGTCCGCCTTCTTCGAGTGCTGTTTGACGAGCGTGCGAATCAGGATCGGGTCGCCCTTGAACAGCGCGAGTTGGTACTCGTAGTCGGAGAGCGTTCGCTCGAGGAGTTCGCGCAGCGCGTCGCCGCCCTTCTTCGCGAAGAGCTCGTCACGGAACGTGCCGTGCTCGACCTCGATCACCTTCCAGCCGTTCGCCTCGGCGGTCTTGCGAATGCGGTCGCAGTCGCGCGAGTGCAGGCCCTTCTCGTTCGGGATGCGCGTGCCGTCGAGGTTCTGGCGGTTGTAGTCGATGATCCACGTCACGTTGCCGAGCAGTCGCTCGGCCGCGTCGGGCATGGCCTCGAGCAGGGACCCCTCGCGGAACTCCGAGTCGCCGATCAAGGACCAGAAGTGCGCCGCGCGCGGAACGTCCTTGCCGTGGTCCTCCATGTAACGGTGCGCGAGCGCCAGGTAGACCGACACGACCGGCGGGATGCCGACCGAGCCCGACGGCAGGAAGTGGAACGAGTCCGCGTCCGTGCGCGCGTGGTAGCTCTGGAAGACGTCCATCGCGCCCGGCTCGGGGAACTGGCGCAGGCGGCTCATGACCGCCTTCGCGTCGGCGTCGGAGAACCACTGGTCGTCCTCGCGGCCGAACAGCCGCATCAGGTGATGGAAGGCGTGGTCCATCGGCGACGCGTGCGGCTTGCAGCAGACGTAGTCCTGCGGCTCGCGCACGGCCAGGTGCAGCGCGGCCAGGATGTGCAGCGAGCTCGCGCAGGAAGCCGGATGCCCTCCGACCTTGGGATCCCCGGGTCGCTTCTCGCGATGGTTCGCGTCCCAGATCATCTGGATCATCTGGGCGAAGGCACGTTCGGCGATGCGGTTCAGGAGGGCCGGGTCGGCGGAGGTCATCGTGGCGGTGGAGCTCATGTTCGAAGGTGGGCCAGTGCGAAGCGTCACGTCGAGGGCGCCGGGTCCGATCGGCGTCCCGGCGCACCGTTCCCGGAGGGGGAGGAGGGGCGACGGAACCCCGATCCTATCCGCTGGGGGGGGGCCTCCCAATGCCATAGGTGGCGTCGGGACGTGGGGAACGCGCGATTTGCCCGGTCCTAGCTCGGGTTGTTCATGAGCCTTCACCGCGATCGACGCAGCTACGCGCCATATCAACGCTTCCCTCCCTCACCGGGTTCGACGACCCGTCAAGGTCGCCTCCACGCGCTTCGGTCGCGAAGCGCTGATCTGACGCACCCACGTCGATCTCGGCAAAGCCTCATGAACAACCCGGGCTAGCGCGCGGCGCCGACCCGCACGCATTGGCGGCGGTTCCGCCTAGGATGGTTCGCATGGCCCCGCCCCTCGAGTCCATGCCGCGGTCCGTGGTGCTCGCGATCCTGTTGCTCGTCGTCGTCGGGTGCACTTCGCCGCGCGCCCACGGACCCGCGGCGGACGATCGCTACCCGAGCGACTACGTGATTCCCCGGGCGTTCTACGTCGGCACACGCGTCGGTTCGACGCGTCTGCGCGGCGACTTCGACGGCCGCACGCAGGTCGTCGGACCGGACACGATCGACGTGCCCGACGCCGGCACCGGCGCGGCCACCGCGTTCGCCGTCGGCTACACGAAGCACGGGCGTTCGATCGAGGTCGTCTACACGCGCGCGAACTACGACGAGCTCGAAACCTCGAGCGTCGCGCTGAACGCGCTCTACGCCTTGCGCGCGAACGAGCGCGTGCAGCCCTACGCCCTCGTCGGACTCGTCTTCCCGTGGGCGACGCTCGACGACGCATCGACGGACGGCATGGCGATCGGCGACGCGGACCTGCGGTCGGGGATCGGGTTGCAGCTCGCGGGAGGCGTCGCGTGGATGTTCGGTCAGCGCGTGGCGCTCGATCTGCGCGGCGGCTATCTGTGGCAGGAGTTCTCCGAGGCGGAGGGGGTGGCCGGATCGAGCGGGAGCATCGACGACGCGGTGAACGGATCGCAGTTCGAACTCAGCGTCGGCCTGACCTTCTTCCGGCTGCTGCGAGGCGGCCGATGAAGCGCGCGCTCCTAATTCTCGCCGCGACGCAGCTCACCGCGTGCGCCGCGCACAACGCGCACATCGTCGAGCTCGTGCCGCCCGACGTGGTCGACGGCGCGGACCGCGTCGCGCCGCTCGTCGACGAGGCGTTTCGCGCGCTCGTCGACGACGGGCCCGACGCGCTGCGGAACGACGAGGTCGCGATGGCGGTCGAGATCGACGACGTGGACGCCGCGTTCGCAGCGGACGGCGCGCTGCTCGAGCGCGAGGAGCTGCGCGAGCGGATCGAGGGGCAGCTCGTCGACCTCTTGGGCGACGCGCTCACGACGCGCACGGTCGACGCGGCCGAGCTGCGGCTCGACGTGTGGCTGCTCGTCGACATGGGCCGGATCGACGCCGTCTCGCTCCGCGTCGCGTGCCTCCTGACCCACCGGGACGCGCCGCGCGAGACGCTCGCCTACGGCGAGTCGCACATCGAGACGTTCGAGCGCCTGCGTTGCTTCGGTTGCCGCGACGACTTCTTCGGCGACACCGGTACGCGACTGCGGAACGAGTCGCGCTCGGGCGGCGTGTTCCTGCTCGGGACGGGCTACTACTACGGCCCGTACCACAACCACTACCACTCGCCGAGGTCGACCTACACGCGCGTCCGGAACTGACGCCGCTCAGCGCGCGAGCGCCGTTTCGAAGCGCGCGCGGTGCGCGGCGACCATCGCGTCGAACGAGTAGGTCTCGCGTGCGCGTGTGCGGTTGGCGGCGCCGAGCGCGCGCGCGTGGGTCGGATCCGCGTACAGCCGCGACAGCGCCTCGGCGAGCGCGCGCGCGTCGACCGCGGTGACGAGGTCCGCTTGCTCGGGCGGAAGGATGCGGCGCACGTCGCCGACGTCCGTCGCGGCGACCGGGAGTTCGGCGGCCATCGCCTCGAGCAACGCGACGGGCATCTGCTCGGTGTTCGAGCTGATCACGAACGCGTCCATCGCGCGGTAGTAGGGGGCGAGCTCGGTCCGATGGCCGACCAGACGCACACGCTCGTGCACGCCGAGACTGTGCGCCTTCGCCTCGACCGCCGCGCGCTCGGGACCGTCGCCGAGGACGAAGAGGTACGCGGGACGCGCGGCGTCGGGCGCGCGCATGGCGGCGAAGGCCTCGACCGCGCGCACGGGATTCTTCTCCGCGCGCAGGTGTCCGACGCTGCCGACGACGAAGGCGCCGCTCGGCACGCCGAGCCGCTCGCGCAGCTCGATGTTTCCGTCCGCGCGCTCGAAGTGTCCGACGTGGATGCCGTTCGGAATGCGATGGACGAGGGCGGCCGGAATCCGCCAGCGTTCGAGCGCGAGCGCTTCGAGCACGTGCGAGGGAACGATCAAGCCCGCCGTTCCCCGCAGCACGATGCGCCGCGTCCAGATACGACGCCGCTTGAACCCGTCCGCCTCGTCCGCACCGAAGCCGTCCTCGTGGTGCAGCACGCTGCGCAGGCCGGACCACCGCGCGGCGATCACGGCGTCGATCGCGCCCCAGTTGTAGGTGCACAGGAGGTTCGGCCGTTCGCGTCGGAGGAGCGCGGCGAGGCGCCGGATCGTCGCCAGACTGCCGGCCTTCGGCGGCGGCGCGATCGTGTCGAGCTCGACGCTCGCGTCGACGAGCTCGGTGGCGCTGGTCTCCCCGTCGAGCGCGACGACCGAGTGACGGAACGCGTCGCCCATGGCGACCATCAGCCGCGTCGTCCGCACCTGCGCGCCGCCCGCCACGAAGGTCGGGAACACGTGCAGCACGTGACGCGCGCGGGCGGGGGAGGGGGCGCGCGGAACGGGCGGGTTGGCGGGGGTGCGGGGCAAAGGGATCGGGGGGGTCGGCGTGCGCGCGCGAGGATAGGGAGTCGGTCGATCTTTTCCGACTTCGGCGTCGGTCGCATCCCGTGCCGCGGCGTCCGTCCCGGATCGACGCGCGATTCGGCGCGCCGCGCGGGGGGGTGTCCGCGACGCCGCCGGACCGCGCCGCCGAACGTCCGTCCCCGACGCGATCCGACTTTCCGCGGCCCGACCGATTCCGCTCTAGTCCCCCCCGAGCGGACGACGATGTACGGCTATCTCCTCCTTCTTTGGGCCCGTCTCCTTTCCGTTCGCGGTGGGATTCGGGCCCTCTTACTTCTGTCCGGAGGAGCTCGGCAGTAGGATGCGTCGTTTCCTCCCATGCCGACAGGCGCTCGGCGGTTCCCTCCGCTCGTAGCTCCACCGGCCGGACCCGAAACGGCGCGCTGTACGGCCCGATCGGACCCCTGGCCGGAAGGATGGGCGATCCTCCCCGGCCCCGGCCGGAGACCCGCGGGTCTCCCGGACGACCGGATCGAGGACCGAAGCGGAGGGGCGACCCGGCCGCAAGTCTGCGCGCTCCGCCCCTTCCGACCCCCCGCGGTCCGTTCGAGCGACCGGTGCTTCCCGCCCCGGACGCGTCGAGCCGGCCGTTCCCCCTGCCACTGGTGTGGCCCCGCATCCCTCCGCCCCATGAGCGAGCCCGACTTCGAAGAGATCCTCGAAGGCCTGACGTTCGACGACGTGCTGCTCGTCCCGCAGCACTCCGACCTGCTTCCGAACGAGGTCCAGGTCGACACGCGCGTCTCGAGGAACGTCTCGCTGAACATCCCGCTGCTGTCCGCAGCGATGGACACGGTCACCGAATGGCAGCTCGCGGTCACGCTGGCGCGCGAGGGGGGGCTCGGCATCGTCCACCGCAACTTCTCGATCGAGGGGCAGGTCGGCGAGGTCGAGAAGGTGAAGCGCTCGGCGAACGGCGTGATCCAGGACCCGGTCACCCTCTGCCCGACCGCGACGATGCGCGAGGTGCGCGAGATCATGGCGGTCCAGAACATCTCGGGCCTGCCGGTCGTCGAGGGCGAGACCGTGGTCGGGATCATCACGCGCCGCGACTGCCGCTTCCAGACGTCGGACGACACGCCGGTCACCGAGGTCATGACCTCCGACGGTTTGGTCATCGCGCCGCCGGGCACGTCGCTCGAGGAGGCGCGCGAGCTGCTGTACAAGAACAAGGTCGAGAAGCTGATCATCGCCGATGACGAGCGTCGCCTGTGCGGCCTCATCACGATGAAGGACCTCGACAACCTCGACGCCTTCCCGAGTTCGGCGACCGACGAGCGCGGCCGCCTGCGCTGCGGGGCCGCGATCGGCGTGCACGACTACGATCGCGCGGCCGAACTCGTCGCCGCGGACGTCGACCTCTTGGTCGTCGACACCGCGCACGGGCACAGCACGAACGTGCTCGACACGGTGCGGAAGCTCAAGGCGACGCACTCGGTCGACGTGGTCGCCGGCAACGTCGCGACGCCCGAGGCAGCGCTGGCGCTCGTCGAGGCGGGCGCGGACGGCGTCAAGGTCGGCATCGGTCCGGGCTCGATCTGCACGACCCGCATCGTCGCCGGCGTCGGCGTGCCGCAGTTCACCGCGGTCCGCCGCGTGGCGCGCGCGCTGCGCGACACGGGCGTTCCGATCATCGCCGACGGCGGCATTCGCTTCTCCGGCGACGTCGCCAAGGCGCTCGCGGCCGGAGCGTCGTGCGCGATGATCGGCAGCCTGTTCGCCGGCGTCGAGGAGAGCCCGGGCGAGACGATCCTCTACAAGGGGCGCACGTTCAAAGCGGTGCGCGGCATGGGCTCGATCGGCGCGATGGTCGAGGGCTCGAAGGAGCGC
>JAJDEV010000273.1 GCA_029259605.1 Planctomycetota bacterium | reverse complement strand
CGGGCGTTGGCCCCGGAGGCGACCTTGTCAGGTCGTCGAGGACGCCGACGTTCGCAAAGTGCCGGCAGGGGCCGAGAGACCGGCGTAGCCGGTCGATTGCAGCTTTTGGCGTGCATGCTCATGAATGATCCGGGCTAGCAGGCTGTGGCGAAAGCGCTTCGCGACCGGAGCGCATGGCGGCGACCACGACGGGTCGTCGAGCTCGGTGAAGCGTCATGAAGGATCCAGGCTAGCGCGGGCGCTGCACGCCCGCGATCGCTTCGACGAGCGCCTTCCCGCGCAGGCTCGCGACCAACACGCCATCGCCTTCGACGACGCGCAGCGTCGCGCGCACGCCGCTCTGCAACAGCCTCGCGTGCGTCGTCTCGTCCAACTCGAGCGTGTGCGAGTTCGAGCCGACGATCTGGAGCACCGGCATGTTGCGCCAACGGGTCAGGTCCGAGTCGTCGTAGTTCGTCCACGCGCTGCTCGACACGACGCTCATCGTTTGAAAGTACTTCTTCGACATGCCGGCGTACATGGACGCCGGCGCGCAGCCGGACGCGATGCCGAAGAGGTGGAACGCGCCGCCCTCGACCTTGTACTCCTTCTGCAGCGCCTTCAGCAGATCCTCGAGCGCGTGGTGCGTCGGGTGCGTGGACCAGCCGCGCTCGGGAGCGGCGATCGACACGACGATCCAGCCGGCCTCGCGCGTTCCGCTCGTCCAGAGCTCCGCGACCATCCAGTCGAGCGAGCGCACGCCGCCGGGCGCGAGCGCGACGAGCACGGGATAGCTCTGCTCGGGGTCGAAGTCCGCGGGTACGTTCACGGCATAGTTCATGCGCACGCCGTTGCGCCCCTTCAGCTCCAGGTGCTCGCCCGCGCTCGGCAACGGCAAACCGTACCTCCCGGCGAGCGGCGCTAGGTCCGCGTCCTGCTCCATCCAATCGAAGTCGAGGTAGCCGGCCTCCGTGCTCGCGACAAGCGCGTCGCGCGCCTGGTCCAACTCGCCGCCGAGCGACAGCGCGCACGCCAGGTTGTAGAGCGCCGTCGAGCGATACGCGCCGAACTCGACCGCGTGCCTCCCCGCCTGCGCGGCGCCCGCCCAGTCCTTCAGCTGGTGGCGCGCGTTCATGAGCTCGAACCACGCCTCGCCCTCGCTCGGATCCGCACGCGTGATCGCGGCGAGCGCCTCCTCGGCCTGCGACCAGCGGCGCGAACGGATCAGCGAACGCGCGCGGTCCATGCTCGGGGCGTCGTCCTGGGCCGCGACCGAGAGCGCGAGCGACGCGAGGACGAGGGGAACGACGAGGAGTCGAGCTGTGCGGTGGATCTGCATGCTGAAGGGTAGGCCGCGCGCCCGCGCCCGTGGACACGCAATCGCGCGCGAGCCGGCCAACCGGGGCTTGCTTCCGCTCGGAACAGCCTCGATGCTCGCCCACCGATGGCCGCCCCCCACACTCAGGTCCGCGCGCTGCTCGCGCTCTTCGCCGTGCTGCTCGTCGTCTCGAGCCGCGGGCCTTCGGATCGACTGACCTGGGTGCTCGAGGTCGGACCGATTGTGATCGTCGGCGTCCTCGTCGCCGCGACGGGCGCGCGCTTCCCGTTGACGCCGCTGCTCTACACCTTGATCGGTGTGCACGCGACGATCCTCGCCGTCGGCGGCGCGTACACCTATGCCGAGGTTCCGTTCGGCTTCTGGCTCCGGGACCTGTTCGGCTTCGAGCGCAACCCGTACGACCGCATCGGTCACTTCGCGCAGGGCTTCATCCCCGCCATCGCCGCGCGCGAGATCCTCCTGCGCTGCTCACCCGTCGCACGCGGTCGCTGGCTCGCGTTCCTCGTGCTCTGCATCTGCCTCGCCTGCAGCGCCTTCTACGAGCTCTTCGAGTGGTGGGCCGCGCTCGCGACCGGCGCCGCGGCCGACGCGTTCCTCGGAACCCAGGGCGATCCGTGGGACACGCAGTGGGACATGTTCCTCGCCCTGTGCGGCGCGGCCTGCGCGCTCGCGCTCCTCGGCCGTGCGCACGACCGAGCCGTGCGCGCGCTCGCGGACTGACCCGGATCCTTCATGAGGCTTCGCCGAGATCGACGCGGCTACGCGCCATCTCAGCACTTCGCTCCCTCACCGGGTTCGACGACCCGTCGAGGTCGCCTGCGCGCGCTTCGGTCGCGAAGCGCTGATCTGGCGCGCATCTGCGTCGATCTCGGCAAAGCCTCATGAAGAACCCGGGCTAGCGAGCGGAGGTCTCGTCGAGCAGGAAGCGCGGGCAGTACACGTCGGCGTGGGCCGCCGGGTCCCACGCGCCTCGTTCGACGGCACGCGCCAGGTCCCAGCGCGGGTCGAGCTCGGCGACGAAGCGCACGACCTTCTTCTCGGCCGTGTAGCGATCCGCGAACACCTCTTCGAGAACGACGCCCAGCGCGCCGCTCGGCATGCGGTAGTAGCCGTCGGTCTCGAGGCGATGCTGGACCGCGGGGGCGTGCCACACGAGCACGTTGTTCAGGTAGTCGATCGGTATCGGGCCGATGCAGTCGGTCTTCGTTCCGCGCAGCATCAGGACGTGCCCTTCGTGCAGCGTCGGGCGCACGGGATCGTCGGGCAGCGAGCCGTACTCGATCCCCTGACGGTCGAGGTCGACGCGCAGCGAGTCGTCCTCGAGCTCGATCTCCAAGCGCCCCGGCACCAAGTCGGCCGACGTGATGAGCGTGTCCTCCGCGCGATAGGTCGGTCCCATTCGGTGCGACTCGCTCGCTTCCGCTCGATCGAAGCCGGCGTTGATCACGACGTGCGCGTAGCCGAGCGGGAGCGGGTTCGGCCGCGACTCGAGTTCTGCGGCGCGGATCTCCTCGTAGGGATCGGGGAACCCCTGTTGATTGCGTGCGCCCGGCGACCAGCTCTTCCGCAGGTCGTACGCGCGGTCGAAGCCCGTGATCTCGAGGTCCGCGAGCACCGTATCGATCTGCACCTTGTGAAAGCGCACGCCCTCGGTCGGATGCGCGTCGCGTGAGTCCGAGGCGAGGAAGCTCGAGTCGCGAATCGTGTAGCCGGGGTAGTACTCGGCGTACGTGCCCACCTGCCCCACCTCCCACGCGACGAAGTCCTGCAGCACGCTGCGCTCGTCGTTCGAACGACCGCCGCCGAGCCCGATCATGATCAGCCCGCAGCGATCGCCGATCGACCGATTGCCGCGGAAGACGTTGAGGCCGGGCGCGAACGGGTGGATGCCGGCGGGGTCGTGCACGCTGAGCGGCTCGGTGAGCGACGCGGGCAAGACCGCGATCTGATCGGGCGCGCGGAACATGTAGTAGAAGCCGGTCAGCCCCGAGTTGGCCGACACGTTGTTCCGCATGTCGATCAGCTTGCCCTGCAACCAGAAGCCGTCGCCGCAGTGCCCGAAGTCGTGGTTCTTCCAGGAGCCGCGCTTCTCGAGCAGGATCGTCGGCTCGAAGTCGTCGTTCTCGTAGCGGAAGAGCCCCTTCGGCTCGAGGCGCGGGTTGTTGAACGCGGCGCCGTAGGTGTTGATCGCGAGGTTCTCTTCCCACGTCCCGGTCTCGTTCCCCGTTTCCGCGACGAACCCCGCGCCGAGCAGGCCGAACGTCACGTTGCGCACGAAGTCGGCGCGACTGTCGTGGCTGACGAAGCCCCAACCCGCGCCGCCCGTCGCAACGCAGCCCTCGACGCGCGCGCGCGGCGCGTCGCCGTTCGCGCCGGCGCGGTGAACATGGAGCGAGTACCGTCCGCGCGGATTCGTCACGCGATACGGCGCGACCTCTATGGCCGCGTGATCGCCCGCCTCGGCGTCCCACGCCCGCGGCGCATCGAGCCCGTCGTAGTCCCGCCGCACGAAGTCGTCGAGCGTGTCGTTCTTGTTCGTGCGCCCGAGGTTGTGGAACGTGGCGCCGCGCACGACAACGTCCGACTGGTGCATGAACATCACGTGGCCGAGGCGCGACGCGGTGCGGCCGACCGCGTCGGCGTCGAGCCGTTCGAGATCGATCGGCTCGGCGCTGCGGAAGCGCACGTTGCGCGTGAGGTTGGCGACCGGAACGTCGAGCGCCTCGCGCGGCGCCGCGTGGTCGAACGCGAGCGGTCGGTCGAGCTCGACGCGCGCACCGTTCACGCTCGTGATGCACCGTAGCTCGTCCTCGGTGCCCGTGTACGCGCCCGTGATCAGGTCGCGACCGACGTAGCGCGTGCCGACGACGGCGAGTGTGTCCCCCACTCGCCACGCCGCCGGCGCGTGCTTCAGCTCGACGAAGTCCTCACCTGCGCGCGCGGCACGGGCGAGCGCGACGTGCGCGTCGACGTCGCGGCCGTTGACGCGCGCGCGTCCCATCGCCACGAGTCCGAGCGACAGCTGCTTCGGATCCCACAGATAGCGCCCGAGCACGCCGGGGCCGTCGTCGACCTCCTCGAGCTCCTCGACCGTGCGCGTGTCCGCCCCGGTGTCGACGACGCGTTCGCCGTCGCCGTAGAACTCGATCGCATCCGCGGGCCAGAGCGGCGCACCCGCGGCCTCGTGCGCCTGGATGTCGAACGGTCGCAGCTCGAGGTCGATCGTCCCGTCGCCGTTCGCCGTGGCGTCGATGTCGAGCACGCTGTCGCGCGTCGTCAGCAGCGTGTCGACGACCATGCGCGTGTCGCCACCGTTCGGCGCGCGAACCTCGAGCGTGCCGTCGATCCGCACGAGGAAGAGGTGCGCCTCGGACGCGAGGTCGTAGCGCACCGTGACCCCCGCGGGAACGAGCACGATCGCGCCGGGTCCCGGGACCTCGTTCGCCGACCACGTCGCGGCGTCGCTCCACGCACCGTCGCGAGCCGCGACGTGGGTCGCGAACGCCGCGTCGGGAAGCAGCGCGAGCAGCGCGTCGTGCTCGCCGCGCTTCCCCACGGCGTGCGCGCGACCGCCGGTCTGCCCGCCTCCGTCGCCGGTGCGTTCGGCCCGTCGCCACAACAGCGCGAGCGCGACGAACACGGCAAGCAGCACGACCCCGACGCGAGTCGATCGACCACGACGCGGTGCGGGTTCCATGGGAGGTAGTATAGGCTTGCGCGGCGCTGCGAACGGCGCCGTCGCGAAACACTGCGCACTCCGGAAGAAATGACGACCCGACTCCGCACCGCGATCGGCCTGCTCGCTTGCCTCTGCGCGAACCGGGCGCCGGTCGCGGCGCAGGCCTCGGACTGGCCGAGTTGGCGCGGCCCCGCGCACACCGGCGCGTCACCCGCTGGCGATCCGCCGGCGACGTGGAGCGAGGAGCGTAACGTGCGCTGGAAGGTCGCCCTCCCCGGCGGCGGAAGCGGAACGCCGATCGTCGTCGGCGAACTCGTGTACGTACTCGCCGCCGAGGGGATCGACGCGAGCGCGAACGGCACGCCGCCCGACGCCGACGCGGCGACGCTCGCGCCGTTCCAGCGCAAGCTCACACCGTCCGGCAAGCAGCGCTATTCGATCCACGCCCTGCGCCTCGCGGACGGGTCGACGGCGTGGAGCGACGTCGCAACCGAGGCGGTACCGCACGAAGGGATTCATCAGGACGGGTCGTGGTCGTCGAGCTCGGCGGTGGCGGACGACGCGCACGTCTTCGCGTCCTTCGGGTCGCGCGGACTCTTCGCATACGACCACGCGGGCAAGCGCCTGTGGTCCAGGCAGTTCGGCGACATGCAGCGCCAGGGATTCGGCGAGGGCTCGACGCCCGCGTTGCACGGGAACACGCTCGTCGTGCAGCGCGATCAGACCGGGCCGTCGACGCTCGTGGCGCTCGACAAACGCACGGGCGAGGAGCTGTGGCGGCGTGAGCGCGAGGAGCGCACGTCGTGGTGCTCGCCGCTGATCGTCGAAGTGAACGGTCGGCCGCAGGTCGTCGCGAGCGGCGCACGGCGCGTGCGCGCGTACGACCTCGAGACGGGTGAGGACGTTTGGGAGTGCGCCGGGCTCACCGCGAACGTGGTCGCGACGCCCGTTGCCGCGGACGGAACGCTCTACGCGATGAGCGGCTTCAACGGCAGCGCGCTGCTCGCCATCCGACTCGCGGACGCGCGCGGAGACGTCACGGGCACGGACGCCGTGCTTTGGAGCGCGGACAAGAACACACCGTACGTCCCGTCGCCGCTCCTCACCGGCGGGCGACTCTACCTCGTGAAGGTGAACTCAGGGATCGCCAGCGTTCTGGACGCGAACACCGGGAAGGTGCTCGTCGACCGGAGGCGCTTCGACACGATTCAGAACGTCTACGCGTCCCCCGTCGCCGCGGGCGGCCGGATCTACTTCGCCGGCCGCGACGGGGACGTCGAGGTCTGGGCCGCGACGGGTGACTGCGAACGGCTGTTCGTCAATCACCTCGACGACGCGTTCGACGCGTCGCCCGCGGTGGCAGGCGACGCGCTGCTCCTGCGCGGCGCCCGCTCGCTGTACTGCATCGCGTCGGACGCCCGCTGAGCGCTCGGGTCAGTCCTTCGCGCCGCGGTAGGCGTAGAAGTCGTCCGCGAGCTCGACCCCGAGCTCGATCTTCTCGGTCGTCTGGACCGCCTTGCCCGTCATCTCGCTGCGCTCGATCGAGCGATGCGCCACCTGCGCTCCGTCGACTTCGCGGTAGTCGTCGAACAGCGTCGTGAACGGCACATGGATCGTGCCCTCGGACATCGTGTAGTCCATGCGCGCGACCTGTCCGGTGTCGACGTCGACGTAGACGGTGCGCGGTTCCTGCTCGCCCCAGAGGAGCTCCGCGACGATCACTTCGCGGTCGCCCTGCGGCTCGACCCGCAGGACCTTGACCGCGTCGAACGTCTCGGCCCAGTCGCCGTCGAGGATCGACGGGTGGCCGCGCACGGTCTCGATCCCCTGTTGGCCGGAGAGTCGGGTCAGCCCCTGGGCGCGGTGGTACGTCCACGCGCGCTCGCCATCGCTCCCCATGGACCGCGCGCCGAACGCGCCGAAGTCGAGCTCCAAGCGGTACGCCCGCGGGTCGAGGCGCGCTTCGAGCTGGAACGTGCCTTCCACGCCGGACTGCGCGAGCCACACCTTGCCGCTCATGCGCAGCGTCCCGTGCTTCTCCAGCAGGCGCGCCGTACCGCCCTTGCCGCGCAGCGCGAGGAACTCCTCCACCGACGGGACCGCGAGCGCCTCGGGATCCGCCTGCGCGTCGACGCGCGACGCCTCGCGCATCTTGCCGCGCTCGTTCATTGTGAAGGAGACGACCTGGCCTCCGTCTTCGTTGAAGCGCACGGCGACCTCGTCGGTGACCCGGAACTTGCGCCAGCCGTCCGCGTCCGGCAAGTGCAGCTCGAACACCATTTGACCGGGGATGTCGAGCGCGAGGTGTCCGCCTTGGATGACCGCCTCGACGTCGCCGTCGAGCTCGTCGACCCGGTACGTCCCGAGCAGCGCCTCGAACGCTTCGAGCGGCGCCTCGAGCGCGACCTCGACGCCCTTGCGCGGCAGGTCGAACGTCATGCCGGACTGGTACATCTTCATGCCGACGACGCCACCCGCTTCGTCGCGTTCGAACGACACCGAGATCTCGTCGGTGAAGCGGAACACCCACTTGTCCTCGTCGTTCGGAGCGTGGAGCTCGAACACCATCTGTCCGGGCACGTCGACGGCGAGGTTGCCGTTCTGCACGAGCACCTCGAACTCGGCGTCGCGGAACGACGCGAAGTTCGCCGCGTACGACCCGATGAACGGGTCGAAGTCGCCGGGCTCGGCGACCACGGGCTCCTCGAACTCACCCAGCATGGCGTCGAAGACGGTGCGGATCGCGGACTGCTGGATCGGCGAGACGTTGACGTTGGCGAGCAGGACGAAGCCGACGTCCGCGTCGGGCATGAAGGCCACCGTGGAGGAGAATCCGTCGATGTTGCCGCCGTGCTCGATGACGGGTTGGTCCATGAACTCGCGAATCATCCAACCGAGTCCGTAGCTGACGTTGCCGCCGATCGGCGTCGTCGGCGTGCGCGTCTCCTTCAGCGCGGCGGCGCTGATCAGGCGCTTGCCGTCGAGCTCGCCGTTCCCGAGCTGGAAGCGCAGCCACTGCGCCATGTCGAGCACGTTCGAGTTGATGCTGCCCGCCGGCCCGATGTTCGAGATGTCGACCATCTGCTTGCGGTCGAACGCCTCCGTGTCGGCGTTCCACGCGTAGCCGAGTGCGAGGCGCTCGTCCTTCTGCGCCTCGGACACGCGCAACGTCGACGACGTCATGCCGAGCGGCGCGAAGACACGCGTGCGCACCAGCGTCTCCCAATCCGACTCCGCGGCGACACCGCTCGCCACGCCCGCGGCGAGGAACATCACGTTGTTGTAGAGGAACTTCTCGCGAAAGCCGGCCCAGGGCTCCGCGTGCGTCACGGTCTCGAGGATCGTCTGCACCGGGACCTCGTTCCCGAACCAAGCCATCGACATGCGCGTGAACCCCGTCCGGTGACTGAGGAGGTCGCGGATCGTGACCGTCGCATCCCCCTTCACCTTCGACGCGTCGATCGGGAGCTCGAAGAACGGGAGGTAGTCGACGATCGGGTCGTCGTAGCGCATCACTCCGTCGTCCTGCAACATGCCGATGACGGTCGAGGTGAACGCCTTCGTGCTCGAGCCGATCGCGAAGATCGTGTCGGGCTCGACCGCGCTAGCCGCTTCCACATCCGCCAACCCGAACCCGTGCGCGAGGACGATCTCGTCGTGGTAGACGACGGCCAGCGCGAAGCCCGGGATGTGATTCTGAACGCGCTCGTCCTCGAGCGTGGCGACCAAGCGCTCGAGCCGGTCGTCGAGCGTCGGCTCGTCGTCGAACGCGGGAGCGGTGAGCGGGAACGCGGCGAGGACGGGGAGGAGCAAAGAGTGCATCGAGACGCTTCCTGGCGAGGGGTCGGGGAACGGCGGACGGTCGTCCGTGAAGCCCTGCGCCGTCCGCGCGGCCTGCGCCTCACGAAAACCCGAGGAACCTGAGGAGCGGCTCGAACGGCTGCGTCAGCCCCGCGCGCAGCGGAACGTCGTCGCGGCGTACGGATACCAGCGCTGGTACCAGTTGCGGAAGCTCTTGCGCAGGAGCCGCGGATGCGTGGCCCAGCCGGCGCCGAACACGACGTTGTGCGCGCCGCCGAAGAAGTCCGCGGAATAGCCGGGATAGGTGCTCATCCAGGGCTCGAAGCCCGGCAGCGGCTCGAACGGCGTCGACGTCCACTCCCAGCCGTTGCCGACGAGCTCCTCGATACCGAAGACGCTGGCGCTCGCCGGCGTCTGCCCGACGGGCACCGGCTCGAGGCGACGGAACCCGAAGTTCCCGTGCGCGGCGGTCGGCTCGTCGTCGCCCCACGGGAAGGCGCGCTCGCCGCTCTCGGGGTGACCGTACGCGGCGCGATAGAGCTCGGCCTCGGTCGGCAGACGCGCGCCGACCCAGCGCGCATAGGCCTCGGCCTCGCACTGACTGACGAGCACCGGCCAGCCGCGCACCTGTTCGAGCGGAACGTCGCGCAGGAAGCTGCGCACGTGCCACTCGCCGTAGCGCTGGAACCAACCGTGCGGTCGACGGCGGTCGGCGCGTTGGAGGTGTTCCCATCCTTCGGCCGACCACAACGCGCGCTCGACGTAGCCGTCCGCCTCGACGAACTCGAGGAACGCGCCGACGGTGACCGGCAGACGCTGGAGCGAGAAGGAGGCGACCGCGCGCTCGACGCGCTGGAACTCGTTGTCCCAACCGAAGTCGAGCGCCTCGAAGTCGGCGCCGAGGATCGAGAGGCCGGCGGGGATGCGCACCCACCCGTTGTCGGGGACGCGCGCCGAAGTCCGCGTCGGCGGCAGCTCGACGGGCACGCGCTTCTTGTCGTGCTCGAGTTCGTGGATCAAGTACGACAGCGTCTCGTGATGCATGAGCTCGTGCTCGAGCACGAGGTGCACGATGCGGTCGTTCTGACACAGGAGCTCGCGCTCGCACGTCTCGACTTCGGGGAGCACGCGGCGCAGCTCGTCGCGCACGCGGTCGCGGTACTCGCTCACGGACGACACGCTCGGCCAGTTCGAGCGCGCCGCGTCGTCGGCGTCGGTGCTGGAGGGGTCGATGCCGCGCTCGAACAGGTCCTCGAACGCGGCGTCGATCGGTGGCAGATCGAGGACGCCGCGGCCGATCTGGTTCCACGCGAACGCGGGCAGATGGCCGAGGTAGAAGACGAACGGATGGCGGTGCGGAATCGGACGCGCGGTCCACGCGTCGTCGTCCAGGAATTCGAAGAGCGTGTCGGAGGTGCGCCAGGCGCGCTCCAGTTCTTCTCGAGCGCTCTCCGCCGGGGAAGCGTCGGACTGCATGCGCGGGATCCTACGGGATTCGACGCCTCGAATCCGTTCGAGTTGCGCGGAAACCGTGTCGCGTTCCGTCGCGCGCACGGGCGCGCGGTTACCCTCTCGCGCCGATGTCGCGGCCCACGCAACCGACCCTGCACGCGATCACGTATCTCGCGCCCGGACTTCCGCTCGAGTTCTTCGAACGGGTGACGCGCGCGCTCGCGGACGCGCTCGGACGCGAGATCACGCTCGAAAGCGACGAGCGCTCGTCCGGTCCGATGCACGGCGATCGCGATCCGTTCGCCGCGGGACGGGCCGACATCGGGTTCCTGTGCTCGCCCTCCTATCTCTATTTGCGCTCGCTGCCGGAGCCGACGGTCGAGCTCGTCCCGACGGGCTTCGTATTCGAGGATCCGCGCAACGAAGGTCGACCCGTCTACTTCTCCGACGTGATCGTCCGCGCCGATCGCGACGCCGCGCGCCTCGACGACTTCGCGACCGGCGTGTTCGGGTTCAACGACACGTGCTCGCTGTCGGGCTACTTCGCCGCCAAGCAGGAGCTCGCGCGACGCTTCGACAACACGTCGTTCTTCGAGCGCGAGGTTTGCACGGGGTCGCACGCGGCGTCGATCGACGCGGTGCTCGCCGGCGACATCGACCTGGCGGCGATCGATTCGAACGTCCTCGCCACGCTGCTGCGCGAAACGCCGACGCTCGCTGACGGCTTGCGCGTGCTTGAATCGTGGGGGCCGCACCCCATCCAGCCGGTCGTCGTGCGCGTCGGGCTCGAGCCCGAGCTCGCGAACGGAATCGCCGCCGCGTTGCAGCGCCTCGTCGACGAAGCGGACACCGCGGACGCGCTCCGCGGTCTGGGGCTGGTCGGCTGCGCTCCGATCGATGACACCGTCTACGCCGACGAACGCGCGGCGCTCGAAGGCCTCGGCGAGCTCGGCCCGCGTTGCTCCTGAACCCCTCCTCCAACCAACAGCCATGTCGAATCGCACACGCAACCTGCACGCCTGGAGGACGCGCACCGCAGACGGGCGCAAGCGCGAGATCCGCGCGCAACTCTTCGGCGCGAGGTGGAGCCTGTCGTCGCGCTACACGGACGAGGAGGAATGGACCGACCATCCACGCCCGTCGCTCGAGGACCTGATCGAGCTCGAAGAAGTGCTCGAGAGCAAGTACCAACGCAAACACCTGGCGTGGGAGCACTTGCTGAGCGTGCGCAAGTTGATCGAGACCCACCGGTCGCGCCGACGCCCCTCACCGCGCCCCGACGAGTCCGCGGACTGAGGCCCCATCCGCCGCGCTTGCGCAAATCCACGACCTCGCATACGGTCGCTCGCTAACCCTTCCCGCACCCGAAGCTCCGATGATGATCCGTAACGCCGCGCTCCTCTCGCTCGTCGCCCTCCTCGCCGCCGGCTGCAACAACGATGGCGACGGCAACGCGAACCCCGTCGGCGGTGGTGGCGGAGGCGGAGGCGGTGGCGGCGCGCCCACGCTCACGGCCGCGGATCAGAACGGAACGTCGCCGTGTCCGAATCAGGCGATCCTCACCGACGCAGGCATGTTCGCCACGTTCCAGGCCGCGCTCGTCGGCGGGACGTTCCTGTACCTCGACGTTCCGTTCAACGGCGCCGACGCGAACATCTACAAGAAGAAGTGCGGCCTCGACTCCTTCTGGAATCCGTCGGACAACACGGACGAGATCGCGCCGTTCTCCACACCGGTGACGGTCTCCAGCCTTTTCCAAACGGGCAACGCCGGCATCTGCGCATCGGGTTTCAACAACGGCAGCTTCGGCACCGGCGAGGGCTTCCCCGTCGCCGGCGTGTACCGCAAGGAGTTCAAGGTCACGCACATGGCGATGACCTACCTCGTTCGCACGCGCGTCACCGTCACCGGTGTCGCGGCCGGAGACACGTTCGCGAGCCGCAGCATCACGGTGCCGGGCGACCTCGAGACGACGCTCGGCTACGAGGTCGACGGAACGGCCGAGGTGCACGCGAACGTCCTCACCGCGATCGCGATGGCGATGGCGTCGCCCGACGCGACCGTGATGCTCGACATCCTCGACGCGCCGGGTGGCAACCTGCTCCTCTCCGCGCTGGTCGAGATCATCTGCGTCGAGATCGTCTGACCAGCGCCGGCAGCAGCGTCAGGTCCGCGGCGAGCGCCGTGACGAGCCCGAAGGCGAGCAGCAACCCGAACGCGCGGTTCGTGACGAACGATGTCCACGCCAGCGTCGCGACGCAAGCGGCGACGAGCAGCGTGGTCGCGAGCACGGCGGGCAACGCGCGGAGCGTGCCGCCGGCGCCGCGCGGACGCCAGAGCAGGTGCACGCTGTCGTCGAGCGCCAGGCCGAGCAGCACGCCCGGCAGCGGCAGGAGCAGGAGCGACCACGGCGTCGACGTGACGACGAGCATCGCGGCGGTGAGCAACAGCGGCACCGCGCTGACGACGACCGCGAGCAACCAACCGTACGGACCGGCGTCGCGCCGCCGCATGCCGAGCGCCAGGAGCACGCCTAGCGCGAGGAGCGTCAGCGGTCCCCCCGACTTCAGGTTCTCGAGCCCGAGCTCCTCGACGCGGAAGACCGAGTAACCGACGCCCGCGGGGCGCAGCTCGTGGTGGACGAGCATCGACTGGTCGAGGCGCGCAAGGCGCTCGAAGAGCCCGCGCTTCTCGGCTTGCGTCGCCGGCGCGAGGTGCACCTGGACGCGCGCCCGCGCGCCGCCGGCGTCGATCCACGGCCGCAGCTCGTCGCGCGCGAGCGCGTCACCGAGCCGGCGTTCGCGCTCGCGCGGATCGGCGCCTCGTGTGTCTTCGAGCAACGCCGCGTCGAACGCGTCAAACGGCAAGACGGCGCGCACGCTCGGCAGCGAGCGAAGTTCGCGCGCGGCCACGAGCGCGGCGCTGACGAGCACCGTCGGTCGACGCCCGGCGTCGTCCGTGGCCGTCAGCACGACGTCGATCGGATTCAGGTCCGTGCCGAGCGCGCGCGCGAAGTGCTCGAGGTCCGCGCCGATCGCGACGCCGGGTGAGAACACGCGCGGGAACGGGTTCGCGACGCGCAGCGCCGGCAGCAGCGCGAGCGCTCCGAGCACCAGCGTAGTCCACGCGCCGATCCACAGGCGCGGCCGCCTCCGCGCGCGGCGCATCAGCGCGACCCCGACCGCGACCGGCCAGCGCGGCGCGCGACCGGCCGGCAAGAGCGCGAGCAACGGCGGACCGAGCAAGAACGTCACGGCGTAGGCCACCACGATGCCCGCGCCCGACACGAGGCCGAGGTTGCGCAGCAGGCTCGACGCGCTCGCCAATCCGAGCGTGCACAGGCCGGCCGCGGTCGTCAGCGTCGTGACGAGGCACGGCGCGAGCAGCTCGCTCCGTGCGCGGCGCAGGGCATCGACGCGGTGAATGCGCGCGCGCGCGACGAGGTGCATCGCGTCCATCGTCGCACCCGCCCACAGGATCGGAACGACGAGCAACACGAGCGAGCTCGGCGGGCCGCACAGCGCGAAGAAACTCCAGAGCGTCAGCGCCGTGGTCGTCGTCGCCATGAGCGACGCGAACAGCCCGGCGGTCCAGCTGCCGAGGAAGATCCACGGGATCACGAACGCGAGAACGAGCAGCACGGGCAGGACGCGGAACAGATCGCCGCGCGCGAGCCGCCACGAGTCCGCGCGCAGCCGCGGCATGCCGAGGACGTAGGCGCGCTCGCCGCTCGCACGCTCCGCCGCGAGCACGTCGTCGCACGCCGCGACGAGCGCGCGCGCCCGCTCGAGCCGCGCGGTTCCCGGCTCGAGCTCCAGCACGACGAAACGCAGCGCGGCGTCGCTCGCGAGCGCCGCGAGCCCCGCTTCCGGCCGCGCGGACGCGACGCCGGAAACTCCTTCGAGCGCGGAGCCGAGCGCCGCGACGCGCGCGTCCGACCACGCGTCACTCGCGCCCTGGAGCACGACCACGAGGCGCTCGTCCTCGGCAACGCCCCCACGGAAGGCCGCCATCGCGCGCGCCTGCTGCTCGAGTTCGTGCGCGGGCAGGAACTGATCGATCGTCGCGCCGCGGTCTTCCACGTGACCCGCGAAGGCGACGAGCGAGAGCGTCGACGCGAGGACGACGAGCACGGCGACCAGCGCCGGCACGAGCGGCGCCCTCGCGCTCACGAACCTCCGCGCGCCGCGTCGTCGGCGCGCAACGAGTCGATCGCGCGCCGCGCGCGTTCGCGCACGAGCTCGACGGGGTCCGCGAGCATGCGCTCGAGCTCGGGCAACGAGCCGACGTCGCCCGCGCGCCAGAGGCCGTCGATCGCGTTCGCGCGCACGTCGCTGTTCAGATCGTCGAGCAACGGCAGCAGCACCGGAACGGCGCTCGGGCTGTCGAACGAACCGGCGCGCTCGGCCGCGCGCGCGCGCACGCCACCGTCGGGATCCGCCAGGTCCGTACGCAGCGCGAACAGCTCGCGATCGACGAGCGTGAGGTCGCCCTGGCGCGCGAGCGCGAGCGCCGCCGCGTGACGCGCGCCGGGTTCCTCGCGCTCCCACAGGGCGACGAGCTCGTCGCGGACGGGAACGCCGTCGAGTTCGCCGAGCAGCGCGACCGCCGCGAGCCGTTGCAAGTGCGCGCGCTCGGCGTCGCGCGTGTCCTCGACGTACGCGAGGAGCTCGGGCAAGGCCTCGTTCGGCGCCGCGGTGGCCAGCAGGCGTAGCCCCTCGAAGCGCGCGCGCGGATCGTCGTCGGCGAGCAGCGCCGCGATGCGCCCGCGGTCGTAACCGTCGCCCGCAGCCGACGGCTCGACGTTCGCGCTCGGCGCGCGCGACGCCGCGCCTCCGCGCGCTTCGCCGGCGCTCGGTTCGACCGCAGGCGTCCGCGTCGGCGCAGCGAGCGTGTCGGCACTCGGCACGCGCGCGTTCGGCTCGACGCGCGTCCGCTGCTCGCCCTCGCCGCCTACGTCGAACGTCACCCACGCGAGCGCTCCTCCGACGAGCAGGGCGGCGAGCGTGAGAACCGCGGGAGCCGCGCGCATCAGGCGATGTCGATCAACTCGACCTCGAACACGAGCGTCGCGTTCGGCCCGATCGCGGGAGGCGCGCCGCGCGGCCCGTAGCCGAGTTCGGGGGGAATCAGGAAGCGCGACGTCCCGCCGACGCGCATGAGCTGCAGCCCCTCGCCCCAGCCCGCGATGACACGGTTCAGCGCGAAGGAGATCGGTTTTCGGCGCGCGTACGACGAGTCGAACAGCGTGCCGTCCAGGAGCCAACCCGCGTAGTGCACCGTCACCGTTTCGAACGGTCCGGGCGTCGCTCCGTCGCCGGCGTGGACGACTTCGTGCAGGAGCCCGCTCGCGGTGCGCGTGCCGTCCGCGTCGCTCGGCATGGCGAACGCGGGCACGGCGCCGCGGCCGAAGAATCGTCCCAGGAATCCCATGCGGCGAGCATAGCGCTCGGAGTCGGCGCGGCCCGTGGGGAACGCGACTTCGGAAAAGGCGGCCCGGCTCCCCCATTATCGGAGCGGCCGCTACGATGAGCGTTCGGCGCGCGAATCCCCCTCCGATTCGGCTGTCGCGCCCGACCGCTCCCCCGCTAGTGGACCGTCATGACCTCCGTTCCTTCCTCGCGACGGCGGGATCGGCCCGGACGCCTTTCCGCGCGTCCGTGGCTCTCGATCGCCGTTCTCGCCTCCGGCCTGCTCGTCGCCTGTTCGGACGGCCGCTCGTCGCGCTCCGCGACGCCGCCCGCGGCGCCCTTGCCGCTGACCGGAACGACGCAGCCGTCGACGCGCTCCGAGGCCGTGCGCTTCCTCGCGCGCGCCACGTTCGGACCGCGCAGCGCGGACGTCGACGCGCTCATGCAGATGACCTACCGCGAGTGGGTCGACGCGCAACTCGCGCTGCCACCCGCGCTCCATCGGCCGATGATGCAGTCGCTCGCGACGAACCCGAGCGACGAGCTCGCGCGCCTCGAAGTCTGGTGGCAGCACGTCCTCTACAGCGATGACCAGCTGCGCCAGCGCGTCGCCTGGTCCCTGTCGCAGATCCTCGTCATCTCCGACATCGCGAGCGCGATCGATCAGGAGCAGATCGGCGTCACCGAGTACTACGACCTCCTCGTGCAAGGAGCCTTCGGCAACTATCGCGACCTGCTCGAGGACGTGACGCGCAGCCCGCTGATGGGCGCGTATCTGTCGATGCTGCAGAACCAAGGGCCCGACCCGGCACGCAACGTGTTCCCCGATGAGAACTACGCGCGCGAAATCATGCAGCTCTTCTCGATCGGGCTGAAGCAGCTGAACCCGGACGGCACGCCCAAGCTCGACGAACACGGCGCCGAGATCCCGACCTACGACCAGTCCGTCATCGAGGGCACGGCGCACGCGCTCACCGGCTGGAACTTCGCGTCCGCGACGGAGTGGAACTGGCGGGAAGCCGACTTCGATCCGATGCAACCGTGGGAGGACTACCACGCCGTCGGGCCGAAGACGGTGGTCGGTTGGGAGGAGCTCCCCGGCGGAGGCTCGGCGCGCGCCGACCTCGACGCGGTGCTCGATCGGCTGTTCGCGCATCCGAACGTCGGGCCGTTCATCGGCCGCCAGCTGATCCAACGCCTCGTCACGAGCAACCCGAGCCCGGAGTACGTCGCGCGCGTCTCGGCCGTGTTCGACGACGACGGGAACGGCGTGCGCGGCAACCTCGGCGCGGTCGTGCGCGCGATCCTGCTCGATCCGGAAACCGGCGAGCCCGGCGAAACGGCCGCGCCCGACGCGACCGCCGCCGCACGCACCACCGGCGACTTCGGCAGGGTGCGCGAGCCGCTCCTGCGCGTCGCCGCGCTGTGGCGCGCCTTCGACGCGAAGTCCGCATCGGGCGCGGTGAACTACCCGTATCCCGAGGTCGGCCTGGCGCAAGCGCCGCTGCGCGCACCGAGCGTGTTCAACTTCTACCGCCCGGACTACACGCCCCCGGGCGAGCTCGACGCGCTCGGACTCGTCGCGCCCGAGCTGCAGCTCGCGACGCACGCCAACGTCACGCGCATGACGAACGAGGTCTACGACCGCATCTACGCCGGCTTCTACTTCGCGCCGAAGCCGGACACGATGGTGCTCGACCTCGACGACGAGACGCTGCTGCTCGAGACGAACCCCGCGCTCCTGATCGAGGAGCTCAACCTCATCCTGCTCGGCGGAACGATGTCGCACGAGCTGCGCACCGTGCTGCGCGAGTACGTGAACGACGCGCCGGCGGACGAGGAAGCCAACGAGACCTTGCGCGACATCCTCTACCTCCTCGTCAGCAGCGCCGAGTACGCGCTCCAACGCTAGCTCGGATGATTCATGAGGCTTCACCGAGATCGACGCAGCTACGCGCCAGATCAGCACTTCCCTCCCTCACCGGGTTCGACGACCCGTCCAGGTCGCCTGCACGCGCTTCGGTCGCGAAGCGCTGATCTGTCGCGCATCTGCGTCGATCTCGGCAAAGCCTCATGAATCATCCGGGCTAGCGGCCCGAGAAAACCACCATGACCAAGCCCTCCATGAACCGGCGTGACCTCCTGCGCTACGGCGCGGTCGGCGCCGGAGCGACGCTCTTCCCCGGCGTGCGCGTCCTGTCCGCGGGTCCCGCGCGCGCATCCGAAGCGAGCGGGTATCGCGCGCTCGTCTGCGTCTTCCTCAACGGCGGCGTCGATGGCTTCAACATCGTCGTCCCGCGTAGCACGCGCGAGTACGACACGTACGCGAGCGCGCGCCAGGTCCTCGCCGTTCCGCAGAATCAGCTCGTTCCGATCGAGCCGCTGAACCCCGACGGCGCCGAGTACGGCTTCGGCCCCGAGCTCCCCGAGATGGCCGCACGCTTCCAGCAGGGCAAACTCGCGATCGTCGCGAACGTCGGCTCGCTCGTTCAGCCGCTCACCAAGAACGAGTACCTGCGGCACACGGCACCGGCGCCGGACTACCTGTTCTCGCACAGCGATCAGCACAACCAGTGGTTCGCGGGCGGTGCGGACGGCCGCTCGCCGTCGGGCTGGTGCGGACGCATCGCCGATCGCCTGGCCGCGGCCGGGGGCGCGCCGCCCGTGCCGGTGTGCATCTCGTGCACCGGCGAGGCCAAGCAGCTCGTCGGCGCGGAGACCTCGCCGTACTTCCTGACGCCCGACGGGCTCGAGAACTTCGAAGGACTGTGGAAGGGCCGGCTCGACACCGCCTTCCGCCGCCTGGCGAACGACGACCACGCGCACCCGATGCAACGCCGCTTCGCGGAGGTGCAGCGCGAGACGATGGACGTCTACGACAACCTGTCGGGAGCGCTCGAGTTGGCGCCCGACTTCGACGGTCTGTTCCCCGCCTCACCGCTCGGCGCCCAGCTCCGCACCGTCGCGCAGGTCATCGCGATGCGCGCCGAGATCGGAACGACGCGCCAGATCTTCTTCGTCGACGACGACGGCTATGACACGCACGAGGACCAGCCGTTCTACCTGCCCGGGCTGCTCCGCAACGTTTCGAAGTCGCTCGACGCGTTCCAATCCGCGCTCGACTCGATCAGCGCCGACGATTGCGTGACCACGTTCACGTCGTCCGAGTTCGGTCGCACGCTCACGAGCAACGGCAAGGGCTGCGACCACGGCTGGGGCAACCACCACCTCGTGATGGGAACGCCGGTGGCGGGGCGCATGATCCACGGCACGATGCCGAACCTCGAGCTCGGCGGTGACGACGACGTGGACGAGGGCCGCATCCTTCCGACGCAGTCCGTCGACCAGTACGCCGCGACGTTCTCGCGCTGGTTCGGTCTGAGCGAGTCCGAGATCGCGGCCTCGTTCCCGAACCTGGCACGCTTCGATCGCTCGGACCTCGGGTTCTTCGCGGGCTGAACCCCGGGCCGCGCGCGGCCTTTATGAAAACCTCATCATCGCCCCGTGGTGCCTTCATGTGCGGAGCCGTACATGGCGCCATGAAAACGATGAAGAGTGAAACCCGATGTGTGTGCCCGAGGTGCGGGTACCTGTTGACGCCGGTCTATCGCCGCAAGGATCAGACCCGCAAGCCAATCGCCTACTGCTGCCCCGAGCCGTACTGCGACTACACCGATGAGGCCGCGGTCGCATCGGTCGCGCTTCGACTGCACGTCGACGCACTGGACGGTCGCCGGACCGCGTAGTCGCCCGCAGCGCTCACGCAACGCGGTGCGTCAGACGCTACAGTTGCGCCCATGGCGCCCGGTTCCGTTGATCGACAGAAGCGACCCGAACTCCGCGCACGCGTGCGACGGTTGCTCAACCTGCCCCGCACGCTGAGGCACCGCGCCCTGCACGAAACGGGGATCTGCAGCGTCTGCGGACGCGACAGTCGCTTCCTGGCACACAGCGACAACCTGAAGGAGTCGCTGTGTTGCGTCCACTGCGACGCGTGGACGCGCGTCCGCATGATCGCGGACGTCCTCCTCGGGATCTACTCGCGCGCCGGCGCACGCTCCCTCTCCGCACTCGTCGACGAGGAGGCCTTCCGCGCGCTGTCCATCTACGAAGCGCAAGCCTCCGGTCCGCTGCACGCACTCCTGCGCAAGTGCCCGGCCTACGTCTGCTCCGAGTACTTCGCCGACACCGCCCCGGGCACCATGCACGAGGGCGTGCGCTGCGAAGACCTCCAGGCGCTGAGCTGCGACGACGCGAGCCTCGACCTGATCCTGCACTCGTCCGTCCTCGAACACATCCCGCGCCCCGACGACGCCTTCCGCGAAGCACACCGCGTCCTGCGCCCCTCCGGCCGCCTGATCTTCGAGGTCCCGATGACCGACCGCGGCAACCCGAACCTACGCCCCAAGTCGGTCGTGCGCGTCGACACGTCGAGCGGCCGAGCCGTCCACCTGCTCGAACCCGCGTATCACGACGACCCGCTCGATCCGCAAGGCGTCCTCGTCTACACCGACTTCGGTTTGGACATCGAGCCGCGTTTGAGTCGCTTCGGCTTCGACGTCGAGCTCGTCGTGAGACGGTTGGAGAGCTCGACGATGAGCCATGCGGTTGTTGTTGTCGCTCGGAAGATGTGAGGGAGGGCGGTGGTTGTTCTGGTTGTTCTGGGTGTTCTGGTTGTTCTGGGTGTTCTGGGCGTTCTGGGCGTTCTGGGTGTTCCGGGTGTTCCGGGTGTTCCGGGTGTTCCGGGCGTTCCGGGTGTTCTGGGCGTTCCGGTTGTTCGGTTGCGCGAGTCGTGTCGTCGAGGGGAGTACCCACGCGTTCCCTCTCGTCCTTAGAGGCCGGCGGGATGGGGACTTGTTGACGGTCCCCATCGATTCACGCGCAGCGCTTCGCGCTGCTGCGGCACAGGCTCGCTTCGCTCGCGTGCCGCGGTTCGCAACGGAACAGGGGTTTACACGGCAACTCCACGGTCCCCGGATGGCCAATGAGGCGTTCCGGGGC
Source organism: Planctomycetota bacterium (assembly GCA_029259605.1). Taxonomy (GTDB): domain Bacteria; phylum Planctomycetota; class UBA1135; order UBA1135; genus OFTM281. The sequence continues at coordinate 315 of JAJDEV010000273.1, read as the reverse complement.
TTGTTGGCGTTCGCAATCGATCTGACGCAACGGACCAAGCGACGACGCGGCAGCTGCTACGGTCTCCGGAATGGCCGATGAGACGTTCGGGGACTTGCTACCGGGGTGCGGCCGGCTGGTTGCGCGTGCGCCCGCACGGCGCGCCGCGAAGCGGCGCATGCCGTGCAGCGGGGCGAAGCCCCGCGCGTGAGGCGGTGCGCCCGCGGCTCGCAACACGCGAGCGAAGCGAGCCTGTGTTGCAGCGGCGCGCCTCGCGCCGCGCGTTAGACGGGCGCCTGCGGCTGACGGGACGCGAGCGAAGCGAGCCTGTCCCGC
>JAJDEV010000272.1 GCA_029259605.1 Planctomycetota bacterium | reverse complement strand
CCGACGAGAGGAACACGTTCGGAACTTCCCTTCGCGATTCGATTCAGGGAACCACCCGGACCGTCCGAATCCGAGGAACGTCCACAACTCCCCGGCTCTCGGACTTCCACCCGACGAGAGGAACACGCTCGGAACTTCCCTTCGCGATTCGATTCAGGGAACCACCCGGACCGTCCGGATCCGAGGAACGTCGACAACTCTCCGACTCTCGGACTTCCACCCGGCCTCCGGAAAGTCTTACCGCTTCGCCGGAGAACCTCGCCGAATGCTCCGAATCGGCGATTCAGGGGGATTGACGGATTCGCGCACTGCGTCTAGCTTCGAAGGTTCGGAGCTTCCCGCCATGCAACCGACCGTCCTTCCCCAATCACTCTCCCCGCGCTTCCGATTTACGGAAGCGGGTCGCGCGCCGCGGCCCGCCTCGGGAGAGACCCGTCCAGGCTAGGCGACGAAAACGCGCCAGCTGGTCAAGCGACCCTCCCCGAGTGCAAAACCGGGTGGGTCGCTTTTTTCATTGCCGCACACACAGCAGATCCGAGATGGAACATCCCCTTCGAAGTCGTGATGAGGCTCCGCGCGTCGGAGGGGAGAACGTGGGAACAGGGGCTCCCATGGGGTGATGCCGCGCCCGGGCGGCGACACGGGGCGTCGAAGTCCCATGTCGTTTGCTCGGGCGTCTTTTTCGTCCGGGTTCGAGCGCGTGCCGCGATTCGAGATTCGGGCGGTGATATCCGGAAGACGCGGCACCGCGTCGGAACGCACAATGGCCCGGTGATCAAGGTGCTCGACCATCCGGACCTCGACCGAGCGGTGACGCTGCGTCTCTGGCACACGAAGAACCCGCGGCACAATGGGCGCTTTCTCGTCGGCGTGCTCACGACCGGGATCTACTGTTTGCCGACTTGCACGGCGCGCAAGCCGAAGGACGAGAACGTGCGCTTCTTCCTCGACGAGGATGGAGCGCGTTCCGCCGGGCTGCGCGCCTGCCGCCGGTGCCGGCCCGATCACTTCTATCGTCGCTTCGATCCCGATCGCGAGCGTGTGCAGTCGCTCTGCGAACGGTTGCGCGCGAACCCAGGGGACTTCGGCGGGGTGGCCGATCTGCGCGCGGATGCAGGCGTCGGCGCGACGAAGCTGAACGAGCTCTTTCGACGCCACTATCACACGACGCCGGCCGCTTACCTGTTGCGCGCGCGCCTCGCTTCGGCGGGGGCGGAGCTCGTGCGCTCGAAGCGGCGCGTGCTCGACATCGCGACGGATGCGGGCTTCGAGAGCTCTTCCGCGTTCCACGAGGGCTTTCAGCTCGAGTTCGCGATGTCGCCGGGCAGCTACCGGAACATCGCCGACGGGAACGAGTTCGTCCTGCGCCTGCCGCGCGAGTTTCGGAGCGAGGACGCGTTCCGCATGTTCGGTCGCGACGAGGACGGCTGCACGGAACGGATCGACGGGCGGCGCGCGACGAAGGCGTTGCTGCTCGACGGCAAGCCCGCGCGCGTCGAGCTCGTGTTCTCACCGACTCGTGTGCAGGTCGCCGTCTTCGCGCGCCGCGCGCCGACACGCTCGATGATGGTCGCCGCACACCGACGCGTCGTGCGCATGCTCGGTCTCGATGCGGATCCGGGAGCGTTCGAGCGACGCATGCTGCGCAAGGGCGACACGGCGCGCCTGGTGCGCGGGCGCCGCGGCTTGCGCATCCCGCTCACCGCCGACGCGTTCGAGGGGCTCGTCTGGGTCATCGTCGGCCAGCAGGTCAACATCACGTTCGCGTCGCTCTGCCGCAGTCGACTCATCCAGCTGTGCGGCACGCGCATTCCGAACTCCGACGGGTTCGTCGCGCACCCGACGGCCGCGCAGGTCGCGGAGCTCGACTACGCCGACCTCGAGCCGCTGCAGTACTCGCGCCGCAAGGCCGAGTACGTGATCGACACCGCGCGCGCGATCGCTGCGGGCGACCTCGACCTCGACGGGCTGCGGCACGCGCCCGCGGGCCTGGTCGAAGAGCGCCTCGGCAACGTGCGCGGCCTCGGTCCGTGGTCGGTGAACTACCTGCTCATGCGTTCCTTCGGGCTCGAGGACTGCGTTCCCGTCGGCGATGTCGCGCTCGAGGCGGCGCTCGAACGCTTCTTCGAGCTCGACCACCGACCGAAGGCACAGGAGACGTTACAGCTCATGGAGCCGTTCGCGCCGCACCGCAGCCTGGCGACGTTCCACCTCTGGAGAAGTCTGGGAGACGAAGAATGAAAGACGCAGAACGGATCACGATGGACGCTACGCACTTCGCGGATCGCATCCCGAGCCCGGTGGGTGACATTTGGGCCGTCGTCGACGCGGACGGCGCGCTCGTGCAGCTCGACTTCGAAGGTGGACGCAACGCGCCCGCGGACGACGCCGGGCTCGAGGAGCGGTACGCGGCGCGCGGCCAACGCCTCGCGTTCGAGCCGGCGCGCTTGCGCGACGTGGCGCGCGCGATGCAGCGCTACTTCGCCGGCGAGCTGCGCACGTTCGACCTCGCCGTCGCGCCGGAGGGCAGCGAGTTCCAACAGCTCGTGTGGCGCGAACTGCTGAACATCCCGTACGGCGAGACGCTGAGCTACGGCGAGCTCGCGCGCCGTGTGGGCCAACCGGGCGCCGCGCGCGCCGTCGGACGCGCGAACGCGACGAACCCCGTGTCGCTCGTCATTCCGTGCCACCGCGTGATCGGATCGAGCGGCGCGTTGACCGGCTACGGCGGAGGCATGGAGCGCAAGCAGGCGCTGCTCGAGCACGAAGGCGCGCTGCCCAAGGCGCTCTTCGGCTAGACCCGTTGGTAGGATTCGCGCCATGGCCAAGGGTGCGGGACGAGGTTCGAGCGGTGGCGGGTACGTCTATTCGACGCAGCACGGCGAGCTGTGCCCGAAGTGCGAGCGGCCGGTCGTCGGCTGCATTTGCCGGCGCATGGCCGCGGCGCGAGCCGGGACCGAGCGGGTCGTGCGCGTGGGGCGCGAGACGAAGGGACGCAAAGGCAAGGGCGTGACGCTCGTCACCGACGTTCCGCTCGACGACGTCGAGCTCGCGCTGCTCGGCAAGGCGCTGAAGAAGAAGTGCGGTTCGGGCGGCACGACGAAGGACGGCGTCATCGAGATCCAGGGCGACCACCGCGACGCGATCGTGCGCGAGCTCGAGGGCCGCGGCTGGACGGTCAAGCGCGTCGGCGGTTGAGCCGCATCGGGCTGAAGAAACGCAGCCTCCGATAGAATCGTCCGACCGCCTCACCCGCCGATCGATGCCGACCTCCGAAACAGCCACGCTGCACCTCGAACGCCATTCGCCGATGGCGGACAGCCTGCGCGCCTGCAGCGTGTCCGTCGGCGCGCGCGAGGTCGGCCACGTGGGGAACGGCGAGGCGCGCACGTTCTCGATTCCGACGGGTCCGCAGGACATCGAGCTGCGCATGGGCAGCACCGAGAGCAACACGATCCCGCTGTGCGTGCGGAGCGGGGAGACGCTCGTCCTGCAATGCGGCGCTCCGAAGCGCATCCCCGCCGACGTCGCCGCGATCCTCCGCGGGCTGCACTTGCCGCTCATCCTGTGGCCGGCGTTCGACCTGGCGCTCGCGTGGTTCAGCCGCGGCTTCGTGCTCGCGACGTCGCTCGCGAAGCTATCCCGCCGCGCCGATCCGATCGCGCGCTGCCGCGATGCGCTCGCGTCGTTCGATGCGGGGCTCGCGACGCGGGACGATGCGCTCGGTCACTTTCACGGTGCGATGGCGGCGGCCCAGCTCTCGCTCCCGGAGTCCGACGTCGTCGCGCGCTTCGATCGCTCGATCGCGCTCGATCCGAACTACGCCGACGCACACTTGAACCGCGGGCTCGCGCTCCGGTCCGATGCGTGCGATGCGCTCGGCTCGATCGAGCGCGCGATCGAGCTCGATCCCGGGTTCGCGCGCGCGCACTTCCGCCGTGCCGAGCTCCTGCACGCGGCGGGGCGTCACGAGGACGCGCTCGCCGCCGCCGAGCGCGTGCTCGAGCTGGACCGGACGTTGTTCGAGGCGTACGAAATTCGCCGCCTGGCGTTGCTCGCGCTCGGTCGACCCGATCCGAGCGACGCGGAGTTCGGCCAGCGCGTGCTGGCCGAGTTCATGCGCCTGCAAGGGGGGTACGGGATGCTGCCGTACCGCGTGATCCAGGACATCAAGTCGATGGACCGGAGCGGCTTCGCGCAGATGGCGAAGGTGCACGGGAACGAAGAGCGCGTCGACCACGTCTCGCCCGAGCAGGTCGCCACGCGCCTGCACGCCTTCATGGTCCGTCCGCAGCAGCTGCCGTACGGCGCGTACGACGCGCTCCGCGTGTTCCGCCTGGCGATGCTGGGGATCACGCGCTCGAGCGGGTTCTGACTCCACGACGGTTCGCGCCGTCGCTACGATGCACGCATGGCAAAGCGCATCGATTGGTATTACCACCGCCGCGGCTGAACGAGCTGCAAGCGTTCCGACGGCTTCCTCGAAGGTCGGGACGTCACCGTTCGGGAAACGGTGAACGCAGCGAAGGAGCGCTTCGGCAAGGCGGACCTGAATCACGTCTTCGCCGACGCGTCGAACGTGATCGTCGCCAAGGGCAAGAAGACGCTTGTCTTCGACATGAAGAAGGACCCGCCGAGCGCGGCCGACTTCGCCAAGGCCGTGCTCGGCCCGTCGGGCAACCTGCGCGCACCGGCGATCCGCAGCGGCAAGACCTGGCTCGTCGGCTTCCACGAAGAGGCCTACGGCGAGTACTTCGGGTAGGGGGGCGCGGCGCCGGCTTCGGCGTCAGCGCAAGTCGATCGAGCCGGCCTCGTTCGGGAGGAGTTCGATCGTTCGCTCCTCGCTCGAGGATTCGAACGGCCGGTTCCGGCGGAACTCGAGCGTCCCGGCAGGCACCTGCGGCAAGAGCAGTCCTTCGTCGGGCGCACAGAGACAGAGCGCGTTCCAGCGCAGGTCCTCGCGTTCGTCTTTCCACGAACCGACCCAGGCTTCGCCGCCGGTGAGGGCGCCCAGGTTCATGGGGTCGACGGATCGCGGCGGAAGACCGGTGATTCGCAGCGAGGCGACCGGCAGGTCGAAGTTCCAGGTGTGATCTCCCTCCGCGAGGTCGAAGCGCTTGGTCACGGTCGTCCACCAGCACGAACCACGCGGTGAGAACAGCGTGAGGTTCCACGCGCCCGGCTCGTCGACCGCCGCGTCGAAGCCCCCGTCCGGATCGAACGAGCTCGTGTGGCCGGCGTTGGAGCGATTGCTGAGGCTCCAGCTCCAACCGACCGGCGCGTCGCCGTTCAGCAAGACGCGACCGGAGAGCCGCACGCGTTTTCGATCGTCCGCCGCGACTTCGAAGTCGAACGGCGTCACCGCTCCCTCGAAGACTTCGAAGCTCCACGGAATGGCGTCCTCGAGGACGTATTCGGTTGTGCGGTCCGTGCTCACGCCGAGTTCGGCCTTCGCGCCCGTCACCGCGAGCCAGCGCCCCGGAGTCAGGTGGTCGAAGCGGAACGCGCCGGTCGCGTCGAGCTCTTGAACGAATCGGTGGCCGTCCGACTGCGAGATGGCGATCCCCTCGCCGCGCAGGTCGACGCCTTCCGGCGCGACGACGCGTCCCTCGACGGAGCCTCCGCGCGTGAGTTCGAGCGTGAGCTCGGCCAGCGGCGCATTCGGCTCGATCGCGACGACGGCCGTCGGGCTTCGCGCGTACTCGTCGAGTGACGCGTGAACGTGGACGCTTTCGCCGTTGCGCGCCCGAGCGCGAACGGCGTCGAGCGAGACGTCGAAGCGTCCGTTCGAATCCGTGGTCGTGCCGTGTACGCCGCCGTGGGATTCGAAGCGCGTGAAGAGCCCGCTCCGGAATCGGCCCGCTTGTCCGCGCGCGGTCGGTGCGTGGAAGTCGACTTGCGCGCCCTCGACCGGAACCCCGTCCGCGAGGACGACTCCGCCCCAGGTCGCTACGCGGACGAGGGTGGCTTCGATCTCGGTCGGTGGCTCGTCGGCCGGGAACGGTCCCGCTCGGAACGGCGCGTACCCCTCGGCTCGGACGTCGACCCAGAACTCGTGGTCGAGCGCCTCGAGCTCGAGCGGCTCGTCGCCCGTCGCGCTCGCAGTGGTCACGGGCAAGGCCCGCGTGTCGCCCACGATCGACGCGCTCGCGAAGACGCGGTCCGGTCGTGTCCCGTCGCTCGTCGTGACGTGCACGACGATGGTCGAGGCGTCCCGCGGTTGGAGAACGAGGTCGAGCGTTCCCGCCGCGACGTCGTACGCGATGAGATCCGTGCCTCCGCTCGGTCGCGCGCGCAAGCGCCACACCGTTCCCGGCTCGACGGTGAACTCGAAGCGGCCCATAGCGTCCGTGAAGCGCGAGCCCGCTCCGATGCCCCCGTCCGCGCTCATGCGCGACACGACGCAGCCCTCGTTCGGCGCCCCGTCGCGCGTCAGGACGACGCCCGCGATGCGGAACGCGTCCTCCGCGGCTTCGAGCACGATGTCCGGAACCTGGATCGTCTCGCCCGCGACGACGTCGACCGGCGCGCTGAACGAGTGGAACGTTCCAGGCGCGCGCGCGGCGACCGAGAACGTCGCCAACGGAAACCCGCCCATGCGATACCGGCCCTCGGCGTCGGTCCGCGCGAGGAACCCGCCGCCCACGGTCGCGCCGTGGCGCAGCATCGCTCGATCGCTCCAATCGGTGATCGGCTTCGCGATCGAGACGTACGCACCTTCGACCGGCGCGCCGTCCGCGTCGACGACGCGACCGGAGAGCGTTCCTCCGGGCGGGAGCTCGAAGCGGCCGAGGAAGACGTCGCCCGGCGCGCTGATCTCGACGCGTCGGCGGTCCGTTGCGACGCTCTCGCCGCGCACCTCGAACGAGCACCACGGTGGGCTCAGCGTTTGCGCGATCTCCCATGGGATCACGAGCGTGAGCTCGCCGGAGGCGTCGGACAGGACGCTCGGCTCGCCGTCGATCGAGCGCGCGACGAGCTCGACGCCGCCCAAGCGCTCGCCGTCGGTGTCCTCGACCGTGGCGTGAACGGTGACGAACTCACGCTCATCGATCGCCGCCTTGCGCGCGGACGACGCGGCTGGCGCATCGACGTCGACCGGGAGCGCGGCGAGCGGTTGCGCCACGACGGGCGGCGTCGGGGCGGACGTGTCGTCGAGCGGTGGCGTCGATGCGACGACCGGCGCGTTCACCGGTTCGGGGTGCGACGAGCGCACGAACCACACGACCGAGACGACCAGTCCGACGAACAGGGCGAGCGCAGCGAGCTTCTTCAAGTTCCCTCCCGAGGCTGTTCATGAGAACAACGCCTCCGGAGACGATCCGCAAGGACTCTCCTTCCTCGGCTCCGCTAGCCGCCCGTGTGCGCCAGATTTCCGAGCACCGCGCGCAGCTGGCTGAGGGTGAAGGGCTTTTGGAGCCGTTCGTCGAAGCCGTGTTCGCGGTGCTTGGCGAGCACGGGATCGTCGGAGTAGCCGCTCACGACGACCGCGGCGAAGTTCGGCATGATCGCGCGCAGGCGTTCGAGCGTTCTCAGGCCGCCCATTCCGCCGCGGACGGTCAGGTCGAGGAACGCGGCGTCGAAGGGCATGTCCGACGCCGCGGCGCGCTCGAAGAGCTCGATCGCCTCTTCTCCGTTCGACGCGACCTCGACGGTCTGGCCGATGCGTTCGAGCATCGCCGCGACGGTCTCGCGTACGACGTCCTCGTCGTCCATCAAGAGCACGCGGAAGGGTTTGGACTTGCGCGATCGGGAGGCCGGCAGGGGCGGCGCGAGTGTGTCGGAGGTCGCGGCCGGCAGGCGGATCTCGAACGTCGTCCCGCGCTTCGAGTTCTCCCCGAGCCGCAGCTGTCCGCCGTGGCGTTGGATGATCCAGTAGGACGTCGCGAGCCCCAGGCCCGAGTGCGCGCTCTTCGTGGAGAAGTACGGATCGAAGATCCGATCGGCGATCCGTTCGTCGATGCCGGGACCGCTGTCCGTGATCGTGACGATGACCTCCCCGCGGGATGCGTCGGTCCCGTTGTCCGCGTTGCGCGCCTGGACGACGAGCTCGCCGCCTTCGGGCATGGCCTGCACCGCGTTGAGGATGATGTTGTTCAGCGCCTGCCCGACCTGGACCGCGTCCATCTCGACCGCGTACAGGTCGTCGTCCAACTCGAGGCGCGCGTTCACGGAAGACCCGTGCAGGCAGAAGCGTGCTGAATCGACGATCAACGAGCGCAGCGATTCGATGTTCTTGACGGGCGCGCCGCCCTTCGCGAACGCGAGCAGCTCCTTCGTCAGGCTGCGCGCCGTGATGCAGCCCTCCTCGGCATCGCGCAGCGCGCGTCGCAGCTCTTCGTCGGCCCCGCTCATTTGCGCGAGGTTGACGCGTCCGAGGATTCCAGCGAGGACGTTGTTGAAGTCGTGCGCGATTCCGCCGGCGAGCACGCCGAGCGACTCGAGGCGTTGCGTCTTCTGCGCCTTGCGTTCGAGCGCGCGCTCGAGCGTCACGTCGCGGAACACCACGACGACGCCGATCGTTTCTCCGTCCGCGTTGCGGATCGGGCTGACGACCTCGTCGAGGATGCGCTCCTCGCCGAGGGAGTCGAGGATCCGCGTCGAGGCGCGCGAAGCGGTCGCGTTCGAATGCGCGAAGCGCGTCACCGACGGCGGGGCGGCGTCGTCGCCCGACGCCGTTCCGTCGTCCGAGGCCGTTCGCGTGCGATAGACGTTTCCGATCGAACGCCCGATGGCCTGGCTGCGCGTCGTGCCCGTCAGGCGCAGCGCCGCGTCGCTCGCCAGGACGATCTCGTCGTTCGCGTTCGTCGCGAACAGGCCGTCGCCGATCGATTGGAGGGAGAGACGCAGGAGCTGGCGTTCGTTCGCGAGGGCGCTTTCCACCCGGCGGCGCTCGTTCACCTCGTTGCGCAGCTCTGCGACGCTGGACGCGAGCGCCGCGGTCCGGCGTGCGACGCGCTCCTCGAGGTCCGACTTCGCGCGCGTCAGCTCGTCCTCGATCGAACGGCGCTGTTCCTCCTCGAGGGCCGACGCGATCCGCGGCGCGGCGAGGTTCGCGAAGCTGGTCAAGAGCTCGAGGTCGTGCTCGTCGTACGCGTCCCGCGCGGAAGCCTCGGCGTCGATCACGGCGATCGTCCGATCCTGGTACAGGATCGGGATGCTGATCTCGGAGAGCCCCGCGAACGCGTCGCGGACGTAGTAGTCGCACTTCGACGTGTCCCGGATCAGCTGCGGCTCGCGCGTTTCCGCGACTCGGCCGACGACGCCGCTGCCGAACGGAATGACGATCGGGTTGAGGATCTGCCGTGCGCGCGGATTCTTGGCTCCGAACGCCGCGTACTGACGCAGCTCGTTCGACGTGGCCAGGTAGATCACGCTGTCCTCGAAGCCGAGCAGCGTCCCCACGTTCTCAGCGATACTCCACAACAGGTCGTCCAACCTGTTCTGCTGGAGCAGAGAAACGGCGAATGCGTTGAGGACGCGGAGGGTCTCTTCCGCTCCCTTCGGCCGTCGCGGGGAGGCGCCGATCCGGGGGTTCATCGTTAAGACGTGGCCGGATCGTACGAATGCGCCCGGGCGCGCGCCATCCTCGATGTGTCAATCGGCGCCGGGCCGTCTACGCACTCATCTCCGCATAGACACGGCGCGAAAAGGAGTCCACGGCGACCGCTTGGCGCCGTGCCTCCTCGGCCGCATCCACGCGTGCCTTCTCGTCGCCCGTGATGATTCCGGTCTCGAGCGCGCGTTCGACGAGCGTCGCCTTCGGTCGCTTGTCGAGTCGCTTCTCCTTCACGGCCGCTTGGATCTTGGCGTGCACCTCGTTGGCGGCAACGACCTTCACGAGGCTCGCCTCGAGGAGACCGAGTCCGAGCTCGTCGGCGTCCGGCACGTACATGCCGACGGTGAGCTCCTCGCGCAGCTCGCCGCCGTTCTGAATCGCCTTCGCAACCTGGTGCGAGAGGCGATCGCTCGGCGCCGCCCAGCGACGACCGAACGGGAAGACGAGCGGGCGCAGGATCCACGCCGCCGGACGCAGCGGCAGGTTGCGCAGGACGCCGTCGTACGCCTCCTGGGCCTCGTGCAGCGCGTGCTCGCACACCCAGGACAGCACCGGGAAGTCGGCCGTTTTCGAGCCTTCGTCGTGATAGCGCTTCAGCGCGGTGCTCGCGATGAACATCCACGCGAGCACGTCGGACAGGCGACCGGTGAGCGCTTCCTTGCGCTTCAGCGAACCGCCGAGCGTTCCCATCGCGGTATCGGCCATCAGCGAGAACGCCGCGGACATGCGTGTGAGGCGTCGGTAGTACTTGGCCTGCGGGCCGGCCATCGGCGCGGCGGCGAAGACGCCGTCCGTAAGGCCGAGGACGAACGAGCGGGCGACGTTCGTGAACACGAAGCCGACGTGCCCGAAGAACGCGCGGTCGAACGTCTCGACGTCGCGCTCGAAGGCGCCCTTCATCTCGTCCTGGACGAACGGGTGACAGCGGATCGCGCCCTGACCGAAGATGATCATCGAGCGCGTGAGGATGTTCGCGCCTTCGACGGTGATGCCGATCGGGAGCGCGGCGTACCCGCTGCCAAGGATGTTGCGCGGCCCGAGCGAGATGCCCGCACCGCCGACGATATCCATGGCGTCGTTCGTCGCCTGGCGCATCGCTTCGGTCAGGTAGCACTTCACGATCGCCGAAGCGACCGCCGGCTTCTCACCGTGGTCCACCGCGCCCGACGTCATGCGTCGTGCGGCGTCCATCGCGTACGTCAATCCGGCGATGCGCGCCATCGGCGTCTCGATGCCTTCGAACTTGCCGATGGCCGTGCTGAACTGCTTGCGCACCGTCGTGTACGCGCCGACCGTGCGCGTCGCGAGGCGCGCGGCGCCGGCGGCCATGGACGGCAGCGAGATGCCGCGACCGGCGGACAGGCTCTGCATCAGCATCAGCCAGCCCTTTCCCGCGTTCTCGCGTCCGCCGATGATGTAGTCGAGCGGGACGAAGACGTCGTTGCCCTGCGTCGGCCCGTTCATGAACGCCATGCCGAGCGGGCTGTGGCGCTCGCCGATCTCGATGTTCTGCACGTCGACCGGGATCAGCGCGCACGTGATGCCGAGCTCCTCGGTCTCGCCGATCAGGTGATCCGGATCGCGCAGCTTGAACGCGAGGCCGAGCACGGTCGCGACCGGGGCGAGCGTGATGTAGCGCTTGTCCCAGTTCAGCCGCATGCCGAGCACCTTCTTGCCGTTGAAGGTGCCTTCGCAAACGACGCCGTTGCTCGTCATCGCGCCGGCGTCACTGCCCGCGCCCGGTTCGGTCAGCGCGAAGCACGGAATGTCCTCACCGCTCGCGAGGCGCGGGAGGTAGTGGTCGCGTTGTTCTTGCGTGCCGTAGTGCAGCAGCAGCTCGGCCGGGCCGAGCGAGTTCGGAACCATGACCGTGACGGTGAGCGGTACCGAGCGGCTCGCGAGCTTGGCGACGACCGCGGAGTGCGCGCCCGCGGAAAAGCCGAGCCCGCCGTACTGCTTCGGGATGATCATCCCGAGGAAGCCCTGCTCCTTGAGGTAGGCCCACACCTCGGCGGACAGGTCGCCGTCCCGGTTCGTCTCCCACTCGTTCACCATCTCGCAGACCGTGTTGCACGGTCCGTCGAGGAACGCTTGCTCGTCCGCCGTCAGCGGCGTCGGGTGGAAGTTGAGCAGCTTCGACCAGTCGGGGCGTCCGGTGAAGAACTCGGCCTCCCACCACACGGTGCCCGCCTCGATCGCGATGCGCTCGGTCTCGCTCATCACCGGCAGGATCGGAGCGATCTTCGGCAGCAGGAAGCGGCTGACCCAATCGCGCCGCAGGCGCGGGACGCCGCCGATCACCGCGACGAGTCCGAGGACGAGCGCCGAGGGGACGAAGAACGCCGCCGTGCTGACTCCGGTGTTCCACCAGCCGGCGTAGAGGACGGCGACCGGGACGACCCAGCCGAGCCAGGTCTTGCCCGCGTAGTAGAGTCCGAGCGCGAGAACGAGGGCGACGAGAACGAAAGTCCACATGGGCAAAGGTCCGTGGTGGGAGGGTCTCAGGCCTGTTCCTGATTGTTGGAAGGCCGACGAGCCTATCGGATCCGCGATACAGAATCCGAAGCCCTTCTGCGGCAAGGTTTTAGGTCGGATACGGAGCCCGCCGTACGCGCCCGGAGGTCGGGCCGAGCCGCGGCGCTAATCCGCGTCGCCACAGGGAGTTGCGTGTGGCCTCGCGCGGCGCGCCCGGTGGGTTCCGTCGAGCACTGCTAAACTCGCTCGATGCTCGAACTCAGGCCCAACTGCGAGTGCTGCGACGCCGACCTCGCGCTCGACTCCCCCGACGTTCTGATCTGCACGTTCGAATGCACCTTCTGCCGCGTGTGCGGCGAGGACCGGTTCGACCGGGTCTGCCCGAACTGCGGGGGCGAGCTCGTGCGCCGGCCGGTGCGCCCCGCGGGCCTGCTCGCCAAGCACCCGCCGCGCGCGGAACGCGTGTTCAATCCGGAGTGCCGACCCGCGTGATGCTGCTCGACAAACTTCCGCATGTCCTGATCATCCTGTGGACCGACATCGGCGTCCAAGATGTCGCTCCGTACGTCCCGACCGAGAACTTCGCCGCGTTCGCGAGCGAGGGCATGCAGCTCGACACGTGGATCACGCAGCCGATCGGAAGTCACACGATGTACACCGTGCTCTTCGGCGAGTACGCGCTGCGCAACGGGAACACGCGCGGGTTTTCGTGGGAGACGAGCGGTCCGGCGACGCCCGACATCCGACTCGACGCACGCTCGTTGCCCGAGGCGGCCAAATCGGCGGGCTACGCGGTCGCGCTGCACGGCAAGTGGGGGATGGGGGGCAACGATCTCGGCGACGCCGATGCGTTCCGCTACGTCACGCCGAACCTGCACGGGTTTTCGACGTGGGCGGCGGGGATCGGGTCGAACGTGAACTCGGGTGGCGGCTCGGGCTATGCCGATTGGGAGCGCATCGACGAGGGGCGCGTCAGTCACTCGTCTTCGTGGGCGGACGCCGACGTTCGTGACGCTTGGACCGAATGGTGGCTCGGCACATCGGGCCCGCGCTTCTCGGTCGTCTGGTTCGAAGCCGCGCACGCGCCGTTCCATCAGCCGGCGCCCGATCGCATCCTGCCCGAGGGCTACTTCCAGGTCTCGACGGATCCGAACGCGCCGAACAATCCCAACTCGCTGACGTTGCGCGAGCGCTACGACTCGCTCGTCGTGTCGCTCGACTTCATGCTCGGCGAGATGCTCGAACACGTCGACTTCGATGACACCTACGTGTTCGTCTTCAGCACGAACGGAACGCCGGACGCGCCGCCGGGGATCGCGCCCGACCCGACGCGAGTGAAGCGCTCGACGTTCGAGGGCGGCATCCGTACGCCGGCCGCGGTGCGCGGTCCGGGCGTCGTGCGCGGCGCGACGGGCGAGCTCACGTCGCCGGTCGACATCTGGGCGACGCTCGCCAGTCTCACGGACATTCCGGGGCCGCCGCGCGGCAGCGACTCGGTCAGCTTCGCGCAGCTCCTCGAGGATCCCGAGGGACGCACGCGGCGGCGCTACGTGCACTCGCAGCACCGCGAGCTCGCCGTGCGCACCGAACGCTACAAGTTGCGGCGTGAGGAGTCGGGCGCCGAGTTCCTCTACGATCTCGAGCTCGATCCGCTCGAGAACGCGCCGATCGATCCCGCGAGCTACCCGAATCAGGAGCTCGTCCGGCGTCTGCGCGCGTGGTTGATGACGCCGGGCAACGGGCAGGTCGTCGACGGGTTCGTTCCGCCGCTCTTGCCCGTGGCGCGGCCGATCGAGCGCGAGGGAAAGAAAACTCGAACGCGCTGATGCCGCTCGCGCGTCGTCGGCGCAGGGGAGGTTGCATACGATCTCCGCGCGCCGGCGCAGGCTGAGCGCATCGAGACACGCGCTCGCCCCCGCCCCACGCCACTCCCCCCGCCTCGGAGCACGCCCTTGACCGCCGCCGTCCGTCTATCCGGAGTCACGAAGACCTTCGGAGCGCACACCGCTGTGCGCGATCTCCAACTCGAAGTCCCGACCGGATCCCTGTACGGATTCATCGGTCCGAACGGATCCGGCAAGACGACGACGATCCGGATGATCCTGCACATCCTCGCGCCGGACCGCGGGGAGATCGAGGTGCTCGGCCACACCGGGACGCGCGCGTCGAACGACCGCGTCGGGTACTTGCCCGAGGAGCGCGGCCTCTACAAGAAGATGACCGTGTCGCGTCTGCTGACGTACTTCGCGTCGCTGAAGGGGATGGGCCGGAGAGACGCGCAGCGCGAGGCGAACACGTGGCTCGAGAAGCTCGAGCTCACGGACTGGCGCGACAAGAAGATCGACGCGCTCTCCAAAGGGATGAGCCAGAAGATCCAGTTCATCGCCACTGTCATCACGAAGCCGGAGCTCATCATCCTCGACGAGCCGTTCTCGGGGCTCGACCCGGTGAACGTCGAGGTCATGCGGCGCTCGATCCTCGACCTGAAGGCCGCCGGTTCGACGGTCATCTTCTCGACGCACGACATGACCGTCGCCGAGCAGATCTGCGACCACGTGTTCATGATTTTCAAGGGCGACAAGGTGCTCGACGGCACGATGCAGCAGATCGAGGACAAGTACGGACAGGACACCGTGCGCCTGCGGACCGACGTCGGCGCGAGCGTGCTCGCGAACCTGCCGATGGTCGAGCAGGTGCTCGACCTCGGTCGCTATCAAGAGGTGCGCGTGAAGGGCGATCCGCAGGAGCTCCTGCGCGCCGTGTCCGAGCTGACGCAGGTGCGTCACTTCGAGGAGACGCGGCCGACGCTGCACGACATCTTCTTGCGCATCGCGGGTCCCGAGGCGGCGAAGGCCGCGGCGGAGGTCGCCTGATGTTGAACAAAGTCTTCGCGATCGGGCGCGCCGAGTACCTCGAGGCCGTGCGCTCCAAGGCGTTCCTGATCGGCCTGCTCGTCATGCCCGTGCTCATGGGGGGCTCGGTCGTCGTCCAGGGGCTGCTGCACGATCGAGTCGATCTGACCGAGCGCAAGTGCGTGGTCGTCGATCCGACGGGGGAGCTCTGGCCGGTCCTCGAGCGCGCGGTCGCCGAACGCAACGCGGCGGTTTGGGTCGAGGGCGACGATGGCGAGCTCGAACAGAAGCGCCCGCTCTTCCAGCTCGAGCGCTACGAGCCCGCGGCCGAGGAGGCGACCGATGTCGTCCTGTCGGAGCGCGTCCGGGACGGAGAGATCCAAAGCTTCGTGTTGCTCAGCGCGAGCGTCCTCGATGAGGACGGCGAGTTCGGCGAGCGACCGCTCGCGTACCACACCCAGGAACCGACGTTCACTGAGCTGCCCGATTGGATCGCCGAGTGCGTGAACAGCGATGTGCGGCGCCGGCGCTTCGAAGGCGCGAGCATCGACCGCGAGCTCGTCGACAAGCTGAACCGTCGCATCCCGCTGACGACGTGGGGTCTGGCGCGGCAGCGCGACGACGGAACGGTCGAAGCCGCCGACGAAGAGAACAAAATCCGGACGTTCCTGATTCCCGCCGCCGCGATGATGCTCCTGTTCATGATCATCATGACGAGCGCGCCGCAGCTCATGAACCAGGTGCTCGAAGAGAAGATGCAGCGCATCTCCGAGGTGCTGGTGTCGTCCGTGTCGCCGTTCGAGCTGATGCTCGGGAAGCTCGTCGGCAGCGCCTGCGTTTGCATGACGCTCGCGGCCGTGTACCTGAGCGGCATCGCCTGGGCCACGCACCACTTCGGCGTCGCCGCGTTCGTGCCACCGAGCGCCTACGTGTGGTTCCTGGTGATGGTCGTGTTCGCGCTGCTGATGTACGGCTCGATCTTCTCCGCGCTCGGTTCCGCGTGTTCCGAGCTGCGCGACGCCCAGAGCATGATGATGCCGGCGATGATCGTGATCATGATCCCGCTGTTCGCGTGGTCGGCGGTGCTCGAAAGCCCGAACGGCTCGATCGCCCAAGCGCTGACCTACGTTCCGACCGCGACGCCGATGATCCTCATGATCCGCGTCCTCGCTCCGCCGGGTCCGCCGGTTTGGGAGCTGTTCGCCGGGTTCGCCATGTGCATCGCGACGACGCTGGTCGTCGTCTGGGCGGCCGGGAAGATCTTCCGCGTGGGCGTGCTGTCGCAGGGGCAGACGCCGTCGTTCCGGAAGCTCTTCACGTGGATCGTGTCGAAGTAGTCCGCCGCGGCGACTCGGTTGAAGTGGAGTCGCGCGCCGCGCTATCGTGCCGCGATGAACACCCCTCTCCTGCGCACGTCGTTCCTCGCGATCACCCTGGGCCTCGCCGCCTGCCGCACGCTCCCCGACGGAGCGCCGGTGACTCCGCAGCGACCGACGGTGTCCGCGGACACGAACACGACGGCGGAGAAGACGTTCGAGCTCGAGGCCGGCGTCGCGATCGATCCGGGGGACGCCTACTCCACACCCATGGCGCTCAAGTACGGACTCAGCGACGTGACCGAGGTCTTCGTGGGCTGGGCACCGCTGCTCTCGATCGACATGGGCGGCGTGGACGAGACCGGCATCGGCGACGTGAACGTCGGCGTGCGGCATCGCTTTCAAGAAGAGACCGATGATGTTCCGTCGGCGGCGCTGCTCGCGAGTCTGAAGCTGCCGACGGCAGACGACGACGACGGCCTTGGGACGGGTGAACTCGACTTGTCACTCGGCGGCGCGATGTCGAAGACGCTCGATCCGCTCTCGGTCACCGGCTACTACACGCTCGACGTGCTCGGCGACCCCCGCGGCGGAACGCTGATCGGACACACGGTTGCGGTCGCGGGATCGCAGACGGTGGCGGACAGCGTCGCGGCCTTCGGGGAGTTCGCCGCGATCCTCGTCCCGGAGGCGGACGTCGACATCCTGCTGGCGACGCTCGGCGGCACGTACACGCACAGCGCGTCGCAGGTGTTCGACGCCGCGCTCGTCATCGGATTGAGCGAAGACGCGCCGGACCTGCAGATGCTCATCGGCTTCACGCACAACTTCGGCAGGTCGTCGCGCCGCGCGTCGCCCGCGCCGGGTCGCTGACGCGAGCGCGCGCGCAGCCCGGCGTCACGTTCGGGCAACACGCGATAGAATCCAGTCCCGGGGGCGTGGTGCGCGCGTCGTCGTGCCTTTCCCACCCCCTCCGATCACGAGACTCGCCATGCGCTTCCCCCGAGCTTCCCTCGCGCTCCTGCTCCTCGCCACCGCCGCTCCGCTCGCCGCCGGTCAAACCGGTACGGCGGTCGCGACGTACGAAGTCACGTTCGACGCGACCTGGAGCGCGGCGACCCATCCCGGCGCGTATCCCTCCGGCGCCCACTTCTCGCCGCTCATCGGCGCGACGCACCGCCCCGACAAGCACATGTGGCGCCCGGGTGAGCTCGCGAGCGCGGGCATGGAGGAGATGGCCGAGCTCGGCGGAACGGGCACGCTCACGAACATCATCAACGCGACCATCGCGAGCGGCGTCTCCGGTGAGCGTTTGATCAAGTCCGTGGTCCTCGGCTCGCCCGGATCCACGTCGCTCACGTTCCAGGTGACCGACGAGTTCCACGCGGTGTCGCTCGTCACGATGCTCGCGCCGAGCCCGGATTGGTTCGTCGGCACCGACGCCGTGTCGTTGCTCGAGAACGGCGACTGGGTCGAAGAGACGGTCGTGCAGCTCCTCGTGTGGGATGCGGGTACGGACAGCGGCGCGACGTTCACGTCCTTCGACGCGGACACCGTGCCCCAGATTCCGATCGCGCTGCAGACCGGCGGGCCGTTCACCGGCGCAGACCCCATCGGCACGTTCACCTTCCGACGCCAGGCCGCGTCGATCGAGTACGGAACGTGCACGAATCCCGCGGGCAGCCTCGCGATCTCCGGCGCGCCGACGATCGGCGCGTCGTTCTCGCTCGCCATCGACGACCCCGGCGCGACGATGCCTAACGCGTCGCTCGCGCTCCTCGC
Organism: Planctomycetota bacterium; assembly: GCA_029259605.1. Classification (GTDB taxonomy): domain Bacteria; phylum Planctomycetota; class UBA1135; order UBA1135; genus OFTM281. The sequence continues at coordinate 18,614 of JAJDEV010000272.1, read as the reverse complement.
CTTCTCGCAGGATCCCGACCCCGCCTATCCGTGCGGTCGGACGCGCGCGAACTGGGGCTTGGCGGCGCCGGGCGCGACGGGCGAGCTGTTGCAGACGACCGTGCTCCAGACGATCCCGATCGGTTCGTGGAGCGGCGCCCCGGTGCCTCACATCGTCGACGTCCCGAACGACGTCATGCTCGTGGGCATCGAGTTCTACGCGCAGGGCGCGCTCGTCAAGCCCGGCGTTCGCGTGGGGTTGACGACCGGCATCAAGATGACGGTCGGCCCTTAGCGCCTACCACTCGAAGCGGAAGGAGGGCGACGTCCAGTCGAGCCCCGGCCGGTAGGCGCGGAAGATGCGCACGGGCGCCGGGCGCGTGCGCGACCACAGCACGACGCCGTTCGGATCGATTTCCTTCAGCACACCGTTCGTTCCCTCGTTGAAGAACGTGTTCCCGTTCGGGAGCCGCTGAACGGTGCCCATGTGCAGGCTGTAGAACGTGGCCGGGTCGACGTAGCTCCACACGATCTTGTTCGTCGTCGGATCGATCTCGATCAAGCGCGAGTACGGGCGCACGAACGGCGGCGTCTTCGCGCTCCCGCCGTTGTCGAACATGAGGATGTTCCCGGCGCCCGGCAGCCCGGCCGGGATCATGCGCGGGTGGTGTTGGCCGTGTGCTCGGTCGTAGTGCCACACGACGCGTCCGCTCGGGCGCTCGATCAGGAAGACCTTGCTCGTGTCGCGCATGCTCACGAGCACGTTGCCGCGCGCGAAGCGCGGATCGTCGCCCTCCCACGGATTCGCGGGCAGCGTGCCCATCGAGTTCGTGTGGAAGATCCACTTCGTCACGTTCGGCGGGCCGGGGAACGCGTGGAGGTACGCGCGCTCCGAAGCGGACAACGGCAGTTGGTCCCAGTTCTGCGCGGCGCCCCACCTCCACACCTCGTTGCCGTTCGGATCGACTTCGATGACGTACTCGTTCGAGATCGGGTCGGCGTGGATCGAAGGCCAAGACTCGGTCGCGTAGACCACGACGAGCGTGTTGCCGTTGTCGAGCCGCTCGATGTCCGCGGCGGGAGACTCCGGGAACGGGTCGTACTGCCACAACACCGTCCCGTTCGCCGAGAGCTCGACGGCTTGCTTCCTGCCGGTCTGCCGGTCGTAGACGAGCGCGAGCAGGCGCCCGTTCGAGAGCGGCTTCGAGAGCTCCGCGAAAGCGTAGCCGGGCAACGGATCCTCGTACGTGTGCACGAGGTTGAGGTTCAGGTCGTAGACCTCGACGATCGGGTTCACTGCCGGGTTCGTCGACGGGAGTCGCGTCGTCTCGAGCGTGAACGCGGGCGAGGGCGAGCCCGTCGGCGCGACGACGCTGACGAATCCGAGCTTCGTGCGCGTCGCGTTCCCCCGCGGATCGATGCCGGTCAGATGCACGTCGTAGGTGCCGACGCTGACATACGTGTGAACGGGATTCGCGAGCGTCGACGTACTTCCGTCGCCGAAGTCCCAGCTCCAGCTCGAGAACACACGCGCCGCGAGCTGCTCGAACGCGACCGTGTGCGGCGCGACGCCGAGCGTGGGGAAGGCGGTGAACTGCGGACCGCCGATGGGGCGCACCTTGCGCGGGCTCGCACCGGGAACGAGCAGGTCGTCCTGGAGCGCGGTCGCGGTCGCGGGCGAGGCGAACGCGAGCCCGAGAACGAGCCACGCGGCCGTGCCGCGCGCGGAGGGGGAGCGCAAGGTCATCTGTCGAGGGTAGCAGGCGGGCGGGAACGCGCACCCGGGACCGTGAGCGCCGCGCCCCGGTTCTTGCCCCGCGCGACCGGAGCGTTGCGATATCCTGAGCGTTCTCGCGCCGTCTGCTAGGATGACTCGCCCGTTCCAGCGACCTTCCCGATCCTCGCTTCGATGCAACGATCCACGCTCGTTCTCGCGCTCGCCGTCGTCGTCCTCGTCGGAGCGGGCGCCTTCTGGATCGCTTCGACCGGCAACTCCGTCCGGCGGTCCGGCGTCGAGACTCCGTCGGCGCGCGCCGACCGCGTGCCGTCCGCGCCGGGTTCGCTCGCGACGCCGCGTGCGGTAAGCGACCCGAGCGAAGGCGCGCCGGCGAAGGCGGCTGCGACGCCGGCCGCCGAAACACATCGCGAGGTCGCGCCGGCCGCGGCGCGCGCCGCAGGCGAGCAGATCCGAGTGCGTGTGATCGACGGCGCCAACGGTCCGCCCGTCGCGGGCGCCTCGGTGCTCGCGCGCTACCTGACGTCCGAGCCGACTCGCATCGGCGGCAAGGAGGTGCGCCAGGAGGACGTCGATCGGAACGACGTCGCGTCGCTCGATCGGCTCGTTGCGGGCGAACGCACGCGTACCACCGACGTGTCCGGACTCGTGTCCGTGCCGGCGCCGATCGGTGGCTCGACGATCATCGTCGCGAGCCACGACGGTCGATGGGGGCGTCGCGTTCTCGATGAGGTCGAGCACGTCGGCGACGAACCGGAGACGCTCGTGCTGGCCCCTGATCGCACGCTCGTCGTGCGGACGGTCGACCCGAGCGGCCGCCCCGTCGCCGGCATTCCGATCCAGGTTCAGTATCGCCGCTGGAATTCGTGGAACGACGCGCGCGAGCTCGAGACCGACGCCGCGGGCGACGCGCGCTTCGAGCACATCCAGCAGGACTTCCTGTCGGAAGAGGCGATCGAGGCGTGGCGCGTCACGGCCGACGTGCTCACGCTCGTCCGCCCGCAGGTCGAGCTCGTCGCCGACGCGTTGCCCGACGAGCCGGTCGTCTTCACGATCGACGCCGGCGGCGCCGTGGTCGTCGAGGTCTTCGGCCCGGAGGGTGAGCCTTGGACCGATACCGCGTTCGTCTCGCTCGGGATCGTCGAGGAGGGGCAGAGCCGGCGCATGTCCGTGTTCAACCAGCAGAGGCGCACGTCCGTCGAACGGACGCTGGGACCGAACCCGGTGCGCTTCGGTCATGTGGCGCTCGGACACGAACTCGACGTGACCGTCAGACGCGCGTCGTACGGCAGCGAGACGCACGCGTTCATCGCCGGGCCCCGGCGCGCGGGGGACGAGGTGCGAACGTCCGTCACGATGGGTTCGGATCATCCGATCGTTCGCATGCGCCTGGTCGACGCGGACGGCGAGCCGTTCGCGCGAGTGGACGTCGAGCTGCAAACGTTCAACGGAGCGGCGACGTTCGGCAGCGGGCGGGAGGAGTACCCACGCTCGGACGGCGAGGGCGTCGTCTACGTCGACCTCGACTCCGGGTGGAAGTCCGGGCGCGTTCAGGCCACGGTCTCGAAGGACGACCCCGACGCCGCGCGCTCGGCCGTCCTCCAGCTCGATCGCGAGCTCTCGAACGGTTTGACCGACGTGGGCGATCTCGTTCTGACGTCGGCTCCGATCCTCGTCGGCGGCCGCGTCGTCGGCCCGGGCGGGACGCCGCTCGCCGGCGTCGAGGTCGTGCTCTTCGAGGAGCGAACGGGCTCGTGGAACGAGCGGCACGACTTCGACGTTCACACCGACGACGTGGGTGCGTTCGAGCTCCTCGGCGAGCTGGACGACGGCAACCTGCGCTTGGAAGTGCGGGACGACGCCTTCTATTCCAAGCCGATCCCCTTCGAGCGAGGGACCTCGGACCTCACGATCACGATGTCACCCGCCGGCCGGATCGTCGGCGCGTTGCTGGTCGACGACCACATCCCGCTGGATGACTTCGTCGTTCAGTTGTCGGCGAGCGGAGACGGTCCCTCCACGCTCACGTGGAACGAGCGCCGCGCCCAACTCGACGACGAGGGCGCGTTTCGCTCGGCGCCGCTGCCGGCGGGAACCTACGACGTGCAGTTCAACGTCCAATGGAACCAGACGGTGCACGAGATCGAGGGGATCGTCGTCGAGGCCGGCTACGACGCACGCGACCCACGGCTCGATGGAATCGACCTGCGCGGTGCGCTGCATCGGTTCGACTTGACGCTGGCGGGCCCCGAGTCCGAGGAGCGCATGAACGGCTCCGTGCGGTTCGGCGAAGCGGGTGCGCCCGAGCTGAAGGGCTCCTACTTCATCCGCGAGCGCGACGTGCAGATCGTCACGAAGTTCCCGACGATCGATGTCGAGGTCGCGCTCGCCGGCTTCCTCGTGAAACGGGTTCGAGGTCTGACCGGCGACGCGAAGATCGAACTCGAGCGCGGCTTCTCCGTGCGCGTCTCGCTCGTCGGCGACGGCGAGGTCATGAAAGCGCCGTACGGGCTGTCGCTCGGCCTCGTCCCGTTGACGAAGAACGCGTCGGCGCCGGAGATGGACTGGGGTGCGCCGCGCTTCGACGAGCGCAGGGAGATCATGATCACCGGGACGACGACCGGCCCCGCGCGCGTGCGCTGGATCATCGAGAAGTCCGTCGCGGGCGCCGGTATGGCGACCTCGACCGACTCGGACCCGGAGCAGATCGTGACGCTCTCCGGCGCGGACCAGCACGTCGAAGTCGCGCTCTCGAGGGACGAGGCCGCGCGGCTGAAGCAGATGTTCGAGGACTAACCGGCCCTCCCTCACCGGGTTCGACGACCCTTCAAAGTCGCCTCCACGCGCTTCGGTCGCGAAGCGCTGATCTGGCGCGCATCCACGTCGATCTCGGCAAAGCCTCATGAATCACCCGGGCTAGCCGGCGAACGCGGCCAACGCGCTCTCGTTCGCGCGGATCGCGTCGAGCAGCGCTTCGAGATCCGTCGCGTGCAGACGCCCCGCGATCATCGCTTGCTTGAACGCGTCGTGCGCCGCGGTGACGGGCGCGCACTCACCGTCGACGACGAACGCGACGAGCAGCCCGGCCTCGAGCAAGAGCTTTTGACCGTCGTCGCGATCCGACGGGTCGACCTCGAAGGCGAAGACCGCGTCGAGCGGGCGCATCCCGCCGCGCTCGCGCAGGTTGTCGAGCGACCATGCGCGCGCCCACCACGGGTCGCGGGAGTCACCCGCCACGACGGAGGTGTCGTGGAAGTAGCGTTCGGCGTAGACGGCGGCTCCGTATCGCAACCACGCGGGCAGCTTCTTCTCGGCGAGGAAGCTGTCGTAGTACGCCGCGTTCGGCCCCTTCGCGAGCGCCTTGCGAACGGCTTTCGGGCTCGGATCGAGCGCGTCGACGTAGGAGAGCCCGACCGCGAGACGCGCGGCGTGCACGCCGTACAGGTCGCCGTAGGGCGCCAGCGTGTCCCAATAGCAAACGCCCATGCCGCGGTAGGCGCGCTTGCCGTCCTCGAGCGCGAACCAACTCTCGGCGAAGAAGGCGTGGTGCACCACCTGGAGTCGTCCCGCGTGCGTGGCGCGCCGCCGACCGTCGGGCGCGCCGAAGGCGAAGCGGTCGTACTGCTCTTCGTCGCGCAGCATGGCGACGTCGAGCGGCAGAACCGGCTCGGCGCCGAAGACGCGACGCAGGTCTTGGATGGCGCGACCCATTTCGCGCGCCGCCCACAGGCTGACGCCACGATCGGCCGTCGAGTGCAACACGACCTCCGGCCGCGGAATCGTCCACATCGAATCGATGCGCGAGCGGCGGACGTTCGCCTCGCTCTCCTCGACCCACTCGCCATCGATGCGCCACAGGCCGTTGTCGACGTTCGCTGCTTCCTCAGGCTCGATCCATTCCAGGTCCTGGCGCGACCAGCCGTCGTCGACGCGTCGCACGTCGCGCGACGTCAGCCATTGGCCGGTCGCGAAGTCCTTTTGCATGCCCTTGTTCGCGAGCGCGCGCTCGTCGCGGTGGATCCAACCGAGCTTGCTTTGGACGTGCCCCTTCGCCTTGGCGTTCTCCTCTTGTTGCCCGAGTTGATGACGCTCGAGCGCGAGCGGGTCGTCGAACCAGAGGCCTTCCGCGCCGACGAAACCGAGCGCGTTTCGAGCGCGGACGTCGTTCGGCGCGAGGCGGAGGATGTGGCGCAGGGTGATGCGCGCCGCCTCGACCTCCGCCTCCGCCGTGCACGTTTCGTAGAGCGTCCACAGCTTGGCCGCGTCTCCATCGAACGACGCGAGCGCCGTGACGAACTCCGAGTTGTCCAGCGGAGAGTTCGCCTCCGTGACCGCGGCGCCCTCCGCGGTGGTGTCGATGGCGACGCGCGCGACGTAGACGGCTTGCGCGTCGCTCGTGCCGTCGCGAAGGAGCTCGAGCGTCGTCGGCAGACGTCGCTGCGCGCGCAGTTCGTGCGTGGATCCGTCGCACTCGACGGTGATCGGACGATCCAGATCGAGCAGCTCATCGTTCAGGAAGAGCGTCACGCGCGAGACGCCGTCGGTCGAGAGCGTGATGCTGTTCGCCTCGCGATCGATGCGCCCGGCCGCCATGGCGTCCGGCTTCGACGGAGCGACACGGAGCCAGTACGCGCGCGTGGGAAACGGGTCGCCGGTCGCGACCGTGACGTGCGTGGGGAACGTGACGCGTGAGTGCGTGGTCATCCATTCCCACAGCTGCGTCTCGTCGTTCTCGTCGATGAGGCAGTTGTCGAACCCCGCGGTCTGGGCCGCCACCTGAAAGTCGGCCGCGTTCTTGCCCGGTGCGCGCCCACCGTTCTCCGTGAAGAGCGAGGCCAGGTTGCCGAAGTTGCGCACGCCGATCTCCGACGCGTCGCCCGCGCGACAGATCACTCCGGCGAACAGCTGCGGCGCGTAGTTGCCCGTCGCGAGCGCCGCGGCGATGCCCTTGCCGCGTCCCGCGACGTAGATGCGATTCGCGTCGATCGCGAACGTCTCGCTGGCGTAGCGTAGCGCGGTCAGCACCCGGCACAGCCCGCCGGCGCGCCCGTCGACCGAAACGCGGTCCCACTCGTCGGGATCCCCGGTCATCTCCGGCGCGACGAGGATCGCGCCGTCGCGCAGCTCGCGCGTGTTCCAGTGGTCGCGGATGTGTTCGGCCGCGCTCTCGTCCGCGTCCGGGATGGCGAGAACGAGCGGATAGTCCGTCGAGTCCGGGTCGTAGTCCTTCGGCACGCGGTAGGTGAACTCCATCGACGACGCTCGCGCGCCGTCGATGTCGTACTCCTCGCTCGCGACCATCCCCCGGCGCGCGCGCTTGCCGTCGAACTTGCGCGCGCGGCGCAGAACACCCGACAGCTCGGCGGTGTTCGCGAGCGGATCCGCGCCGCGCGTTTCCTCGAGCTGCGCGAGGCACGCCTCCACATCCGCGCGCGCTCTCTCGACATCGACGGTCGACGCTTCGGCTTCGAAGTATGACGCGAGGCTCGCCACGAGCGGCGCGAGGTCGTCCTGCGTGTGCGCGCGAGACAGCGCAGTTGGCGCAGCGCCGAGGAGGGACAGGGTGATCAGAAACGAGAGCGAACGCCGACGTGCGGTGTACGGGATCATGGGCGGCGGCAGGGGAGGCGCGAGCTCGATGCGCGAGGGGGCGAAGACGGATCCGGGGGATCTTGCTCCGAAGCAAGGGACGTGCCGGGTTCTTGACCGGGCGGTGTTGCGAGTGCCGCGGATGTCGCTGCCCGCGCAGTCACCGGACGGTAACCGACTTCGACTCCGACGAGCTACGGGAGCTCGGACGACGCTGCGCAGCACGGGGGAGCGAGCGACGCAGCGCCCGACAACGTGCCGCGCGCGACGGTCCACACGCCGAGGACGATGAGCGTGGGCCCCAGCCAGCGCCGCGCGAACGGGCTTGCTCCGCCGCGCAGCATGCGACCGAGCGTCGCGACCAAGAGCAGTGCCGGTGCCGTCGCGATCCCGAAGAGGAACGGTCCGGCGAACGCCAGCTCGCGCGGCACGGTCGCCGCCAGCAGGATCGCGCTCGCCGAGAGCCCGCAGGGAAGGAGACCGTTCAGGAGCCCTACGCCAAGACTGCTCGTCGGACCGGGCAAGGAGCGCACGGCACGCCAGGACGTGTCGAAGGCGCGTCGTCCGCGCGTGCCGAGCCGCCTCCACGTGCTCGAGTGCGTCGCGCGCGCCGGGAAGCGCACACCCAGTTCGCGCAGACCGAGGAGGACCAGCATCGCGCCGCACACCCACGTCGCGAGCGCGTGCGCGCCGCGCAGATTCACGCTGCCGCCGCTGCCATGGGCGAAGGCGGCGACGCCTGCGTGGGCCGCGAGCCCGAGGATTCCGTACGTCAACGCCTTGCCGACGATGTACGCGGTGCGGTGCGCGACGACGGACCCGGATGCGTCGCGCGCGAGTGTTCCGCACGCCAGCGCGAACGCGCCGCACATCCCCGCGCAGTGCAGCGCGCCCGCGAACGCGAGCACGACAAACGGAAGGAGATCGACCATCAGGGCGCGACGTCGTTCGTCGCCTTCGAGTCCCGAAGCCAACCGATGCGGAGCGGCGTCGGGGCCGCGTCGCGCTTGGTCGTTTCCTCGCACGCGCTGATGCAGTCGCCGCAACGGATGCACAACGCGTGGTTCGAGAGGTTGTCCGGGTACAGGCCGAGGCCGCCACGCGACGGCGGCGCGTCGAGGTGTCGCGGCTCGAGGTCCATCGGACACGCGGTCTCGCACGCCTTGCAGTCGGTGCACGAGTCCGGGTTGGAGAACTCGACGCCGTTGTTCGTCGTCGGACCCATTAGCGCGAAGTACACGCCCGACGGACACACGTCGCGGCAGAAGCGCAGTCCGAGGCCGTCGACGAGATAGAACAACCCGAGCGCCATCGTTCCTAGGAAGCCCGCCGCGACGCTGATCGCGAAGGTCGAGCCCTGTGCGAACACGCGCCAGTCGACCCAGAAGCTGAACGTGATCGCCGCGAGGCCGAACGAGGTCAACCCGAGTGACGTGAGTCGCAACCACCTCGACTTGCCCTTGCGATTGCGCCAGCGAAACCACTCCCCCAATCGCGCGAGGGCACCGACCGGGCAGACGAAGCCGCACAGGTAGCGACCGATGAAGCGGCTCGCGAGGATGATGACGATGTTGACCGCGAGGAACGGGAACGCGAACGCTTTGGCCGCCTCGACGAGCCCGACGCGCTGCCCGAGGTAGACGTGCTCGCCGCGCCAGAAGTCGAAGCGCAACGTTCCCGTCACAGCGAGCAGTGCGATCGCCGCGGTGAACGTGAGACCGATTGCCCAACGCAGCTTCGTGTAGCGATGCATCGCGCCACGCGCCGCGTTGATCCCGTAGACGACGGCGTTGCGCTTCTTACCGAGCGGCATAGTGCGTGGCAGTGTGGATGGGGGAAGGCGCCGCGTAGCGGACGCGCGGGGACGAATCGCTCGCGTCGGAGCTTTGGAGCCGGCGCGAGTTCAGGACGACGAGGACGCTCGAGACGACCATCGCGGTCGCCGCGAAGATCGGGCTGAGTCGACCGGTGGCGGCGAGCGTGAGGCCGACGCCGTTGTAGGCGAAGGCCCACACGAGGTTCGCGCGCGCCGTGCGCACGGCACGCTGCGAGAGCTCGATCAGCCAGGGGACGAGCGTGAGGTCGGCGCGCATGAGCGTGACGGACGCGGCGTCGAGCGTCGGGCGCGCGCCGGTCGGCATGGCGATTCCCACGTCCGCCGCGGCGAGCGCGGCCGTGTCGTTGCGGCCGTCGCCGACGAACACCGTGCCGTACCGATCGGCCGCGTCCGAGAGGCGCGCGACCTTGGCGTCGGGAAGCAGCTCGGCCTCGAACGCGACACCGAGGGTGCGCGCGATGTGCTCGGCCGCACGCGTGCCGTCGCCGGTGAGGATGCGCGGTGCGAACGAGCGTCGCTCGAGCTGCGCGATCGCCGCAGCAGCCGACGGACGAAGCGCGCCGGTCAGTTCGAACTCCGCGACGAGGTGATCGCCTGCGAGCAGCGCGATGCGGCTGGCACCGGGGGCGCTCGCGTCGCCGGTCTCGGCCGCGGCACGTCGAAGCGTGTATGCGACTCCGGCGATCACGCCCTGGACGCCGATGCCCGGAAGCGCGCGGAACGCGTCGACCTCCGGGCCGCCCGACTCGAGGTTCCGTAGCGCACGCCCGATCGGATGCTCGCTGCCGCGCTCGAGCGCGGCGGCGAGCGTGCGCACCTCACCGATCGGTCGACCGTCGAGCACACGGATCGAAGCGATCGTCATCTCACCCGTCGTGAGCGTCCCGGTCTTGTCGAAGAACACACGCCGCGTGCGCGCGAGCCGCTCGAGCACGTCGCTGCCGCGAACGAGCGCCCCGTGCTTCCACGCTTCGCCGAGCGCGATCCAGAACGCGTAGGGCGTCGCGAGTCCGAGCGCGCACGGGCACGAGATCAAGACCACCGACAAACCGATGAGGAGCGCGCGCTCGGGACCCGCGGTCGACCAGTGGTAAGCCGTCGCGCCGACCGCGATCGCGATCACGATGGGCAGCAGCGCGGCCGCGACGCGATCCGCGAGTCGTACGTGGCTCGGCTTCGCGGCGCCCGCTTCGCGCAAGCGTCGCTCGATCTCGTCGCGCACGCACGTGCCGTCGGTCGCGGTCGCGCGAACGACGAGCGAGCCGTCGACGAGCGTCGATCCGGCGAGCACGACGTCACCCGGTTGGACCGCGCGGGGTTCTTCCTCGCCGGTCCAGGACGAAGTGTCCACGAACGAGCGCCCTTCGACGACCTCGCCGTCAACGGCCACGGCCTCCCCGGGGCGCGTGCGAAACACGTCGCCGACGCGCAGGGTTTCGCGCGCCACGTCGCGCTCGGTCCCGTTCTCGAGCACGGAGATCGGAGCCGTCGAGCGCGTGACGAGCGTCTCGAGAGCGGCCCGCGCTTGGTCCTTGGCGCGCGCGTCGAGCCACTTGCCCAGCGCGACGAGGACCAGGACGACGGTCGCCGTCTCGAAGTAGACGTGACCGGCGCCGCTCCACGTGTTCCACACCGAGAGCGCCCACGCCGCGCACGTTCCGACGAGCACGAGCGCGTCGGACGACAGCCAACGGCGCGTCGCGAGGACCGCGTGCGCGAGCGGCGCGCCGAGCAGGAGCATCACCGGCGCCGATAGCGCGAGCGCCCCGAGCCGGTAGAGCCCGCGCAACGCGTGCGCGGCGTCTTCGGTCGGCCGTTCGCCCGGCAGCGAATCGCCGTAGAGCGACAGCGAGAACACCATGACGCCCATCGCGAGTACCGCGCTGAGGACGACGCGACCGAGGAGGCGATCGCTGCGACCCGCCAGCGAGTGCCCGACCAGGTGGAACGCGAGGTGGCAGCCCACACAACAGAACGCGGGCCCGTCCGTGGCTCGCTCGCGCCGCGCGGATCCCGCGGGCAGCCCGCAGTGCGCGCAGGCAGAGCTCATTCTGCCGGTGCCGACTCGTGCTGAGCTCCCGGCCCCTGTTCGAGGAAGTCCGGCAGCTGGAGCTCGAGCACGTACCACGTGAAGAAGACGAGGAAGCTCAGATAGAGCAGGAGCAAGAACCACGGCACACCGCCGTCCCCGTAACCGGGATGGATCGACTGCGCGTCCGTCGGCTCCTCGGTGTCGACCACTTCAGGCATCGTGCGCATCTCCGGGAGTGAGGCCTTCGGCGCGCTCCTGGGCTTCGAAGCGCTCGAGCATCTCGAACTTGGCGCGCTCGATGTCGTGGAACTGTCCCGACAACCACGCCCACGCGAGCAAGAAGACGAACCCGATCGCGACGAACGCGTAGATCAGGATCGGATCGAACGCGAAGCCCGCAAGCTCGTCGCGCTTGATGGTCTTCATGAACGAGAACAGCTTGAAGGTGAACATGCCCCCGGCGATCGTCACGAAGGTGACGAAGAACACGTGGACGCGTCGCTTGATGATCGAGTTGCGCTCGGTGCTCATGGCGTGATTCCGTCCTCGGTGTAGGTGGTGCCCAGCCACTGCAAGTACGTGACGAGCGCGAAGCCCTCCTTCTGGGGCGTCCCGTCGTCCTCGAAGTAGAAGTCGTAGGCCGGCATCACGGACAACGGCGCGACGTTCTTCGGGCGGATCAGGTGCGCGATGTGCCAGTCGTTCGAGCGCTTGCCCGCTTCGCGCCCGAGGTCGGGTCCGACGCGGCGCGTGCCCCACAGGTGCGGCTGGTTCAGCGCGTTCTGGAACTCCTGCGCCGTCGATGCGGGACCGAAGCGTTGCGCTTCGTTCGAGACGACACGGACGTACTGGCTGTGGCAGTGCCAGCAGGCTTGACCGACGTAGACGTCGCGGCCGAGTCGCAGCGCTTCGCCGTAGCTCTCCGAATCGACCTCGCCGAACGCCGCTCCGAACGCGTCGGGATAGTCGGAGGCGAGTTGCTCGAACGACTCGCTCGGCGTCTTCGCGAGGTCCTCGAGCGTCTGGTAGTCCATGCCGTGGTAGCTCCCGAGGCTCATCCATGGGAACACCATGCTCAGCATGAAGGCGACGGCGAAGCAGCCGAGTCCGGCGACGAAGAAGAAGGTGTAGAAGCGTTCCATCAGGCGCCCTCCGCCTCGAGTGCGAGGTAGTCGTCCTCGACGTACGGCTTATCGCCGTTCATGGTCGCGCGCATGTTGTAGAGCATGCAGAGCATGCCGGTGAGGAGCATGCCGCCTGACACGGTGCGCACCCACCAGAACGGAACCGAGGCCGTGACGATCTCCATCCAGTGGTTCAGGTCCCTCTGCATGAAGCCGGCGATGAGGCCCGCGATCATCAGGTCCAAGAACATGACCATGATGCCCACGGTCGAGAGCCAGAAGTGCCACGTGCGCAGCTTGTTCGACGCCCAGTTGCGGCGGCAGATGCGCGGCCAAAGCCAGTCGATCACGCCGAACATCCAGAACGTGAAGGTCCCGAACATGATCAGGTGCGCGTGGCCGACGACCCAGTCGGTGAAGTGGATGATCTTCTGGAACGTCCACGTGACCTGGAACGCGCATTGGAAGCACGTGATGAAGTACATGATCGCGCCGGCATAGAACCACCGGATCGCCATGTTCGTGCGCAGCGCGCTCCAGTTGCCGCGCAGCGTCATGAAGAAGTTGACGACGACCGTCGTCACGACGACCTCGATCGCGATCGTCGTCGAGATCGCGCCGAACTCGACGTAGTCGGGGATCGGGCTCAGCAGGAAGTGGTGCACGCCGCCGAGCGGATAGAAGAAGGCCAGTGCCCAGAAGCCGATGACCGAGAGCGAGTGGCTCCAGATCGGCTTCTTCAGGATCAGCGGCACGAAGAAGTACATCAGGCCCCAACCCATGGGCGTCACGTACAAGCCGACGAGGTCGTGGATGAAGAGTCCCGTGACCGCTGCTCCCGCCGCGCCCGGAAGGACCCACTCGGGGATGATGTTCCCCATGAGATACGTCAGCGCGAGCCACACGAGCCCGGCCGTGAAGTACCACAGGGACACGTAGAACTTGGTTTTGCGCGCGCCGTAGAGCGGCACCATGAACTGGATGATCACGAGCACGGCGCCGACGACGACGAGCAGGTCGACGGGGATCCAGTTCAGCTCGAACGATCCGGGACGGAAGCCGGTCGGCGTTTCGCCCCACTCGATCGCCTGCGCCTTGCCGAGCAAGAAGCCCGCGCCCGCGGCGACGAGGATGAACTGCCAGACGACGAAGATCAGGTTGCCGACCTTGTCCGACCACACACGCTTGCCGGTCAAGCGCGGCACCGCGTAGTACAGCATCGCCGTGAACCCGTTGACGAGCCAGCCGTACGCAGCGAGGTTCGTGTGCAACAGTCGGACTCGACCCGGTGACAGGAACTCCTGCCCGAACGGGTAGTAGCCGACGAACTGCAACGAGTAGAGGAAGCCGGCGACCATGCTCACGAGGAGTGCGATCCCGGCCGCGTGCAGGTGCAGTCGCACCAAGCGATAGTTGACGAGCGACTTGCCGTCGTCGGAGAGCGTGAGCGCCGCGGCTTGCATCAGTCTCGGTTTCCCAGGCTTTGGACGAAGTGGGTCAGGTCCCACATCTCGTCCGGAGTGATCGATCCGGCGAACGCGGGCATCGGCGTGCCGTTGATTCCGGTCGCGATCGAGCGATAGAGGTCGGCAGCGCGCGAGCCGGCGCGGAACACGCCGCTGGTCAGGTCACGCGGTTGGACGGGATAGCCCCACGCGTCTTCGAACGCCGTGGCCGAAGGCCCGTCGCCGCGTCCCTCGTCACCGTGGCACGCGGCGCAGTTCGCGCGCGCGCCGTCGAGGTAGATCTCGCGTCCGCGCTCGATCGAAGCGGCGTCGTTGTCGGGCTCGAGCGAGGCCGGGTAGATCGGGCGCATCGACGCGCCGGACCAACGGTCCACCACGATCTCCGCCGTCTCGTTCGCGTCGACGAGCTCACCCTCCTCCCAACAAAAGTCGAGGAAGAGCTGCTCGAACTCGCCGCGGATCGCGAGGTAGCGCACGTACTCGACCAGGTCCCAGCGCTTTTCCTCCGAGAGTAGGCGGAAGTCGGGCATCGAGGACCCGACCAGGCCGCGTGTGAGCGTGCCGAACAGATCCTCGCGCAACGGTCGACTCCCGGAGTCCGTGCTCGTGAACTTGAAGAGGCCCTTGCGGAAATTGCGCGGCCGCGGCTTCAGGTAGCGCGCCGCCGGACCCCCGCCGTCGCCCGTTGTTCCGTGGCATCCCGAGCAGTGCTGCTCGAAGGAGACCCGTCCGGCGCGCACGCGCTCCACGTCGATCAAGCCCGTCGCGGCGAGCGCCGTGGAGTCGAGCCCGAAGCGCGCTTCGCTCTCCATGGCGATGACGCTGGCGAGCTCGAGCTCGTACTCGGCCTCGCAGTCGCGCACGTCCTCTTCGAACGGAAAGTCGAACGGCCCCTCGTCGCGATCGTTCACCGCGGCGCGTTGCCAATCGACCCAACCCTCGGCGGTCGTGTCGTCCATTCCGTCCGGCGCGCGGAGGAACGGGGCGATGAAGAGCGCGGCGGCGAGCGCGAGGACGAACGTGCCCGTCGTCGCGCTACCGCAGGTCCGGTGCTGCGCGGGCCTCTGTCGGAGAGTCGGCTTCATGCTGTGTCGGGCGCGTCCATCGGAGACTCTTCCGATGGGCGCGCGCTAGCACGTTACCGGCGCATTGGAGGCGTGTGGCGGGGGACAATGGCGTATCGGAATGGGCAAAAATGCGTAGGCAGAACACGCCGTGCGCGAGCGAGGCTGGCTCGGACGCGAGAGCGACGCGCCCCTGTCGAAAGACGGGAACGCGTCGCTCGAGAACGTGCGATCGGTCGGTTAGCCCGGGTTGTTCATGAGCCTTCACCGAGATCGACGCAGCTACGCGCCATATCAACGCTTCCCTCCCTCACCGGGTTCGACGACCCGTCAAGGTCGCCTCCACGCGCTTCGGTCGCGAAGCGCTGATCTGACGCGCATCCGCGTCGATCTCGGCAAAGCCTCATGAATCACCCGGGCTAGCGTCCGACCGTGAAGTCGATCGCGTTCGACAGCTCGTAGCCAGGTGCACCGAACACGACGCCCTGCACGGCCGCGTTCGCGCCGTACAGGAACAGCGGATCGGGAATGGAGAGCGAGAAGGTCTCGGTTCCACCGGTGTGGGGGAGGACGAGCACGCCGAGGCGCGGCCCCGTGAGGTCGATGAGAACCTCGCCCCCGCGGAGGAAGATGCCGGACGCCGGCGCACTCTGGAGCACGAGCGCCGCGAGGCCCGGCTGGTGACCGGAGCAGTCGAGTTCGGCCTTCCACGCACCGCCGACCGTCGCACCGCGCACCTCGCTGAGGATCACTGCGTTGGCCCCGGTTCCGTTGCGCACGTTCGACATCGCGGCGGTCGAGTAGGAGAACGCGGCGCCGGCGTTCCACCCCGCGCCGTCGTGGTACGGAGATCCGATGACGATCGAGTCGGCGTCGATCGCCACGGAGCGGCCGAAGTCGTCTCCCGTGCGTCCGGTCGCGCGAAGGAACTCCAGTTCGTGGCCTGACGATGCGTCGAACACGTACGCTGAGCCGAAGTTCTTCGTCGCGACTCTCGCGCCCACCACGACGGTGTTGCCCGAGATCGAGACCGAGCAGCCGAACAGGTCATCCTCGTTGGTATTCGATCCGACCAAGGCGACGAGCTCCTCTCCCGTTCGTGCATCGAAGAGGTAGGCTGCGCCCGAATGGAATCCGTAGCGCGAGCTGAGCTGCTCGCCGACGACGACCAGCTCTCCGTCGATCGAGATCTGATCACCGAAACCGAAGTGCTGCGCCGAGGATTGCGGGAAGAGCTTGGTGACGACGCGCCCCGATTCGAGGTCCATGACGTACACGGTTCCGGCATTCACTCCGAACGCGTCCGATCCGACGGCGCTGACGGCCGCTAGTTTGCCACGGATCGCGACTTTGATTCCGAAGACGTCTCCACCTTGGAGGTCGTCCGGAAGCAGCTGCAGCACGCGGCCGGTGCCGAGGTTGTAGACGTATGCCGCCCCCGACTTGCTCGCCACCGAGTTTTCGTAGGGCGCTCCGACGATCACGTGTTCGTCGTCGATCGCGACGCTGACACCGAAGCCAACCGGTGCGTTGGGGTCGTTCGGAGTCAGCTTCCGGAGTTCGGTCTTCGTCGTCACGTCGTAGACGTAGACCGCGTTCGCGCCCGTGGCTCCGACGACCGCCGTGTTCCCGCTGATCGCGACGGCGTGTCCGAACAAGTCGAAAGCCGCGCCGTCGCTCGCCACGAGGCGCCCGGTCCGCGCGCCCGTTCGCGTGTCGAACAGGAAGGCCGAGCCCGTCTTGATGACGCCGTTCTCGTCGGCATCGGGCGAGCCGACGATGGCCATCCCGCGATGCGTCGCGACCGAGAACCCACTGTGATCGTGGTTCATCGCGCCGATCGGCAGGACGCGCTTGAGGGTCTGCTGGCCGCTCGCAGCGGCCGAGAGCAGGAGCAAGAGGAGGGGTGTGTGGATGGGGCGCATGGGACGAGTCCTCGGGAAGCGAACGGAAGGCAGCAATGGATTACCGACGCAGGGTAGGTATATAGCTTTGTCGTCCCATCCGGAACAGGTATTCCCGAAAAAAAAAACACCTCTGCGAGAGTCTGGGGCTCGGTTCTGTGCCTACCGGATCGCTCCGCCAGCGAACCGCGCGCTGACCACGGGCGAGGGCGAACGCATAGGATGGCGCGGCTCCGATGGTCTCCTCCTTCCTCCGAACCGTTCTTCTGGGCGCTGCGACCCTCTCGGCGGCGGGTGCCCTCCCGTTCTCGGGTCGAGTTGCGCCCGCGCCTCCGCGCCCGGAAACGGACGCCGTCGGCCCTCCAAACATCGTCTTGCTGCTCGCCGACGACCAGGGGTGGAACGCGCTGTCGGCCCCGATGGATCCGGACGTCGCGAACTCGCGCAGCGACTTCTACCGCACGCCGAGCATCGACGCGCTGATGCGCGACGGCATGCGCTTTCGCCGCGGCTACGCGCCCGCGCCGGTGTGCTCACCGACGCGGCACAGCATCCTGTGGGGGATCTCGCCCGCGAAGCTGCGCGTGACGTCGAACAGTTCCGCGGCGCGCCAGCACTGCGACCCGGAGCTCTCGTTGCCGAGCTTGATCAAGAAGGCGGATGCGCGCTACGTGACGGCGCACTTCGGCAAGTGGCACATCTCGATCCCGCCCGATGAGTGTGGGTACGACGAGTCGGACGGCGCGACCGGGAACCGGACGGGCAACCCGAGCGACCAACCGGAGGATCCGAAGCGCGCGTACGAGGTCACCGCGCGTGCGGTCGATTTCATCGAGCGCCAGGTCGCCGCCGAGCGGCCGTTCTTCGTGCAGGTCTCGCACTACGCCGACCACGCCAAGGTCGCAGCGAGTCCCGGGATGCGCGCGAAGTACGACAGCATCCCGCGCGGCAAGCGTCACTCGGATGTCGAGTTCGCGGCGATGAACGAGGACCTCGACGCGGGTGTGGGGCGCGTGCTCGAGACGCTCGATCGACTCCGGATCGCGGACCGCACCTACGTCATCTATCTAGCGGACAACGGCTTCTTCGACGGGCGCGGCGCGAAGGTGCGCGCTTGGCCGCTCAGCTACAGCAAGGGCTACGTGTACGAGGGCGGCATCCGTGTCCCGTTCATCGTGCGCGGGCCCGACATCGATGCCGGCGTCGTTTCGAGTGTGCCGGTGATCGGCTACGACCTGCTGCCCACCGTGCTCGATTGGATCAACCCCGAGTTCGAAGTGCCGGCGGTGGTCGAGGGGGGCAGCCTCGCGCCCGTGCTCGCGCACGGAGGACAGGGGACGGTGGACCGTCCGAACGACTTCTTCGTCTTCCACTTCCCGATCGGGATGTGGCCGTCGCAAACGGCGTTGATCCGCGGCGATCTCAAGCTCGTCAAGACCTGGGCCTACGATCGCAGCGCGCTGTTCGACCTCGAGAACGATATCAGCGAGCAAAGAGACCTGAGCCGGCGCCGCGCCGACGATTCCGTCGAGCTCAACGCGCTCCTCACGCAATACCTCGAGAGCGTCGACGCGACCGTTCCGCCCGAATCGGAGCTCGCCTTCGATCGCACCGGGCCGCTGATGAAGGTCGGGGCCGCGCATCGCGAACTCGACCCGGACGAGGACCCGGAGGACGCGGACGACGCCGACGCGGATCCGCAGGAGACGTTCAAGCGCAAGCGCAAGGCGTCGCGCGACGACACCTAGCCCGGATCATTCATGAGCCTTCACCGAGATCGACGCAGCTGCGCGCCATGTCAACGCTTCCCTTCCTCACCGGGTTCGACGACCCGTCAAGGTCGCCTCCACGCGCTTCGGTCGCGAAGCGCTGATCTGACGCACA
>JAJDEV010000271.1 GCA_029259605.1 Planctomycetota bacterium | reverse complement strand
GGCGTCGCACACCAAGCGGAAGAACTGCTGCGGGAAGTGCCGCACCAACCTTGGGAATGACGGTGGAGTACGGAGACAGGACATAATCCGCCGCCCCCGTCGACCATCCCGCCACTCCGAATCGAAACGACGGTGGCGGCGGATTCTGTCCTGACTCCGTACTCCACCGTCATTCCCAAGGTTGGTGCGGCACTTCCCGCTGCTGTTCTTCCGCTTGGTGTGCGACTCCGTATTCCGTTTTCGGAGCACGACTTGCGATCATGGGCCCGCCGCCATGCACCCGAATCCCCCAAGACCCCGCCGCGCGCCGTCGTTCGAAGCGCGAAGCCCGAGCTGATGGACGACCGCTCCGACGGACAACGACTTGCCGCCTGGCTCCAGGGAGACGCCGAAGCCTTCGAACGCCTCGTCGACTCCCACCAGGCCGCCTTGCTGCGCCATGCGCGCGCTCTCCTTCAGGGGAGCGTCGGTGGTGGGCGAAGCGCGTGCGAGGACGTCGTGCAGGAGACCTTCCTTCGGCTCGCCCAGACCCCGCCGGAATTTCCGGAGACGGCGCTGGGCGATGCGGCGGCGGAACGCGCCGTCCTCTGCTCGTGGCTGCACCGCGTAACGAGGAACCTTTGCATGGACGCCCTACGAAGCGAAGCCAGGCGCAAGCGCCGCGAGCAGGAGGCCGCACCCGACGAAGCCGTCGCGGGCGGTCTCGATCACGTGGAAGCGAACGACACACGCAAGGCCGTGGAGAAGAGCCTCGAGCGACTCCCCGACGACCAGCGTGAAGTGCTCGTGCTGCGCCTCTTCGGCGACCGGAGCTACAAAGAGATCGCCGCGATCACCGGCAAGAAGATCGGAACGATCGGTTGGTTGATCAGCGTCGGGTTGAAGTCGCTCGCGACCGAACTCGCGCCCCTCGTTGCCGTGCAGGAACCCGCGAGCTCTTCCGAACCGCAGAGCCTCCAGGGAGGTCTCTCATGAAGCACGACGACCAGAACCCCATCGAACCCGACCGCTACGAACAATTGTGCGACTTCGTTTTCGGCGAGCTCGACGACGAGGCCCGCGCCGCGATCGAGCTCGAGCTCGCGAAGGACCCCGCGCTCGCCGCGGAGCGCACGCGCCTCGAAGCGACGATCGGCTTGGTGCACGACGCGCTGCCCACGGACGAACTCCCGCCCGCGATGCGCGCGACGCTGACCGAAGCCGCGCGTGCGAAGGCGGCCGAAGCGGCGGGCACGCTCACACCGATGCCGCGCCGCGCCGGAGGCACGCGCCTGTCGCGCTGGTTCGGCACACCGCTGCGGGCTGCTGCGGCGGGGCTGCTCTTGCTCGTCGGCGGATTCGCGCTGACCACGGTCTGGAACGACCCGCTCACACCCACGGACCAAACGGCGGCCACGCCGAGCGACCGCCGCGAGAAGAAGACGCGGTCGCTGGCGTCGCAGGGGTTCCGTGACCAGCGGCAGCTCGAGGAGGAGTCCGTCGCGCAGTTGGAGTCGCTCGCGTACGGCGATAGCGGCGCCACACGTACCGACGCGGACCTGAGCGGGCTCGGCTACGTCGGTGAAGGAGGCACACACCTCTCGATGTCGCCCGCCGAGCCGGCTCCCAAGACGGAAGTCGCGGCCTCGTCGCCGAACATCGTCGGAGTCGGGCAGGGCAGCGGGAAGTCGCGCGGCGGTGGGACGATGAAGCGAGCGTCCGGTCCGCTCCGCTCGGCGCCGCTGCGCGGGTCGCAAACTGGGAGCGACGGCTTCTTCCTCGGTCGCGGCCAGAAGGAGGCCGACGCGGCCGCCGCGGACTCGCCGCTCGACTCGAGCTTGAATGACCTCGCCGCAGCCGTGGCGCCGCCCGAGCGCGCTCGGTTCCGCGGCCCCGGGGACACGGTGCCGCCCGGCGGTGGCTCGACTCCGAGCGACTTCCGTGTGGCGCGCGGCCCGGCTGGCCCGACGAGTCCTGCTGGCCAGAACACGCCCGCGCCGCTGCGGAAGAACAAC
This sequence comes from Planctomycetota bacterium, assembly GCA_029259605.1. Taxonomy (GTDB): domain Bacteria; phylum Planctomycetota; class UBA1135; order UBA1135; genus OFTM281. The sequence goes on along the minus strand of JAJDEV010000271.1, from coordinate 39,837 downwards.
GAGCTGGCGCGATCGAAGGGGCGATTCGCGGCGGGGCTCGACGTGGTCGAGGAAAGCGCGGACCTGGGCGATCGCTTGGCCGCGATGGGCTACTCGGGCGGCGATGACGAGGACGCGTTCGAAGACGACGAGCGCCGCGCCGGTCTGCGCCAAGCGGAGCCGACCGGCGGCAAGCGCCAACCGGTCCTCGCCGCAGAGCAGATCGACGCCATGGCGGACGGACTCTTCCTGCGCTGCCGGGTCGGCGAGTCCGAGACCCCGTCCGCCATGTTCTTCCGCTGCTGGGGCGCGCATCCGTTCCAGCGCACCGCCGACGACTCGCTCTCGACCTTCGCGGTCGACGTCGACACGGCGAGCTACACGCTCGCGCGCCGCACGCTTCAAGCGGGTCGCTTGCCCGTCCGCGAGCAGGTGCGCACCGAGGAGTTCGTGAACTACTTCCGCGCCGATCAGCCCGCGCCGACGGACGGCGTGTTCGCGATCGGCGTCGAGTCCGCGCCGAGCCTCTTCCACACGGATCCGAACGTGGAGATGCTGCGCGTGACCGTGCGCGGCAAAGACGTCGCAGCCTTCGAGCGTCAGCCGCTGGCGCTGACCTTCGTGATCGACGTGTCGGGTTCGATGAGCGACAACCTGGACCTCGTCAAGAGCTCGCTCGAGCTGTTGCTGACGCAGCTCGCGCCGAGCGACTCGATCGCGCTCGTCAAGTTCAGCACGACCGCCGGCGTGGTGTCGCCCATGCTCTCCGCGGCGAACCGCGGCCAGGTCGAGGACGCGCTCGCCGCGCTCCACACCGAGGGTGGCACGAACGTCGAGGCCGGTATCCAAGCGGGCTACAAGCTCGCCGCCGACGCGCTCACGCCCGGCGCGGTCAACCGCGTGATCCTGCTCTCCGACGGCGTCGGCAACATCGGCGAGACGAAGGCGGAGCAGCTGCTCGCGCTCGTCGCCGCGCACAAGTCGCAGGGCATCTACCTGAACACGATCGGCGTCGGCATGGGCTCGCACAACGACGACTTCCTCGAGCAGCTCGCGAACCGCGGCGACGGCGTGTGCCTGTACATCGACTCCGAGGCGGCCGCGCAGAAGGCGCTCGTCGACGAGTTCACCAAGACGCTCCAGCCGATCGCGCGCGACGTGAAGATCCAGGTCGAGTTCGATCCGGCGCAGGTCGAGAGTTATCGCCAGCTCGGCTACGAGAACCGCGCGCTCGCGGATGCGGACTTCCGCAAGGACGCGGTCGACGCGGGCGAGGTGAACGCGGGGCACCAGGTGACGGCGCTGTACGAGATCGTGCGCGTCGGCGGCCGTACCGACGCGCCGCTTGCCACCGTGCGCGTGCGCCACAAGCCGCCCTTCGCGGTCGACGCCGGCCAGCTCGGCGTGCGCGCGAAGGCGGACGCCGAGGTCGCGCTCGAGATCGAACGCGCCATGCAGCCCGGCGACTTCGTCCCGTCCTTCGAGAGCGGCTCCGCGGGTTACCGCCGCGCCGTGCTCGTGGCCCAGTTCGCCGAGCTCCTGCGCGAGAGCGTCCACACCCGGAACGACTCGCTCGATCGGTTCGAGCGCGAGGTCATGCGCTTCGCCGACCGCGCGAGCGACGAAGAGACGATCGAGTTCTCCGAGCTCGTCGCCATCGCGCTCCCGCTGCTGCGCGAGCGTGAAGCCGCGCGGTCGGACGAGCTGCAGGACCTGATCGAAGAGCTGTGCCAGCTCGAGTACGCCGCCGGCGTGCGCGAGCAGATGGCGCGGCGCGAGGAGGCTCCCGAACCGGATCCCGACGTCGAACTCGCGTTCCAGAAGGAGATCGAAGGCGTGCAGGCGAAGATTCGCGAGCTCCTCATCGAGCGCTTCGGTGCGTCGAGCGAGGAACCCGCCGTGGTCGCGCCCGTCAAGGGCACGGACCGACGCTGATCAGTCTTCGCGCGGCTCCGGCAACCAGTCGTAGCTGCGTCGCGGCTTCCACCCGTCGCCGTCCTTGTCGAACGACGCGCCGCGGTTCCCGCCGCCCGCGAGCGGATGCGACACGTGCCGCACTTCGCGCGTCGAACCGTCGGGCGACGTGAAGGTCTGCAGGATCTCGATGCCGCCCGCGATGCCCGCCGCCTCGTCGAGCAGACGCAGCGTGCCCTCCGCAAACGTCCCGTCGCCGCCGAACTGGTACGCGCGCGCCTCGTTCGCACCCGGATGCCACACCGTGTGCATCTCCCAATAGGTGCCCGTCTCTTCGCCGTTCGCCAGACCGAACAGCCGCCCGCGCACGCTCCGCTTGCCGATGCCCCAGGTCCAGTCGATGCCGTACGCGTCGTCCGTTTCCGACGCGCTCGTGTAGGCGGAGTTGTCGGCGATGAAGAGCCCGCCGTGCTCCATCTCGCTCGCGAGGTACGCGGCGAACCAAGCGGGCGCGGGTTCGGCGGATGCTTCGTGGACGGCGGCCGGACGCATTCCGAGCGCGAGCAGCGACGAGACGACGACGAGGGTGCGGGCGAGCATGGCGTTCTCCGGTTCGGGTGTGTGAGCGACGCTGGAACGTCGGGTCGCCGAGCCTACTCGAACCACGGCGGGCGGCGCACCGCTGGCGCGACACGCGCCTGGCCCTACGATGCTCCCATGAACGCGCGCCTCTCGATCGTCATCGGATCCCTGTGGGCCGGCCTCGGCGTCACGCTCGGCGCCTTCGGAGCCCACGCCCTGAAGGACCGCCTTATCGAAGCCGGCCAGCTCGACAACTGGCACACCGCCGTCCGCTACCAGGTGTGGCACGCCCTCGCGCTGATCCTGGTCGGCATCCTGAGCGAGAAGCGCGAGCGCCTCGGCTCCGTCGCCATCCTCTTCCTCATCGGAAGTCTGCTCTTCAGCGGCTCGATCTACTGCCTGTCGCTCGGCGTGCTGCGTTCGGTGATGGGGCCGGTCACGCCGCTCGGCGGTCTGCTGCTCATGATCGGCTGGGTGACGCTGGCGTGGCGGGTGGGGCGGGCGAAGTAGGGGAACCGCAGCCGCGCGCGAGCGTTTTCGGTTTTGCTGGGGGAACGCCGGGGGTCCGTGGCATCCCCTCGGTACGGCCATGCGGAACATCGAGCTCGAGGACCTCTCCTGGTTGCACGCACTCGCGCGCAGCTTGGTGCGTGACCCGCACCGCGCGGACGATGCGGTGCAGGACACGCTCGTGGTCGCGCTCGATCGCGAGCCGCGCGATCCGCGTAAGGTGCGCGGATGGCTCGCGACGATCCTGCGCAACGTCGTGCGGCAGACGCTGCGCGGGGAGGCGCGGCGCGAGCGGCGCGATGCCGAGCCGCGCGTTTCCGCGACGACCGCGCCGTCCACGCTCGAAGTCGTCGAGGAGCTCGCGTTGCACCGCGAGCTGGTCGAGCTCGTCGAAGCGCTCGACGAGCCGTTCCGCACCGCCGTGCACCTGCGCTATCTGCGCGGGATGACGCCGCGCGAGATCGCGAGCTCGCAGCAGGTCCCCGTGAAGACGGTGCATTCGCGCATCGAGCGCGCGCTCGAGCGGTTGCGCGGCAAGCTCGATCGTGCGCACGGCGGGAAGCGTGACGCGTGGGTCGTCGCGCTCTTGCCGCTCGCTCGCGCGCCCCTCGCCGCGCCGCCGACTTCCGGCGGCGCGGGCCTCGCCCCGGCCACGACTTCCGCGGGACTCGGACTCGGATCCGTGCTGCTCACCATGAACGCAAAAGTCATCCTCTCGTGCGCGTGCGCCGTCGCGATCGGCGCGGCGCTCTATCTCGATCGCAGGGGCGACGAGGTGGAGCGAGCGGGACCCAAGGTGTCGCTCGACACCGCCGCCGCGACGCCTCCGCTGCCGCGGAACGGCACCGCCTCGCTCGACGCGCCCGCAGCCGAACGCCTCGCGGTCGAGACACCCGCGCTCGTCGAGGACGCGCCGGACGCACCGAGCGCGGCGCCGCGCATCGAGGGCGACGTGCGCGAGCTCGACGGGCGCGCCGTGCGCGACGTCGACGTCGTCTTCGTGCCGGGCGCGGGCGATCGGCGCGTCGTCGCGACGAGCGGCGACGGCGGCGTGTTCTCCTTCGACGCGCCGGATGCGCGCGGTCGCCTGTCGGTGCAGAGCGAGCTTTACGCCTGCTTGTCCGGCTCGAAGCTCGACGGCGGCGTTCCCGCCGAGCGCCCGATCGTCGTCGTCACGCCGCGCCGTCGCTACGCGGGCCGCGTCGTCGACGAGAGCGGCGCTCCGCTCCCCGACACGCGCGTCGAGATCGCGCTGCCGGGCGAATCGGGTCTGCTTTTCACGGTGACGCTGCCGCCGGACGGCCGCTCGGCGCACGTGCTGCAACCGCTGGCGGAGGCGTTCACGGACGACGACGGTCGCTTCCACATCGATTCGGTCGCAGCGCTCGCGGGCGCGACGATCGAGGCGAGCCGCGACGGCTTCGACACCGCGTCGCGCGCGCTCACGGCGTACGACGATTTGGACCTCGAGCTCACACTCGTCGCGTCGAAGACCGAACCGCGCTCGGTGTTCGGCGTCGTGCTCGACCCGAACGGCGTCCCGGTGCGCGGCGCGTTCGTCAGCTATGGATACGGGAGCGGCACGGTCAGCGATCCGGACGGACGCTTCATGCTGCGCCGTCACGACTGGGTCGAAGCGGTGACGCTGCGCGCGCTCGTGCGCGGCCGCTTGCCGGCGTCGCTGGCCTACGATCCGGCGCGCGCGACCGAGGGCCATACGCAGGACGATCCCGTGCGCCTCTTCGTCGGCGGCGAGCCGCTCGCGATCGCGGGTCGCGTGGTCGACGCGCGCGGCGAGCCGGTCGCGGGCGCGGAAGTGTGGACGCCGGACGTGTCGTACTTCGGCTCGACGACGCACTCGGACGGCGAGAAGTCACTGACCGGCGAGTCGCTCGTCGAGGCGCTCATCACCGGACGGCCGAACCCGATGCACCCGCGCCACGTCGGCACGCGCACCGACGCGTCCGGCCGCTTCCGCGTCGAGGGCCTGCTCGACCGCAGCTACACGATCTTCGCCGTGGTCCCGTCGACGCTCGCTGCCGCCGAACCGCGCCGCATCCGGGCGGGGACGAGCGACGCGACGCTGCGCCTGACGGACGACGAAACGCAGCGCGTCGCGGGCCGCCTCGTATCGCTGAGCGGAACACCGCTCGCAGACGTGCGCGTCGCGCTCGGACACTCCGCCCCGGATGCATCGATCGAGGAGCGCGAGCTCAGCTCATGGAACGACTCACCGCTCCCGGTGCCGTCCTTCTCGCGCAACTTCCTCGACGCCGCCACGGTCCGCACCGACGCGGACGGCCGCTTCGCGTTCGAAGCCTTGCACACGCGCGGCGCGTCCCTGCTCTTCGTCGGCGATGCGCTGCAATGGCCGCACACCGAACCGCTCACCGCCGCGGCCGACCTCGAGTCGTTGCGCATCGCAGCCAAGGCCAGCTGCCGCTTCCGCGTCGTCCTCGAGAGCGACCCGGGCGAAGCCGACGCCTTCAAGCTCGTCGACGAGCACGACAACCTGCAACCGCTCCTGATCCCCGTCTCCGACGCCGTGATCTCCGCCCCGTCCGCCGACCTCGTCGACGGCCGCTCGGGCGTCGTGATCGGCGCGGAGGGCGCGGTGACGATCGTCCTTTTGCGAGGTGGCGAAGAGGTGCGGCGCGTGGCGGTCGACCTGCCCGCGGGCGCGGGGCATGAAGTGGGGTTGTAGGGAGCGAGCCGAGTATCGGCGCCGGAGTTCGTATCCGAGGAATCGGGGAAAGATAGAGTGCACGTCCGGCGTCTCTCGGGTGCCCGCGGTTCACACAACGAGGATTCCGCCAACGATGCACGCTCGTACGACTCTCCTGTGGCTCGCCGCCTGCGCGCTGCTCGCACCTACCGCCATGGCCCAGCGGACGCCGGTGACGGTCGACGCCGATCCGCCTGCGGAGACGTTCCGGGTCGAGTTCGAGTTCACGACCTACGACTACCGGGAGAAGCGACCGTGGCCGCACGTGGAACTCGAGATCGGGATCGGTCACCCGCGCGATCCGCAGCACCACGTCGACCGCCAGGTCCTGACGCACGTGACGAGCGACGGGAACGGATCGGTGCGCGGTGCGGTCGACGTCTCGCTCGATTGGAAGGAGGACAGCGCCGCACGCATCTGGGCGCGCGTCGCCACACCGGGACTGTCGTGGACTTCAGCGATTCGCACGCTTTATCCGCGGGAGGACACGAAGCCGACCAGGCTCGCCGTCTACGCCGGTGGTACGGTGCTCGGAACGGTGCGTTCGGCGAGCGGTGAACTCGTTCCCGATGCTCGTGTTTGGCTCTTCTTCGGCGACACGCAGCGACTCTCGGTGACCCGAACGGTGGATGGTCGCTTCGCGGCGCACGTCTTCGAGGCCGGGTCGTACGTCCTGCACGCGCGCGCCGCCGGACCCGGTCCCGGGTACGGATCGGGCACGGTCGAAGTGAACGATGTCGTGTTGAGCGGCGAGGCACGCACGGTCGACGTCGAAGTCGGCGGCGGCATCGGCATGGCCGGTCGAGTGATCGACCCGGACGGGAATCCCGTTCCCGGCGTGCGGCTGCTCGCCGTCCCGACCGGCCACGAGGCGCGCGTGTCTCCGTTCGACACCTTGCAAACGGAACGGCTCGGAGGACTGTGGGGAGGACAGAGCGCGACGGGGCCTGACGGCTCGTTCGAGTTCCCACATCTCTTGAGCGGCGAGTACGACTTCTACGCCGCGTGGCGAGAGTTCGTGGGGATCTCGCGCGATCCAAACGACGGCTTTCATCCGCAGATGGGCAAGGGCGAGGTCTTCCTCGGTTCGGTGCCGTTCGAGGGGACGGCGAAGCCGGTCGAGTTGAGGTTCGAAGCGCGCCGCGTCGAAGTGCTCGTGAAGACCGAGCGCGGCGATGCGCCCGAGTTCTTCGCGCACAAGGTCGACGGCAAACGGGATCGCAGCTTTCTCGAGCTCCTGCCGCTGTCGGACCCCGAGTACATGCGCGTCGCCGGATCGTCACGGGCGTACGTGCGGGGGCAGGAGCCAATCGTCGTCGACAACCTGGCCGTGTTCCCCGTTCACGAGACGCCGTTCGGTGCGCTCCTCACGTGGGATGGACCGGCGTTCCCGTTCACCGAGAAGAAGATCGACGACACGTCGGATTCTTGGCGCACGCGGGTCGAGCTCGATCTCGGCGCTCGTGGGGAACCCGCGCGGCTGACGATGCAGATCACCGATCCTCTCGGCAACCCCCACGGGGAGCTGTACGGGGCCGACGCGCGCATCGAGATCCGATCCGCGACGACGGGTCAGCACGTTGCGAGCTCCGAGAAGATGGTCCTTGGGGGGGGGACCGAGATCCGTGGCGGAGCGTGGTCACTGACGCTCGCGCCGGGCCGATACATCGTCGAAGCGGACGCGGAACCGAGGTTCGGGTGCGTCATTCCCGCGGAACTGCCTCGCGCTGCTTTCGCGCCGACGAAGGCGATCGTCGAACTCGGATCCGGTGACGAGCGGCGGATCGAGCTCCAACTCGAACCCGCCGGATATTTGGACTTCGAATCGAACGCGGTTCGACGCACCACTCCGCGTGTGATCGCGGCCGGTCCCCTCGACGGCGAGCCGCGGTTCTTGGACCCGATGGAGGAGTGGAGCTATCGCGCGCGCGAGGGCTTGCGCCTGCGAAACGGCGGCGTACCTGTGACGATGACGCGACCCGACGGCTCGACCTGCGACGGCTTGCGCTTCGAGGCGTCCGAACGGAGGACGGGAGTCCCGTGGATCGTGCCGCACTCCACCGTGCGCTGCCGGACGCCCATCCCCCCGGGGCGATGGACGCTCCGCGTCGCGGATGGCGAGCGCATGTTCGAGCGCGAGGTCGAGATTCGAGCAGGCCGGACGACGGTCGTGCGTTGGTGAGCACGCTCGCTCGATTTGCGTGTGCCGCGCTGATCGCATCGTCCCTGTCCGCGCAGCGGGGCACCGACGAAACGTTCCCCGTCGACTTCGCGTTCCTCACCTGCGACCCCGCCACGAAGGAAGGGACACCCGGAGTTCGCATCGAGATCGGAGTCGGTCACGCGTCGGATCCGCAGCACCACATCGATCGACCCGTTCTCGCCACGGCCACGAGCGACGAGCACGGCTTGGCGCAGGGTGTGATCGACGTGCCCGCGGCGTGGAAGGACGAGGAACGCGCTCTGCTTTGGGCGCGCGTGGCGAGCGAGGGCACGGCGTGGAGCTCGGCGACGCGCGCCTTGGGGCTGGAGGTCTGGACGAAGCCGACGCAGCTCATCGTCCGGCGCGGGTGGCGCGTCCTCGGCACGGTCCGGACGACCGAGGGAACGGTCGTGCCGAGCGCGCGTGTGTGGATGTTCGGCGAAGAGTCGAGCGGGCGCGTGCCGGAAGTGCGCACGACGGAGGGTCGGTTCGCGCTGTCGTCCTCGCGAGCGGGCGACGTCACGCTCCACATCCGCGCCGCCGGACCCGGGCCGTTGCGCGGGTCGGCCACGGTCGTGCTATTCGGACTCGATCCGTGCGCCGCGCCGCGCACGATCGATGTGGAGGTCGGCGGGGGCACGGAGCTGTCGGGCCGCATCGTCGACCCGGCGGGCGAACCCGTGCCCGGCGTTCGCTTGCTCGCGCTGCCCGCGGATCGCCCCGTCGTTCCGAGCGAAGAAGCCACGCTTCGCGCGGAGCGAGACGGCGGTGTGTGGGGCGGGCTCGCGCAGGCCGATGCGGAGGGCCGGTTCGCGTTTCCGAAGCTCGCCCCGTCGGCGTACGTGATCTACGCGTCGTGGCTCGGCTTCCGAAAGCCGGGGCGCGCAGAGTTCGACGGCTTCGATGGACGGATCGCACGCGACGCGGTCCTGCTCGCGAGGATCGATCACGATGCTTCGAGCGGCGATCTCGAGCTCGTCTTCAAGACGTACCGCGTCGAGGTCGTGCTCCGCACCGACGACGGCTCGCTGCCGGAGCTCGAGCGCGCGGTGCCTGTCTTCCCGTTGGGCGGCCACGCGCAGTTGGACGCGCGAGCAGGAGCTCCGCTGTTCGACGCCACGCCGATCGACTTCGTCGAAGACCTCCTCTTCCCCGTGTTCGTCGGAGACACGGCGGTCTTCCCCGGCACGAACCCCGCGTCGACGTTCGTGGCTTCCTTCGACAATCCCGCGTACCGGTATGCCGAGTCCGTCGTGGAGCCGTCGTTCACGGGCTGGCGCCGGCGCGTCGAGCTCGAGGTGGGAACGCGCGGCGAGCCGGCGCAGCTGACCGTTCAGCTCACGGATCCGAACGGCGCACCGTTCGGCGGAGTGTTTCCCGACCACGATGGGAGCGTTCGGATCGAGTCGGTCTCCTCGGGTCGCCTCGTCCTGGATTCGGGCGGGGGAATGGCCAGGGGGTCCGAGATCCAGGCGGGCCGCTGGAGCGTGACCGTTCCGCCCGGCGAGTTCCGCATCCGCGCGGACGTCGAACCGTCCCCTGGCTGCATGCTCTTCGGCGTCCTGCCGCGCGCACCCCACGCGCCGGCCGAACGCGTCGTCGAGCTGAGCCCGGGCGACGCGCGCACGATCAACCTGCGCCTCGGGCGAGCCGGGTACCTCGACTTCGAGTCCCTCACCCCGCTGACGACGATGATCAGCGCCTACTCTCGCCTCGATGCGTCCAGTCCGCTGGATGCGAGGCCTCGTCGCCGACTCGGCGGAGGCTTCGCGTCGCTCACACGCGACGGCGAGCGGATCGAGCGTCTCACGTTCGACGCCAGCTCGTTGGGCGGCCTCGCCTGGATCGTGCCCGGCTGGCCCGCGCGCTGCCGCGCGCCGATCCCGCCGGGCGCTTGGACGCTGCGTGTCGAGGACGGCGAGCGCGTGCTCGTCGAGCGCGAGGTCGAAATTCGCGCCGACGAGACCACGGTTGTGCGGTGGTAGGCGCGGGGCGCCGCTCCTCACGATCCCGCAAGCAAGGCGAGCGGCCGCGTTCGCTCTTCGCTACCGCCCGAGCCGCCGGCGCAGCCGTGACGCCAGCTTGATCTGTGCGCGCGCGTATAGCTGTTGCGCGGCGTGTTCCGTCGGCCGATCCAATGCGTCGCGGATCGCGGACCAGGTGGCCTCGGCGTACTCGTGCAGCAGGATCACCTCGCGGTGCGCGTCGTCCAGCTCCTGGACGCACGAGTCGTAGATCTCCTTGAGCTCGCGGGACGCGAGCTGATCGACGGGCTCAGGGTCGGGCGCGCGCGCCTCGCGCAGCTCGACGTCCGAGTGCGAGTTGTCCGTGGAGAGGACGCGGCCTTGCGTTGGCGTGCGCTTCTGCGCGTCGAAGTAGTCGACCGCGCCGCGGATCTGGTTCTCGAGCACGCGCGACAGGTACTGGATGATGCTCGCGTGGTCGTGCAGATCGATCTTGTCGATGCGCTTGAACGCGACGGCGAACGTGTCCTGGACCAGGTCGTCGGACTCGGTGAGCCGCTGCAGACGCGAGCCCATGCGAATGTGGGCAATGCGTCGTACGCGATCGTAGTAGCGGTCGAACAGCTCGTTGAGCGCGCCGTCGTCCCCGGCTCGCAGGCGCTCGACGAGCTCGATCGAGTCCGCCAAGCGCCCGACGTCCGGCAGCCCCGACGAACTGGACAGGTCGTCGGGGCGTGCGGGGGTGCCGGGGTCTCGAGGTTCCAAAGGGACGCGCGCGTCGCGCGGGGCCGATCCTACGGCTCGAAGGTGATGCGCACCGCATCCGAGGCGTTCCAGCGCTTCCCGTCCGCGAAGGCGAACTGGAAGCTCCACGACGTTCCGGCCAGGATCGCGCCGGCGGGCATCGACGCGAAGTCGATCGCGAGCCGCGCGTTGCCCTCGTCGTCCGTGAAGACCGGTCGAGAGAGGCGCGCCACGCTTCCCGTCAAGCACAGGAAGCCCGGCTCGGTCCCGTCCGCCCGCAGCCCGTACCCCGCGCCGGACGCGGCGTAGTCCGAACCCATGAAGAACACGCCGCGCGTGTTCGGCGGCGCGCCGGCGACGCGCAGCGTCACGTCGTTCAGCGCGAGGCTGCCGAAGCCCGTGGCCTCGATCGTCGCGGCGCGCTCGCTGGAGTTCCGGGACAGCCCGCAGTGCTTGTGCTTCAGGAGTTCGTTGCTCAGCACGACGTGCACGCGGTTCCTTCCGACCTTCGCGCGCGCCGAGTTGTTCGGCTCCGTCGGCGCACCCACGGCGAAGTCGGGCTCGCCGTCGCCGTTCACGTCGCCGAGTCCGGCGACCGAGTAGCCGAAGTAGTCCCACCCGCCGTAGCCGGTGCAGGTCCCGAGCCACTCGCCGTTCGCGCCGGAGCGCACCTGCACGGTGCCGACGGACCGCGCGTGGTTCATGATCGTGCCGGGGACGCCCACGAGGAGGTCGGTGACGTCGTCCCCGTCGAAGTCGCCGGCGGTGGCGAGCGAGTAGCCGAACGTGAAGCCGGTGTACGCCGTCGAGCCTTCCTCCGACCAGAGCTCGGTGTAGTCCTTTCCGGAGACGACGTGCACCGACCCCATGGACCAGATCTGTTGCGGGTCCCAGGACGAGAAGGCGAAGTCCTCGGCGCCGTCCTGGTTCACGTCGCCGAGCCGCGTGATCGCCGTGCCGATGCGGTGATAGCCGGCGGTGAACGTGTGCAGGAGCGCCCCGTCCGCGCCCGAGCGCAGCTCGATGTGGCCGAGCGACCAGTACGGCGGGGTCGGATAGCTCTGCGGTACGCCGATCAGGAACTCGTCGCGGCCGTCGCCGTCGAGGTCGTCGAGGAACGACACGCTCGCGCCGAACGCCTCGCGCGCGAGCGGCTCGCCGTCGAACGCGAACAGCTCCGCGCCCGATCGGCCGGAGTAGACGCGCACGCTGCCGTCCCCCTCGTGCGTTCCGCCCACGATCAGGTCGGCGTACCCGTCGCCGTCGACGTCTCCATTGCCCGCGACCGCGCCGCCGAACGAACCCGTGTTCGGCCCGACGAAGTGGTGCAGGAGCGCGCCGGTGGCGCCCGAGAACACACGCGCGTAGCCCTTCCCTCGAGGAAACGCCGCCCGGTCTGCAGCTCCGACGATCAGGTCGTCGAGCCCGTCGCCGTCGACGTCACCCGCGTTGGCGACTCGCTGCCCGAACTGGTCGCCGTCCGCGACGCCGAAGAATTCGTGCAGGATCGCGTTCGTCCGACCCGAGACGACGCGCGCCATGCCCGTCGCGCTTCCGCCGGCATCGAGCGCGAGGTGCGCGCCGATGAGGAGCTCGGAGTGGCCGTCGCCGTCGAGGTCTCCGATGCTCGCGAGCGCCTGGCCGTAGCCCGACGGCTCGTCCGGTCCGCGATCGATGCGCTGGCGCTGTTCGTGTGCGAGCACGGTGACGCAGCTCCAATCGCCGTAGCCGTCGTTCCCGAGGATCGCGCCGATCGCGACGTCGGTCAGTCCGTTGCCGTCGATGTCGGGCACGCTCGCGACCGAAACGCCGAGGCGTGCACAGCCGGAGCTGCCGCTCATGCGCGCGTGCTCGCTAGCGTCCGCGCCGGAGACGACGAACACCGTCCCGTCGCCGCCGAAGCAGGGCGGCATCTGCGGGTCCGCGTCCGGCGCGGCGACGATGACGTCGCCGTGTCCGTCGCCATCGAAGTCGCGCGTGCCCGCGATCGCCGCGCCATACCAATCGCCGGTGGCTTCGCCGTTGAGCGCTAGGAGCACCGCGCCGGTGCGTCCGGAGTAGGCCCACGCGGCGCCCGGTGCGAGGCCGGCGCGTGGCGCTCCGACGAAGAGCTCGTCGACGCCGTCGCGGTCGAGGTCCGCGCCGCCACCGAGCGCGTAGCCGAACTCGTCCCCGAGGCTCGGGCCGTCGAGCGTGCGCAGCACAGTGCCCTCGAGGCTCGACACGACGAGCACCCGGCCGCGCCCACCTTCGCGCGGTGCGCCGAGCGCGTAGTCGTCGAGCCCGTCGTGGTCGAGGTCGTCGAGCCGCGCGAGCCCGAGGCCGAGCGCCGCGCCCGCGCTCGTCCCCGCGTGCGTGCGCAGCGTCTGACCCGTGCTGCCGGAGATCACGCGCGCATAGCCGGCGCCCCCGGAGGTCAGCTGCGGCGCTCCGACGAGCACGTCGTCGATGCCGTCGCCGTCGAGGTCGCCGAGCGCGACCAACAGCATTCCGAAGTCGTCGCCCGCCGCGGTTCCGTGCACGGTGTAGAGCACCACGCCCGCGCCGGTGATCGCGCGCACGCTCCCCGACTCGGCGCCCGCGTCGTCGTCGCCGGGTGCGCCGGCCACGAGATCGGGCAGCGCGTCCCCGTCGAGGTCGACGCCGCCGATCACGGCGGTGCCGAAGCGATCGCCCTCGTCATCGCCGAACGCGAGCGGTCCCCAGCCGTCGAGCAGGATCGCCCCGGGCACACAGCCGCACTGGTAGTTGTGCGCGCCCGGCGCACCGATCACGAGCCGCTCCGTCCCCGTTCCGTGCACGTCGCCGGCGAACGCGACCGCGCGGCCGTACTCGGCGAGGAGCCCGCCGTTCGTATTCGCGTAGCAGCTGTTCTTGACGATGCGTTGGGCCGCGCTCGGCGTTGCGAAGGGCACGGCGAGAACGAGGAGCGCGAGGGTGCGGCGGTTCATGGAGGACCTCGGTGGGGGGGGGGCTGGGTTCGATTCTAGCGGAGTCGCGGCGCGTGGCTCTCCGCAGGTGGTCCAGGGGAGGATCGTCGCCCCACTCACGCGCTTCTCGTGCTTTCTTGCTCCGCAGCACGTCGTCGATTGCGGAATGGAGGAGATTCCGACGCCCGATTCCGGCACGTCCGCGGAGCGACGCCGGCGCGAGCGCGCCGAGGAGGTGTACCTCCGTCACCTGGCGGAGAGCGACGAGGCGCGCGAGGATCTCGCGTCCCTCTGCTACGGGTTCGAGGGTGCGAGCGGCGCTAGAACGCGGAGTCCAGGAGCGTCAGCGTTGCGGGCGAACTGAACGTGAAGCGTGATCCGAGGAACACGCCCTGGGCGTAGAGGGTCACGGCTTCGACGCCGAGGCCGAGCTCGCCCGCCGGAGCGGAGATCGTCAGGACCCCGTTGGCCGGGACCGTTCCGAGGAAGCTGAGCTGCACACCCTGCCGCAGGAAGTTCGGACCGTTCCAACGACCCGAGAAGCGCGCGTCCGACGGCTCGAGCGAGTACTTGAGCCACACGCGGTCACCGGGCTGGCCGAAGAAGGACGCTTCGATCTGTCCGGTCTCGCGCGTGGGCGAGTCGACGGTCATGGACGTCGCGATTCCGGGTTCCTCGTCGACCGCTCCCAGCGGGGCGATGATGCTGAATTCGAGGCCGCTCGGCCCGTTGGGCGCTCCACCTGTGCCGAAGCCGCCCGCGCCTCCGACCAGGACGGAGTCGAAGACGCGAACGATGGGATCGGTGCCGATCAAAGCGATGCCGTTCCCGCCCTTTCGGCCGGCAAACATGGCGCCGGTGTTCAAGGAACCTCCGCCTCTGCCGCCTTCGGCATACGAGGCGTAGAGATACAGCTCACCATCGTCGACGACGATGGCGTTGCGTCCTGGCGAGGTCGTGCTCGAGGTGGGGAAGAAGCTCGTTTGTCCGTCCTCGCCGATGACCGTCGTTTCCAAGAGGAACGCGGTCGAGCGTTCGGAGACGAAGGTCGGTTGCGCAAGTTGGAACGGGGCCTCGAACGTGCAGCGCTGGAACACGACGTTCGCGCTATCGACGCAGTAGACTCCGCCGGCGACGAACGCTTGTGGCGCACCTTCGACCGGTACGTCCTCGATCCAGACCGCGCCGAGGCAGTTCTTGACCTGGAGCGCTGGGATCTGCCCGGCCCCGCCGCCCCGCACCCGGAGTCCCCGCACCGACACCATGTCGTCGGCGGCGAGATTCTGGACGACGACGGTGTCGACCGACACATCCGCGCCGGGTTCCACCGCGATCACCAGGGACTTCCCCAGGATCTTGACCGGCTCGAAGTAGTCACCCTCGCGAACGAGGAGCACGTCGCCGCTCTGCGCCGCGCTGACGGCATTGAAGATCGAAGTGAAGTCGGAGCCAGGTCCACCGGCGACGTCGACGACATGAACGTTCTGCGCGGACGCGGCGGACGCGGAAAGAAGCAGCGCGACGAGGCAGCGAGTCGTTGATAGGTGCATAGGGTGGCGTGAGTTTCACCGCGGGCTGCTAGCGGAGGCGCGGAGCGCGGCTCTCCGTAGGTGGTCCAGGGGAGGATCGCCGCCCCACTCACGCGTTTCTCGTGCTTTCTTGCTCCGCAGCACGTCGTCGATTGCGGACGAGTCGCCGTTTGCGCATCGCGCGGGCGCGACGGACACTGATCCTCGCATGGAAGAAACTCCGACGCCCGATTCAGGCCCCGCCGCGGAGCGCCAGCGTCGCGAGCGCGCCGAGGAGGTGTACCTCCGTCACCTGGCGGAGAGCGACGAGGCGCGTGAGGATCTCGCGTCGCTCTGTGCGCGCCACGCGGACCTCGCCGACGATCTGCGCGCGCTGCACGCCGAGATGGACGCGCTGCAACGCGTGCGCTCGCGCCTCGCCGCGGACGGACGCGCGCTCGACCCGGCGCTGCGCCGCCTGCTCGTCGATGTCGATCGCGGGTCCTCGTTCCGGCGGCGCTTCGAGCTCGGCGCTCTGATCGGAACCGGCGGGCAGGGGCAGGTCGTCGAAGCCGTCGAGCGCGCGCTCGGCCGCTCCGTGGCGATCAAGACGCTGCGCGGCGACTTGCTCGAGCGCGCCGAGGCGCACGGCCGCGGTCGACCCGATCAGCTGCTCGCGCGCTTCCTCGCCGAGGCGCAGATCACCGCGCAGCTCGACCACCCCGGTGTCGTCGCGGTGCACGAGCTCGCGCTCGACGAGGACGGCAAGCCGTACTTCACGATGGCGCGCGTGCGCGGCCGCGACCTGCGCGCGGTCTTCGCCGACCTGCGCGACGGACGCCTCTCGCTCGTGCGTTGCCTGACCATCCTCTTGCGCGTGTGCGAAACGATGAGCTTCGCGCACTCGCGCGGCATCGTGCACCGCGACCTCAAGCCGGCCAACGTGATGGTCGGGTCGTCGGGCGAGGTGTACGTGATGGACTGGGGCCTCGCGCTCGCGTCCGACGCACCGGCGGCCGGGGAGCCGAGCGCGCACGATTCGGTGCGGACGCTGCGCAGCGAGAGCGACTCGACGGCGTTGCTCGAGACGGAACCGAGCCAGAACGTCGGGACCGCGTTCTACATGGCGCCCGAGGTCGCCGAGCACGGGGCGCGCGGAACGACGCCGGCGGTCGACGTGTACGCGGTCGGTGCGATGCTCTACGAGCTGCTCGCGCAGCGCCCGCCGTACGCCGCAGGGTCGGAGGGCCAGACGTTCGGTCAGGTGCTCGAGCGCATCCGCCGCGCGCCGCCGCCGTCGCTCGAGTCGCTGGCGCCGGGCGGTCCGCCGGAGCTGCTCTCGATCGCCGCGCGCGCGATGGCGCGCGTCCCTAGCGAACGCTATGGGGACATGCACGCGCTCGAGGCGGACCTGCGCGCCTTCCTCGAGAACCGCGTCGTCGGCGCGCACGCCACCGGTCCGTTCGAGGAGCTGCGCAAGTGGGTCGCGCGCAACCGGATGCTCGCGGGCGCGCTCGCGACCGTGCTCGTGGTCGCGCTCGGGGGGCTCGCCGCGATCGCGAGCGTCCAGGCGCGCGGACGGGCGGAGCTCGACGTGCAGGCGGATCTGTACCGGCTGCCCTACCTCGAGGCCGAGGCGCGCGCGCTGTGGCCGGAGACGCCGGCGATGGTCGTGCGCTTCGAGGAGTGGTTGCGTACGGCCGAGGCGCTCGTCGCGCGGCTCGACGTGCATCGCGCCGAGCTCGAGGCGCTGCGCGCGCGCGCCGCGCTGGTCGACGCCGAGGCGCGCGCGATCCACCGCGCGCGCTCGCCGCTCGCGGCCGAGGTGGTCTCGCTCGACCTGCGCCTCGCCGACTTGGTCGCGCGCGACGAGGACGTCGGCGCGGAGATCGAGGCGCTCGAGCGGTCGCGCGCGCGGCTGGAGCTCGCGCTCGGCGCGTCGCGTCCGTGGTCGTTCGCCGACGGATCCGAGCAGCTCCGACACGACACGCTCACGAAGACCGTGGCCGGCCTCGAGGCTTTCGCCGCCGAAGACACGGGCTTGCTCGCCGACGTGCGGCGCCGGTTGGAGTGGGCGCGCAGCGTCGAGCCCCTGACGATCGACGCATGCCGCGCGGAGTGGGAAGGCGTGGCGCGCCGCGTCGCGGACGAAACCGGCGCGTACGCGGGGCTCGCGCTGGCGCCGATCCTCGGGCTGATTCCGTTGGGCCCCGATTCGACCACGGGTCTCGAGGAGTTCGCGTTCGCGCGCAGCGGCGCGTTGCCGACGCGCGACGCGAGCGGCGCGCTCTTCGTCGACGGCACGCACGCGCTCGTCCTCGTGCTCGTGCCGGGCGGGCGCTTCGAGCTCGGCGCCCAGGCCACGTCGCCGGGAACCCCGGGCTACGACCGCGCGGCCCGAGCGGAGGAGGGACCGGTGCACACCGTCGCACTCGCTCCGTTCCTGATCGCCAAGCACGAGCTGACGCTCGGACAGTGGACGCGCCTCGGTGGCCGCCGCCCGATCGCGACTGCGGACGCCGAGGACGACGACGCGGATGCACATCCCGTCGACAGCGTGAGCTGGAGCGAATGCGTCGACCTTCTCGAGCGCTTCGGCCTAGAGCTGCCGACCGAAGCCCAGTGGGAGTACGCCGCGCGCGCGCGCACCGACGGACCGTTCCTCGGCCACACCGATGCGCGCGGCTTGGTCGACTCCGTCAATCTGGCCGACGCAACGGTGGTCACCGCCGGCCTCGGATGGCCGCAGGCGCGCGGCATGGAGTGGCTCGACGACGGCTATCTGCGCCACGCGCCGGTCGGCATCTACGCGCCGAACGCCTTCGGACTCCACGACGTCCTGGGCAACGTGTGGGAGTGGTGCCTCGACGTCTCCGGCCCGTACACGGCCCCCGTCTACCCCGCGACGGGCCTACGCGTCGCGGACCCGAGCGAACAGCGCGTGGCCCGCGGCGGCGGCTACGTGAACAACGCCACCTTCGCGCGCGTCTCGATCCGCGACATGGGCCGGTCGCGCAACTTCGACAGTGGCTACCACGGCGTCCGGCCAGCGCTGCGGCTGCCGCGCTGAATGGGAGCCGACGGCCGAACGCTCACGGCCTGGTCGGACGACCTCGTCGCCGTGACGCCGGGCGTAGCGCGAAAGCGTCGGTTCGGACTCACGCTCCACTTCATGCCTTAGACTTGAAGCGTGAACGCTTGCATCCGTTCGAGCTTGCGCGGCATCGTTCTCCACGCTCCGCACGCCGTCGCGCGGCGCGCCATGAGTCGTCGCGTGTCCGCCGCGTTGCTCCTGGTCGCATTCGCGGCGCGCGGCGCTCGATCTCGGAGCGCGCGGGACGCCCGCGCGCTTGACCGTGGTGATCACCGACCCCGGAGGCGAGCCGTTCGGAGGCCGGTTTCCGCTGGGACACGCGACTGTGCGTGCCGTGGGCGTCGTCTCTGGACGCGTCGTCGCGTCGTCGGACTCCCGGAGTCCCGGAGAGTCCGAGGTGCGCGAGGGGCGTTGGACTGTGGAGCTTCCGCCGGGCGAGTACCGGGTCCACGTCGACGCCGAGCCGGCCTCTTCGGACGTCCGCGCGTCCGAGCTGCCGCGCGCGACGTACGCGCCGGTCGAGCATGCGGTCGCGGTCGAGCTGAGGAGAGGCGAGGCGCGCACGATCGACGTGCAACTCGGACGTGCAGGGCATCTCGACTTCGAATCGTTGGCGGGCCTTCCACGAGTGACGACGGCTCGAGCGGACTCGGGCTCGTCGCAGCAGGTTGCGGGCGAACCCGCATTCGACGACGCAAGGCAACGCTCCTGGTACCGCCAGCTCGAGCACGCTCGTCGTCGGTGTGCCGGCGCGTTCGTGTCGCTCGAACAGGACACCGAGCGCATCGATCCCCTCGTGTTCGAGGACGCGGGTCCGTTCGCGCGAATCGGTTGGACGGTTCCCGGCTGCCCCGCACGCTGCCTCACGCCGATTCCACCGGGCATCTGGCGCCTGCGCGTCGACAACGGCGAGGAGGTGCTCTTCGAGCGCGACGTCGAGATCCACGCGGGACGTACGACGGTCGTGCGCTGGTAGGCGCGTCGAGCTGTCCCGTCAGCTCCGCAAGCGAATTAAATGTCCGTCGGATGTTTCGATGCTAGCTTGGGAAAGTATCCACGTGAGCCGCGACTGCGGGCCGCTGCTCGCCACATCCTGTATCCATGAAGCTCACCCCCTGCCTCGCGCTGGTGTTCCTCGCAGCGCTCTCCGCGTCCGCGTTCGCCCAGCGCGCTCCGGTCCGCGCGATGCCGGAGCCAGCGGTAGACGTGGAGAAGGTCGACACGTTCCCCGTCGAGTTCGAGTTCCTCGCCTACGAGCACCGGGCGAACGAAGGGCGAGCAGGTATCGAGCTGGAGATCGGCGTCGGGAAACGATCCGATCCTCAGCATCACGTCGATCGCGCGGTGCTCACGCGCGTCGCGAGTGGCGCGGACGGTGTCGCGCGTGGCGTTGTCCACGTTCCCGTCGAGTGGCAGCGAGACGGAGCGGCGCGGATCTGGGCGCGGGTCGCGTCGCCGGGGTACGCGTGGAGCTCCGCGGTGCGGACGCTGCGGCCGAAGGACGACGAACGGGTGACCAAGCTCTTCGTTCGAAGCGGCGGCAGACTGCTCGGGACCGTGCGTAGCGAGGACGGTGCGATCGTGCGCGATGCGCGCGTGTGGCTCCTGCGTCGAGAACCGGATCGGCTCACCGCGGTCGAGGCGACGACCGAGGGACGCTTCGCGATCTCGTTTCCCGAGTCGGGTGACTTCGCGCTCCACGTGCGCGCCGCCGGCCCCGGTCCTGGGCGTGGTTCCGGTCGCGTCGAGTTGGAGGGGCTGAAGCTGGACGAGGCTCCGCGCTCCATCGACGTCGAGGTCACCGGCGGCCTTGCTCTGCGCGGACGAGTCGTCGATCCCGACGGCGCGCCGGTCCTCGGGTTGCAAGTCTTGGCGCTCCCCGCCGGACACACGAAGGTTCCGAGCGAGGCGCTCTTCGCCGCGTTCGAGCGTTCGGGCGGTCTCTGGGGCGGCGTAGCATCGACGAACACGAGCGGTGCGTTCGAGATCCCGGCCGTCGCTCCGAGCGACTACGACCTCTACGTCTCGTGGGCGGGCGTAGGCTTCGGGCACAAGGGGTTTCGGGATGGCCTCGACGCGAAGCTCGAACGGTTCGTTCGCGTCGGCACGAGGGCGTTCGATTCCGGAGCGACGCCGATCGAGCTGGTCTTCGCGACGCATCGCATCGAGGTGCGCCTCCAGGCTCAGAATCCTCCGGCTCCGTCGGTTGCAGCCGCCGCGGGCGGCGAGCCGCGCCTGAGGCTCGTGTCGCTTCCCGGCGAACGCTACGCGCGCGCTCTCGGTCCCGAGATCGGTCCATTCTCCATGCCGCCGATCGTGGTTGGCGACGTCGCGGTCTTTCCCGGTCACGAACCGAGGGCGACGTACCTCGCGCTGTGGACCGACCCCGAGTACGCGCGGGTCGAGCGTCGCGTCCAACCGGATCCGGCGCGCTACTGCCGGCGCGTGGAACTCGACCTCGGCCCGCGCGGCGCGCCCGCACATCTCGGAATCGAAGTGACGGATCCGGAGGGCCATCCGATCGGGGGCGACGGTACGGGCAGGGACGTACGGATCGTGGTCGAGACCGTGGACACGCACGTCGAGCTCGCGCGGTCGGACAGCATGGGCATCTGTTCGATGAGCCTCATCGTCAACGGAGGGTGGGCGGTTTCCCTCCCGGCGGGACGCGTGCGAGTGCGCGCGAGCGACGAGTCGTGTGCGCGGCGCGGACTCTCGCCCCACGCGCCGCCTTCACACTACACGCCGGCGAGTGTCGTCGTCGAACTCGAACCCGGCGCAACGCGCGCAGTCGTCCTGCGGCTCGGGGAAGCGGGCTACCTGAACTTCGCATCGAACACCGGTAGCGTGCTGCCGCGCCTCGGTCTCGACGACGCCGAGGCGACGGAACCGCTCGACCTCGAGCCACCCTTGGGTGACGAACTCCAGCGCTGGTACTTCCGTGCCGCCGAGCGCCCACGGCTCCAGAACGGAGGCGGGTTCGCGACGCTCACTCGCGCGGGCGAGGAACGCGTCGCACCGCTTCACTTCCAGACTTCGCGAGGCGCCACCACGATCGGCTGGATCGCACCCGGGATGTCCGCGTACTGCGCGACGCCGCTACCCCCGGGCCGCTGGACGCTGCGCGTCGAGGACGGGGAACGGGTGCTCTTCGAGACCGAGGTCGAGATCCACGCCGGCGAGACGACGGTCGTCCGCTGGTAGCCGCGGTGTCCTAGCCCGGGTTATTCATGAGGCTTTGCCGAGGTCGACGCGGATGTGCGTCAGATCAGCGCTTCGCGACCGAAGCGCGTGCAGGCGACCTTGACGGGTCGTCGAACCCGGTGAGGAAGGGAAGCGTTGATATGGCGCGCAGCTGCGTCGATCTCGGCGAAGGCTCATGAATGATCCGGGCTAGAGCCCGCGCACCAACTCGCACATCACGCGCGCGATCGTGTCGCACTCCCCGTCCGTCGTGCACGCCGGCGGGATGGCGTAGAGCACGTTGCCCAGCGGCCGCAGCAGGACGCCGCGTTCGACGGCAGCGGCGCGCAGCTTCGGGGCGATGGAGGCGAGGTAGCCGGTCGCCTCGCCCGCCGGCGGTTGCAGGTCGAGCGCGACGATCCCGCCGAGCGAGCGCAGGTCGAGGACGCGCTCGTCGTGCGCGAGGTCCGCGACGCCGTTCGCGATGCGCGTGCCGATCGCCGACAGGCGCGCGGGCACGTCGTTCGCACGGCACAGCTCGAGCGACGCGAGCGCGACGGCGCACGCGATGGGGTTCGCGGTCCACGTGTGGCCGTGCGGGAAGAAGCGGGAGCGGTCGGTGTGCAGGAAGGCTTCGAACAGGCGCTCGGTGGCGAGCGTCGCGGCGAGCGGGATCATGCCGCCGGTGATGCCCTTGGCGATGCACATCAGGTCGGGCGACACGCTCGCGCGCTCGCAGGCGAACAGCGCGCCCGTGCGGCCGAAGCCGGTCATCACCTCGTCGGCGATGAAGAACGCGCCGGCCGCGGTGCACGCTTCACGCGCGGCG
This sequence comes from Planctomycetota bacterium, assembly GCA_029259605.1. Classification (GTDB taxonomy): domain Bacteria; phylum Planctomycetota; class UBA1135; order UBA1135; genus OFTM281. The sequence continues at coordinate 17,672 of JAJDEV010000271.1, read as the reverse complement.
CGCAGGAACGATGCGTCGTGCATGCGCATTCCAGCGGCACCTTGCACCAACGGCTCGACGACGAGCGCCGCGACGCGGCCCTCGTTCTCGGCCAGCGCCGCGCACAGCGCGTCCGCGTCGGGCGGGACGCGGCGCACGTCGAACAGGAACGGTTCGTATGGCTCGAAGAACGGGACGCGGTCGCTGATCGCCATCGCGCCGAACGTGTCGCCGTGGTACGAGCCCTCGAGCGCGAGGAAGACCGTGCGCTCCGGTTCGCCGGCGTGGACCTGCGCGTGGTACGCCATCTTCAGCGCGACCTCGACGGCGGTCGAGCCGTTGTCGGAGTAGAAGACGCGGTTCAGGCCGCCCGGCGCGACGGCGATCAGCTCCTCGGCCAGGCGCACCGCGGGTTCGTGCGTGGCGCCGGCGAAGAGCACGTGGTCGAGCGTCTCTGCTTGCGCGTGCATCGCGGCGACCAGCTCGGGCGTGCCGTGCCCGTGCAAGCACGCCCACCAGGACGAGATCGCGTCGATCAGCTCGCGCCCGTCCTCGAGCACGAGCGTGGCCTTGTGCGCGCCGACCACCGGCAGCGGGTCGCGGTCGACGCCGTGCTGTGTGTACGGATGCCACGAGTGCGCGGCATCGCGTTTCGTGAGATCGCTCATCGCGCGAACACCGGAGCGAGGTCGTTCTTGTCGAGCCAGTCGTCGAGGCACGCGGGCGTCAACGCGTCGAACCAGGGCAGCTCGAAGACGTGCTCGAAGCCGCCGAGCTTCACGAGCGTCGCGCGGTTGGACGCGTGCGCGTCGCCGACGAGGAAGAGCGCGCGCGGCTCGAGGTGCCGCGCGCGCAGCGCCTCGAGCGTGAGCAGCGTGTGGTTCAGCGTCCCGAGCCCCGAGCGCGCGACGAGCACGTGCGGGACGCGCGCGGTCGCGAGCCAGTCGGCCTGGGTCGCGACGTCGGGCTCGAGCCGATAGGGGACGAGCAGGCCGCCGGCGAGCTCGACGACGATGCGCGCGCCCTCCAGCGTGCGCGTCAAACCCGCGAGGCCCTCGTGTACGCGCGTCGGATCGATCGCTTGCCCGACGTCGGCCGCGGCCTCGTGCGGCGACGCCGGCAGCGGGAAGCTCCACGCCGGTCGCAAGAGCTCGTGTGGCGCGGCCTCCGCGAGTTCGCCGACGGCGTGCGTGTCCGAGCCCTCGCCCGTGCCCGACTCCGTGCCCGTCTGCACCGGCTTCCAGTACGCGGCCTTGCCCAGGCGTCGCGCCGCGCGCAACAAGATCGCGCTGACGACGGTCTTGCCGATGTCGGTGTCCGTGCCGACGACGAACAGCGCGTCGGCGTGCGCGTCCGTCGGCGCCGATGCGGGCACGAGCTGCGCGCGCTCGGTCGCGGGCGGCAGCGCGCGCGCGAGCTCGTCGCACTCCGCCTCCGTGTTGAACGCGTGCAGCACGACGCGCAACCCCGACGCTCCGTCGGGAACCGTCGGAGGCCGCACCGCGCGCACGTCGAGGCCGACCTCCGCCGTCGCCGCCGCCCACTCGAGCGCGCGCTCCGGCGTTCCCGCGACCACGGGCAGGATCGCGGCGGCGGGCGCGGCGAGTCCGAGGCGCTCGGCCAAACCGCGCGCGAGCTCGGAGACGCGTGCGCGCTCCGTATCCGCGCCGCGCGCGACCTCGATCGATTGCGCGAGCGCGGCCGCGAGCGCGGGCGGCGGCGCGGTGGTGAACACGAAGCTGCGCGCGCGATTCACGAGCTGCTCGCGCAGCGCGTTCGAACCGACGACCAGCGCGCCGCCGACGCCGAGCGCCTTGCCGCCGGTCAGGATGCGGGCAACGAGCGGCCCGTCGTCCGCGCGCCCGAGCGCGGCCCACGCGCCCGCGCCTTCGGGACCGGAGAGGCCGATCGAGTGCGCCTCGTCGAGCACGAGCCACGCGTCGCGCCGCTCGCACAAGAGCGCCAGCTCGGCGAGGTGCGGCGCGTCGCCGTCCATGCTGAAGATCGCCTCGGTGACGACCAGCCGCCGGCGCGCGCCGCTCGCGCTCGCGAGCTGGCGATCGAGCTCGTCGAGATCGAGGTGCGCGTGGATGTACACGCGCGCTCGACTGAGGCGTGCGGCGTCGACGATCGAGGCGTGGTTGCGCGCGTCGGAGAAGACCGCGTCGCCGCGCGTGACGAGCGCGGACACGACGCCGAGGTTGGCCTGGTAACCGGAGGGGAAGAGCAGCGCGGCCTCGGCGCCGAGCCAGTCGCGCGCGGCGTCTTCGGCGCGCGTGTGCGACGCGCCGCCGCCGCCGAGCAGGCGCGACGCGCGGCCGCCGGCGCCGTCGATCGCGAGCGCTTCTTGTGCTGCGGAGATCAAGTCGGGGTGACGCGACAGGCCGAGGTAGTCGTTCGACACGAAGTCGACGCGCCCTTCCGCGACTTCGCGATCGACGCTGCGGCGCAAGCCACGCGCCTCCCAACGCTCCATCTCGAGCGCGAGCTGGCGCTCGAAGGTCGCCACCGTCAGCTCCCGCAGCCCGCGGACGATCGGTCCGCTTCGTTGCAGGCCCGCACGGCCTCGAGGCCGAGCTTGTCGAACAGCGCCGCGTCGCTCGTCGGCGCCGGGTTCGGCGTGGTGAGCAGCTCGTCGCCGACGAAGATCGAGTTCGCGCCGGCGAGGAACGCGAGCGCCTGGCCCTCTTCCGTCATCTCCGTGCGTCCCGCGCTCAATCGCACGACCGCGCCCGGGATCAGGATGCGCGTCGCCGCGACGACGCGCACGAGCTCGTCCCACTCGAGCGGCTTGGACTCGCCGAGCGGCGTGCCCTCGACCGGAACGAGCGCGTTGATCGGCACGCTCTCGGGTTGCGGGTCGAGCGACGCGAGCTCGAGCAAGAGCTCCGCGCGCGCCGTCACCGACTCGCCCATGCCGAGGATGCCGCCGCTGCAGACGTGGATGCCCGCGCTGCGCACCGAAGCGAGCGTGTCGAGCCGGTCGTCGTACTTGCGCGTCGTGATGACCTGGTCGTAGTAGCTGCGACCCGTGTCGAGGTTGTGGTTGTAGTAGTCGAGGCCGGCATCCTTGAGGCGCGACGCCTGCGCGTCGTTCAGCATCCCGAGCGTGACGCACGTCTCGAGCCCGAGCTCCTTGACGCCCTTGACCATGTCGATCACGCGATCGAACTCGGGCCCGTCCTTGACCTCGCGCCACGCCGCGCCCATGCAGAAGCGGTCGGCGCCGTTCGCCTTCGCGTTCTTCGCCGTTTCAAGCGTCGAGCCGACGTCGAGCAGCGCTTGCTTCTCGAGGTCGGAGCCGTGGTGTGCGCTCTGCGAGCAGTAGCCGCAGTCCTCGGGGCAGCCGCCGGTCTTGATCGAGAGCAACTGCGAGCACTGCACGTAGCGCGGGTCGTGGTGCGTGCGGTGCACGCTCGCGGCTTCGAAGACCAGTTCGAGCAGCGGACGCGCCAGAAGCGCTTCTACGTCCTGCAGCGTAGGCGTGGAGGAGGAGGCGGGACGCGCGGGCGCCGAGCTCGGTCGTGTGGTGATGGACATGGCGCGCGGGATTCTATCCGCGACGCACGCACGGGGGCCGTTCGATTTCCGACAAGCTGGCCTCGGGGCGAATGCGGGCTACCCTGTGCGCCGCATGAAGCCTGACAAGCCGACCAATTACTGGGACTACATCCGCGTCGACGACCTGCTCTCGCTCCAGGGCGGACTCGAATCCGACGAGTCCGAGCTCACGAACGACGAGGTGCTGTTCATCACCGTGCACCAGGTGTTCGAGCTGTGGTTCAAGCTGATCCTGCGCGAGCTCGGCGCGCTGCGCGACTTCTTCCATCAGGAGCTCGTCGACGATCAGGAGATGTCGAAGGCGGTGCGCAGCATCCAGCGCATCAACGTGCTCTTCAGGCGCTGCGCATCGCACTTCGAAGTGATCGAGACGCTGACGACGCGCGAGTACCTCGGCTTCCGCGACAAGCTCATGCCCGCCAGCGGCTTCCAGAGCGCGCAGATGCGCCAGATGGAGATCCTGCTCGGGCTCGACGACGAGTCGCGCGTCCCGCTCGGCCTCAGCGAGAGCTACATGGAGGCGTTGCGCGGCCATGGCGGAGCGAACTCGACGGCGTTCGAGCACGTCGCCGCGCAGAAGCTGGACGGCCCGAGCCTCGCGGTCGCGATCGAAGAATGGCTGCTCCGAGCGCCGATCGACGGCGTTCGGTTCGATGCACCCGACGCGGACGCGGGTCTGGCGCGTTTCATCGATGCGTACATCGACGCCGCGCACCAAGAGGTGAGCCGCACGTGTGAGATCGCGCTCGCGCGCTCCGCCGATCCGGCCGAGGAGGATCGTTTGCGCGCGCGCTATGAAGACGAGAAGCGCGCGATCGTCGAGTTCCTGAATCCGACCGACGAGGAAGGCGGCGCACGCCGTCGCCGCGTGCGCGCCGCCGCGCTCTTCGTGGTCTCGTATCGCGAGCTGCCGCTTCTAGCGTGGCCGCGCGAAGTGCTCGACGGCTTGATCGAGCTCGAACAGGTGATGCTCATCTTCCGCCAGCGCCACGCGCGCATGGTCGAACGCGTCATCGGCCGGCGCACAGGAACGGGCGGTTCGAGCGGTGTCGACTACCTCGATCGCACCGCGCTCGTGTATCGCGTCTTCCGCGACCTGTGGGCCGTGCGCACGTACCAGATCCGCCGCGAGTCGAACCCGCCGCTCGCGAACCCCGGCTTCTACGACTTCGCGAACGCGTGATGCAGTAGTACGGAGTCGCACACCACCCGGAGTTTTTCCAACGAAGGGTGCCGCACGAGAATCGTCGCGACTCCAGAGGCGCATCGGCCTCCGACCCCGAAACTGGAGTCGCGACGATTCTCGTGCGGCACCCTTCGTTGGAAAAACTCCGGGTGGTGTGCGACTCCGTACTACCGCTCTCACTGCGCGACGTCGTTCAGCTTCCAGTCGTAGCTGAGGTACTCGAGCTTCGCGTCGCGCACGAGCTGCGCGTTCGCGTTCGACGCGTAGCGCGCGACGTACTCGCGCACGCTCTTCGCGTCGCGCTCGAAGTCGTCCTTGAACCACTTGAAGATCTCGGAGACGCGGCTCTTCTTCTCGTTGAAGCGGTTCTTGGTCGGGTCCGCGATGAAGAGCCGCATCTGTTCGTCGAGTTGGGCGTCGAGCTTGGCCGCCACGAACGCTTCGGCGCGCAGGTTCGGGCAGCTGATCGAGGCGCAGTTGACCGCGGCGTGGACGCGCGCGTCCTGGAAGTCGGCGCGCAGGATCCCGTGCTCGATGTCGTTGAGCGACAGCTTCTCGTTCTTGCCCTTCGGATGTAGCGCGGGCATCGCGATGAACGCGTCGTCGAAGACGCTGCTCAGGCCGAACAGGCCGTCCAGGTCGCGGATGCTCTTCAGCGGGTAGTTGTCGAGGACCTTCCGAATCGTGTGCGCGTTGTACGCGTTGATCCAGAAGGCGTAGCGCTGGCTCTTCGTCCAGCTCGCGAGCGCGTCCGGTGTGACGGCGTGGAGCGTGGCGAGGTACGCGTCGAGTCGCGCGGGCTCCTTCTTCAGCGTCGCGTAGTCGAACGCGCCGCCGCTCACGTGGGCGGCGAGCACCTCGGTCCACACGGCGTGCGTTTGGTCGAACGTGGAGGGCGCGGTCGCGCGCTCCTGCTCCTGACCGATTTCCGACGTGCAGGCGACGACGACGAGCGTGAGCGAGCGGGCGAGGTTCTTCATGCGGTGGGCTCCGTGGGAATCCGCATCCTACGCCTCGCACGGCGCGGCTGTGACCGCGCCTCTCAGTCGAGGTGTCCGCGGTCCGAGTCGCCCATCTCGACGCCGCCGGCCGGAAAGTACTCGGACCAGCGCCGATCGACCGTGCGCGCGGTGTCCTCGTCGCAGAAGAGCTCCTTCGGATACTGCGCGCGCATGCGCGCGTCGATCAGCATCGGCGGCGTGAAGGCCGGGTGGTGTCGCTCGAGCCGCACTTCCGCCGCGTGCACGTCGGATCCGGGGTCGAAGCGCGTGAACGTCGTCCAGAGGAAGTTCGCCGTGCTGCGGGCCGCGCGCTCGGCATCGTCCGTGAGGACGAGCAGCGGCCAGCCCGCGAACGCCGAGTCGCGCACGACGCGCGCGGCGAAGTCGGCGTCGTCCGCGTGGCTCGGCCCCTCGATCACGAGGCAGCCGGGCGAGAACACGATCGCGCGCGTCACGCCGCCGGGGAGCGCGCGCTCGAACGCGTCCGGCAGATCGCGCTGCGCGTCGCCGAGTCCGAGCAAAACACCCTTGCCGCCCTCGTTGATGACCGGGCCCGCGTAGTCGAGCGAGTCCATCGACAGGTTGCCGAACAGGAACAGGTCGGTGGCGAAGTTCGCGCGCGCGAGCACGTGCGTGAGCACGGCGCGAAAGTCCGTGAGGTCGAGCGCACGATCCGTGACGAGCAGGAACTTCGTCAGCGAGAGCTGCCCCTCGCCGAGGATGCGGAACGCGCTCGCCATCGCTTCGCGCCGATAGCGCTCGTGCACGACCGCCGCGGCGAGCGAGTGATAGCCCGTCTCGCCATAACTCCACAGGTCGCGCACCGCCGGCATCGCGAGCGGGAAGAGCGGCGACAGGAGCTCCTGCACGAAGTCGCCGAGGAAGAAGTCCTCTTGGCGCGGCTTGCCGACGACCGTCGCCGGGAAGATCGCGTCCTTCCGGTGCACGACGGTGCGCACGTCGAACACCGGATAGTCGTGCGTCTCCGAGTAGTAGCCGTAGTGGTCACCGAACGGACCCTCGGCGCGGCGCACCTTCGGATCGACGCTGCCGACGAGAACGAACTCGGCATCGGCGAACAGCGGCAGCGGCGACGATGCGTGGCGCGTGAGCTTCAAACGCTTGCCGAGCAGCAGGCTGGCGAGCAGCGGCTCGGGCACGTTCTCGGGCAGCGGCGCCAGGGCGGACAGCATGAGCGCGGGCGGCCCGCCGAGGTGCACGTTCACGGGCAGCCGCTCGCCGCGCTCGGCCGCCGCGGACAGGTGGAAACCGCCGCCCTTGCCGATCTGGAAGTGCATGCCCGTCGCGCCGTCGTCGAAGATCTGCATCCGATAGATGCCGAGGTTCGGAACGCCCGACTCGGGGTGTTCGGTGTACACGAGCGGCAGCGTGAGGAAGCGCCCGCCGTCGCGCAGCCAGCTCTTCGTCGCGGGCAACGACGTGAGGCGCGCGGGCGTCTGCTCGTGGTCGAGCACGGCGCCCGAACGCGCGCGCTTCATGCCGACGCGCGCCGCCGTCGCGAAGAGGGCGCGTTTCTTCCACAGCTTGCCGAGCGTCGGCGGAACGAGTTCTTCGGGCAGGCGCGCCAGCTCGCCGATCAGCTCGCGCGGCCGCGAACCGAAGGCGGACAGCACGCGTGACCTGGTGCCGAACAGGTTCGTGACGAGCGGGAACGCCGAGCCGCGGACGCGCCGGAAGAGGAGCGCCGGGCCGCCCGCAGCGATGACGCGCCGATGGATCTCGGGCACCTCGAGCTCGGCATCGACCTTGGCGTCGATCTCGACCAGTTCTCCGGCGCGCGCGAGGTCTCGCACCCACGTCTGGAGATCGGGCGGCGGAACCGGGTGGGAGGACGAAGGCATGCGGTGGGGGACGGGCGGGCGCGGCGCGAATCTTAGCGAGGAGCGCCGCTCGTTTCCGTTCGCACGGCGCACCCTGGCGGATTCACCGCGAAACCTGGAACCTGGAGCGTGGTTCCAGGCTCGTCCGCGCCCGCCCACCCGCGACCTCCATGCACCGAATCCCGCTCTTCCTCGCCGTCGCCGCCGTCGCCGTCCAGCCGCTCGTGGCGCAGGAGCGCGTGGATTGGAACGCGCGCGCCGCCGAGCACCTCATCAACCGCGCGGGCTTCGGCGCGACGCCCGAGGAGGTCGAGCGCGCGGTCGACCTCGGGCTCGAAGCCTACGTCGACGAGCTCTTTCGCGGCGACGACCACATTCACGAGCCGTACTACACGCGCGTGCGCCGCCGCGGCGCGCTCCGCGATCGCCTGGCGGACATGGAGTCGAGCGAGATGGGCGCGGTCGACATGGAGCTGGACGACGAGTCGCGCCGCGACCTCGCGCGCGAGATCCGTCGCGACGACTACGACCAGCTGCGGGACTTTCTGTCGTGGTGGGTCGAGCGGATGATCGAGGGCGACGATCCGCTGCGCGAGCGCATGACGCTGTTCTGGCACGGGCACTTCACGAGCTCGATGGACGACGTGAAGAACTCGCACGAGATGATCGTGCAGAACCAGCTCTTCCGGACGCACGGCCTCGGCAGTTTTCGCCAGCTCGTGCACGAGATCGCGCGCGACCCGGCGATGCTCGAGTACCTCGACAACGACGCGAACCGCTCGAAGAAGCCGAACGAGAACTTCGCGCGCGAGCTGATGGAGCTGTTCACGCTCGGCGAGGGCCACTACACCGAGGACGACGTCAAGGAAGCGGCGCGCGCGTTCACGGGTTGGACCGACGACGACGGCCGCTTCCGCTTCTCGCGCCGCGACCACGACTACAAGCAGAAGACCGTGCTCGGCGTCACGGGGTTGCTCGACGGCGACGACGTGATCGACGTGCTGATCGACAGCGAGCACTGCGCGCCGTTCCTGGCGCGGAAGCTGCTCGTGTGGTTCGAAGGCGCCGAGCCGTCGGACGAGCGGGTCGAACGGTACGCCGAGGTGCTGTGCGAAGCGGACTTCGAGGTCGCGCCGCTGCTGCGCGCGCTGTTCATCGATCCGGCGTTCTATCGCGACGAGGTCCTCGGCGCGCGCATCGCGGGGCCGATCGACTTCCTGGTCGGGACGGCGCGGCGCCTCGACATGGAGCCGCCGCCCGCGCTCGTGTTGCTCGGCTCGAGCATGCTCGGCCAGCGCCTGCTCTTCCCGCCGAACGTGAAGGGTTGGGAGGGCGGACGCGCGTGGATCACCACTGGGACGCTGATGCAGCGCGGCAACCTCGCGGGCGTCCTGCTCGGCGAAGTGTCGATGGACGACTTCCTCGACTACGACCCGCTCGAGGATCCGACGCTCAATCCGTTCGGCGATTCGATGGAGGCGGCGTCCGCGGGCGAGATGGGGGCGATGGACGAGATGGGCGAGGTCGTCGCATCCGACGAAGTGGACGCCGACGCGGAGCAGAACGCCCGTCGCGAGGAGCGCGAGCGCGAACGCCGCGCGCTCGGCGAGCTGCGCGGGCTGCGGCGCTTCGACCACGTCGGTCGCCGCATCAATCTGACGGCTGTCGTGCGCGACGCGCGCGCGGAGAGCGACGCCGAGGTCGTCGAGGTGCTGTGCGAACGCCTGCTCGCGATCGAAGCCGACGCTGCGACGAAGGCGAGCCTGGTCGAGGTCCTGCGCGCGGACCGCGAAGCGAGCGGCCTCGCCGAGGGCGGTTCGAGTCAGCGCACGTGGGCCAGCGAGCCGATGCTCCGGCGCTTCGCACACGTCGTCCTCAGTCTCCCCGAAGCGCAACTCCACTGAGCCCCACGCCATGACGCTTCCCTCCCGAGCCTTCGACCGCCGCGCGTTCCTCGCGCGCGCCGGCGCGCTCTCCGGCCTGTCGGTATTGCCGAGCTTCGGTGGCGCGCCGTGCGGCGCGCGCGACGACGATCGCGCGCTCGTGCTGATCCAGCTCAGCGGAGGCAACGACGGGCTCTCGATGGTCGTTCCGTACGGCGACGACGTCTATCACGCGGCGCGCAAGTCGACGCGCTGGAAGGCGGACGACGTGTTGAAGCTCGACGAGTACCGCGGCCTCAACCCGGCGCTCGGCAGGCTGCGCGAGCGATATGACAACGGCGGACTCGCGATCGTCGAGGGCGCGGGCTATCCGCAGCCGAACCGCTCGCACTTCAAGTCGCTCGAGATCTGGCACACCGCGGATGCGGGCGGGCGCAACGCGGGCGACGGCTGGATCGGCAAGTTGTGCGCGGCCGAGTTCGGGAACGACGTCGCGCCGAACCGCGTCGTGCACGTCGGCTCGAACATGCCGTACTCGGTGCAATCGACCGCGCATCCGGCTGCCGCGTTCACCGCACCGGCCGGCTATCGGTGGATCAAGAACGCGGACAGCCTGGCCGAGCTCGACCGCAACGCGACGGGTCGCGACGGCGCGCTCGCATTCCTGCGCGAGATGACGCGGGACGCGCGCGCGAGCAGCGCCGCGTTGCGCTCGGCGGTGCTTCGCTATCGCACCGAGGCGGACTATCCGGACGATGCGTTCGGCGAAAACCTGCGCGCGGCCGCGGCGCTCGTGAACGGCGGACTCGGGACGCGCGTCATCTCGGTCGAACTCGGCGGCTTCGACACGCACAACGCACAGCGCGATCGACACCAGGACCTGATGGAGACGCTCGACGGCGGGCTCACGACGTTCCTCGACGACCTCCAACGCTCGGAGGTCGGACGGCGCGCGATCGTGGTCGTCTTCTCGGAGTTTGGCCGCCGCGTCGCCGAGAATGGCTCGGGCGGCACCGACCACGGCTGCGCGGGCCCGATGTTCGTCGCGGGCGGACGCGTCGCCGGCGGAGTCTACGGCGCGCACCCGTCGCTGGTGGAGCTCGACGAAGGCGACCTCGTCTTCACGACCGACTTCCGTCGCGTCTACGCGGAAGCGATCCGTGGCTGCTTCGCCTGCGCACCCGAGCGCGTGCTCGGTGGCACGTACGCATCGCTCGGCTTCCTCGCGTAGCTGCGCGTCTACTACGCCGCGTCGTGCAGCATCGCGTGCAGCCGGATGATGGCCGCGCGATCGTTCTCGAGCTCGAGCGAGGGGTAGGCGGCGGCGAAGCCGGACCAGCGGAAGTCGGCCCAGCGCTCGGCATCGAGCTTCAGCGAGTCGGCGTTCGGCATGGTCTGGAACCCGTAGTTCCACTCGATGACCTCTTCGTCGCCGACCAGCCAGCGCGAGGTCATCTGCAGGTCGAGCAGCTTGTGCGGACGGCCGAGTCCGATGTCGTCCATGACCTCGCGACGGATCGCGGACTCGAGCTGCTCGCCGAACCCGATCGGACCGTGGATGGGCGTCCAGAAACCCTCGATGCCCTGCGCGCTGCGCAGGAGGAGGTAGTCGGGCGCGCCATCGTTGAGCTGGTAAACGAAGACGCGAACTCGGTGCAGTAGTTCGACCATGGGGAGCCTGGGGCCATCCTCCGTATCGGATTCCGGGGGCGCTGGCTGACCCTCGCTTTGGGTTTTTGCGAGGCGCGTTTCGACCCCTCGCTTTTTGTTCCGTCCGCGCCTACTGCGCGCGCGCGGACAGCAGCTTGCGGTCGACCGGGCGCAGGCCCGTCGTCGAGAGCGTCGCGCGCAGCGTGCGGCCGATGGCCCCGTGCGCGTCCTCTTCCTCGCCGAGCGCGTCCTCGAACAGGCGCAGCTCCGCCCACACGAGGTAGCCGACGCCGAGCAGCGGGTCCGACACGACGTTGTGCGCCTCCTGCAACGCGCGCTCGAGGTCGAGGCCGGTTCGGCGTCGCAGCCCTTCGGCGACCTCGTCCGTCGACAGTCCCTGGGCGTGGAATTCGAGCGCGGCGAGCAAGCGCGCGCCCTCGACGAGCCGCTGTCGCGCGGCCTCGGCGGCGAAGGTGCGGTCGTCGCGGAACACGTTGTCGGGCGCGTCGATCCGCTGGATCCAATCGAGCGCGTAGAGGCCGAAGCCTTCCGCGGCGCCGACGCCCCAGAGGTAGCGCGCGAACGGATCCTCCGCCGCACGCGCCTGGTTCCGGAAGAACGCCTCGCCGGGATAGCCGTAGCGAAGCGCGAGCGCGGCGCGCGTGCCGAAGTCGTCGCGCAGGAGCAACGACGGATCGAGGTGGATGGTCTCGATATTCCCGTCCAAGCCCGAGGTCTCGTTGCCGATGCAGAGCGGCGTTTCGAGCGGTTCGAAGCGCAGCGTGATGTCGGCGTCGAGCGCGGGCAGATCGAGCACGGACCGCGCCAGTTCGAGCGCTCTCATCGAGAGCGAAACCAGCGCGTTGGTGTCGAAGACGCTGCCGTTCGTCACCACGGCACCCGCGTCACGCCAACGCGGTCCGTAGTCGCGCTCCGCACGCGCCAGGTCGCGCGTCAGCCGAACCTTGATCTCCTCGGTCGTCCACTCCGTGCCGGTCGCGGCACGCACCATCGCCTCCCAACGGCGTGCTTCGACGCGGACTTCCGACCCGCCGATCCCGGTCGGCGCGTCCTCGAGCCACTCGCGAAACGCCGCGATGTCGGCGATGGCGGCGTCGAACCTTACGCCGACTTCCGCGCGCGCTTCGTCGTCGAAGCCGTTCGCGAACTCGTCGCGACGCGCACTGAGGAAGTGCTCCAGTTGATCGAGCTCGATCATCCCCTCGCGCGTCCAGGCTTCGACCGGCGAGACGAGGCTCTGCCGCGCCGATTTCCAGTAGCCGGGCAGCTCGTCGAGCACGTGCAGAACCTCGGCCTGCGCGGTTGGCGAATACGGCGGCGACGAGATGCGGCCGCCGAGGATCAACTGGATGCGTCGCACGAAGCTCTCCGCGCTCCAACGCTCCTGCGAGCGAGATTCGTGCTGGATGCGCTCGACACTCGTCGCGCCCGCGAGCGCGTGGAACCGCGCGGTCTGCTCCGGCGTGAGGTCGACGTGCCGCATGTCGTCGAGCGCGTCCTCGAGATCCTCGATCGTGTGGATCCACCAGGCGCGGTCGGCAAAGCCGTACCTGCCGACGCCGAGCCCGACCTCTTCCCAGCCGCGCTCGGCCGCGAGCCACGGGCGTCGGCGGAAGACCGCGCGGGTCAGCTCGTTCGACACATCGTCGAGCGTTTGCTCTTGCGCGTCCTGCCCGTTCGCGACCAGCGCGACGGACAGCGCCGCGAGCGCGCACGCGCAGCGTCGGGTGAGGGCGCGGAGGAATCGGGGGGACGTCACGGGATCAGGTGGAGTGGGGACTGGTAGGATCGTCGGCCGAGCGCCGCGCGCACCGCGAAGACGCCGACCCATCCTTCTCCACTATGCGCATCGGGTTTCGTGGCGACTTCCTTTAAGAACGATCGGGGAGAAGGGGACCCGGACTTGACGCGGGCGCTCGAGCGCTTGGACGGCCTCGTCGACTGGGAAAGGCGGGCGCGCTCCGACCACAGCGGCCGCCTGATGCGCCAGAGCGTAGCGCCCGCGCGCGCGCTGCTCGACCGCGTCGGCGCCCCCGATCGCGGGCTGCGGTGTGTGCTCGTCGCCGGAACGAAGGGCAAGGGCTCGGTGGCGAGCCTGATCGCGGCCGGGCTGCGGGCGGCGGGCGAGCGCGAGGCCGCGTACGCCTCGCCACACGTCGAGCGCGTGAACGAGCGGGTGCGGATCGGGGGTCGCGACATCGCGGATCGGGAGTTGGCCGCGGCGCTCGAGCTCGTGCTCGACGCACAACTCGCCGCCGAGGACGCGGGGGCCGAGGCGACCTGGTTCGACGTCGTCACCGCGGCCGCGTTGCTCGCCATGCGCGACGCCGGCGTCCAGTGGGCGATCCTGGAGTGCGGGCTCGGGGGGCGGCTGGATTCGACGAACGCGGTCGAACCCGAGCTCGGCGTTATCACGAACATCTCGCTCGAGCACACGGCGATCCTCGGAACGACGCGCGCCGCGATCGCGCGCGAGAAGGCCGGGATCGCGCGCGCTGGTGTGGCGCTCGTGTCCGGCGCCGGAGGTGAGGACGACGAGGCGGGGCGCGCGATCGGCGAGGTCGCGACCGAGGTGGGCGCACGGCTCGTGCGAGTCGAACCGCCCGCGCCGTCGACGCCGATCGCTGAGCGCAACCGGCGGCTCGCGAACGCCGCGCTGGCCGAGCTCGGCTACGCGCCGCTCGAGGACGGGGCCGAGCGCGACGCCGCCCTTCCCGGCCGCATGGAGTTCGGTCGGATCGGCCCCACGCCCGTGATCCTCGACGGCGCGCACGTTCCGGCGAGCCTCGACGCCGTTCTCGCGGAGCTCGCGCGCGATTCCCGCCTTCCCGGCCTCCCGACGGTCGTTTTCGGCTGCGGAGCGGACAAAGACGTCGCCTCGCTCCTCAAGGTGCTCCGGGGCCGCGTCGATAGGGTGGTCTGCACGTCTCTGGTGCCCGGACCGTATGCATCCCCCGAGCGACTTCTCGATGAAGCCGCGTCGATCGGGTTGCCCGCGGAAGCCGCCGCGGATCCAGGGGAAGCACTGAGCATGGCGGCGCAACGAATCGGAACACAGGGCTGGATCCTCGTTACGGGATCGCTGCACCTGGTCGGAGCTACGAGGAGCCGCGTGCGCATTGCACGCGAGAACGAAACGCGATGATGACGATCGTTTCTGATCTGCTCCTCACGGACGCGTTCCTGATCAAGGGTCAGGTCGAGAACAAGTACACGCGCCTCTCGCAGCTCCTCGATGAGTACCGGAAGTTCTTCGTGAAGGTGCGCGACGCGACGCTGATCGACCTGAACAGCCGCGACCGGATCAGCACGCCGCTGCTGCACGTCAACGTCGACGAGATCCTGCTCGCCCACGAGCTGATCGAGACGGCCGGCGACCCGCACGCGGCGCGTATGGCGACGGGCGATCACAAGATCCAACGGGTGCGCGCGTTCTATACCGGGAACCTGAACGTCGAGATCGCCGGGCAGGTGCGGCCGGGAAGCTACGAAGCGGACGACCGCTCGACGCGCCGCTTCTTCGTGATCCACAAGCCCGAAGTGCGCGGGATGAAGCTCGAGGGCGATCGCGACCTCGAGCTGTTGAACGGCCTGTCGTACGCGATCTTGAACAAGACGCGTCTGTCGTACGTGTACGACTTCAACGAGTAGCCGGCGGCTCTTCGACTAGAATGCTCGGCATGCCGAGCGACCCGCTCCCGCCGTCCGCGTTCGACGATTCGCCGCCGCGGCGTTCGACCGAGCATTGGGTCGTGCTCGGGATCGCGCTCTCCGGCGCCGTCGCGCTGCTGCTCTTCGCGCTCTTCCTCGAGCCCGACGCGCGCGGCTACGGCACGCACGAGAGGCTCGGCCTGAAGCCGTGCTACCCGATGCTCGCCTGGAACTTTCCGTGCCCGGGCTGCGGCGTGACGACTTCGGTCGCGAGCGCCGCGCGAGGGGATCTGCTCGACTCGTTCGTCGCACAGCCGTTCGGGCTGCTGCTCGCGCTCCTGGCCGTCGTCTTCGTGCTATGGGCCGTCGCCGGCCAGCTCCGCGGCCGCGACCTCTGGGTCGATCTCCACACGCGCGACTGGTTCCCGCTCGTCGTCGTGCTCATCACCGCGATGGCCGCATCGTGGATCTACAAGATCGCGGCCGTGCGCGGCTGGTTCGGATGATCCCGGCACACACCTTGCTCGATCACGTCATGCTCCTCGCTGCCTTCGCGCTTGTTCACGCCGTTCAAGTCGCTCACGTCGAACCCGGGCGAGCGGTGAACGACGACGAGTGGTTCCCGATCGTCGTCCGCGTGGTGTCAAGCGACGATCTTTCGACACGAGCGTCGAACCGTGTCGCAACGATGACGGGCTTCGCCGGAGCGAGCCCCTTCTTCGAAGGCCCGTTCGACGGGGGAAGGGAGGATGTGTTCTCGCGCCGGCCCCTCATCGAGCTTCACGTCGCAGGAGAAGACGTCGTCGTCAAGTACTCGGCTTCAGATCCGGCTGGGTACTCGGGACATCGTGCTTCCATCCAGATCGGCCCCGGCGGCGGAAGCGCGTCCATCGCGTTGTACGGCGACACTGCCCCTCGGCCCGTGAGTGACGGGAGCGGCGTTGTGGTGGTGTACGCGGGGGAGGAGCGGTCCGTGGTCGAATTCAAGCTCTTCGCTGTCGAGGGGGGAAACGAGGTGTTTGCTCTCGTCGGGCGCTTCTCCCTCGACGACGTCGGACTCGCGGGACTTCGGAGACTCGCGGGTCGTCGCGAGCGTTCTGGCACGTCAACCGAACGCCAACCTAGCGGGCTCGGAGCTGTCGGGTCCGACGCCAAGTCGGAGGGCGATGTCGACGTGCTCGGACGGCGACAAGGGATTTGGACGAACACGTTCGGCGAGCTACACGTCGTCACGACTTGGTCGGACGGAGTCCTCGATGGTCCCGCGACGTTCTCGCGGGACGGCGTTGTGTATTGGGCGCAGGTCTGGCGCGCGGGCCTTCCAGACGGTCCCTCGATCATTTGCGACGTGGGCGGGAGTCAGGACAGTCATTTTGCGCTCGGTCGAAGGCATGGCCTTCAGCGAGTGTTCGATGCCGATGGCACTCTGACGTACAGCGAAACGTACACCTGGGGTGGGCGTCGGCGCACGCCGGCCGATGCGCGAGCGGCTGAGGCCAAGGCGCTCGCGTTCGCAAGCGAAGTCGAGCGCCTCGCCCGCGTTCCGGACTGACTTCTTCTCTTGGACTCACAAATCAGGATGCGGAGAGACCCATGCTCCTAGCGGCACTCGTCCTAGCTCACGTCGTCGACGCGGATCCCCACGATCGTTCGAACGAGGAGCACTGGTTTCCGATCGCTGCTCGTGTGCTGTTGGTCGATGACGAGCCCGACTCCACATCCGAGGTTGCGATCATCCAGGGATTCGTGGGAGCCGGCCCATTCGTGCGAGGCCCGTTCGACCACGAGTCAGGTGCGCGCTCTCGACGTCCGCGCATCGCGCGTTGGATCGAGGGCGAGGATGTCGTCGTCGAATACTCTGCCCCAGGGGGATTCGAGTCGCACCGCGCGACGGTGACGCTAGGCCCGGGCGGAGCGCGAGCTACGATGATGTGGTCCTCGGACGTGTTCGCAGATAGCTACCCGCACGGTGGTGGCGGAGTCGCGACCGTCCTCGTGGGCAAGGACCGGGCGAGCCTCGAATTCAAGCTGTTCGGTCAGGTCGATGGACCTGGGATTCTCGTGTTCGTGGGCCGCTTCTCGCTCGACGACGTCGGTCTCGATCGACTTCGCAGTCTCGCGGAAGCGCCCGAGCGCCCCGACGCCGCGCCCGTACGTCTTCGCAGTACGGACGGGGCGGCGGTCGAAGGCGGGACGGCAGAGGGAAACGTCGACGCCTTCGGCCGGAGGCAGGGGATTTGGACGCTCGCGTTCGGCGATCGACAGGTGATCACGACCTGGGTGGACGGAGTCCTCGATGGCCCGGTCTCGTTCGTGGACGACGGGCGCGTTTCATGGGCTCAGTCCTGGCGCGCCGGACTCCCCGATGGTCCGTCGATCTCTCACCACAGAGATGGACGTCGAACCGAGAGTCGCTTCGCACTCGGCCAGCGACATGGCCTCCAACGGACGTTCGCGGCGGACGGAAGGCTCGCGAGCAGCGAGACCTGGATCTGGGGCGTCTTCCCGCGCACGGGTCTCAGTGCAGAGGTCGCCGAGGCCTGGGAGGCAGAGGCGTTTGCATTCGCGAGCGAAGTCGAGCGCCTCGCTCGCGTTTCGGATTGATCGAGTTCGCTAGCAGCCCGTGGTGAAACTCACGCCACCCTCGAACGGCGCTGGATCCGCGCTGCCTGCGTTCCGCTTCCTCCGAGGTTCCACCAATACGCGTCGTCAGCGCGCCTTGCCAGCACGGATCCATCACCCTCCGACGAGGGCGTGTGTTTCACCACGGGCTGCTAGGGCTCGCGGTCCGGCGGCAGCTCGTGGGAGTCGTCGAGCGGCGGGGGGACGAGCTCGTCCATGATCTCGACGTAGCTCGCGTAGCGCGTCGGGGCGAGGAGGCCGCGCTCGACGGCGTCGA
>JAJDEV010000028.1 GCA_029259605.1 Planctomycetota bacterium | reverse complement strand
CTTGACGGGTCGTCGAACCCGGTGAGGGAGGGAAGTGCTGGTATGGCGCGTCGCTGTGTCGATCTCGGTGAAGCGTCATGAATGATCCGGACTAGCGGTTCGTGGTGGCCGACTAGAACGAGCGCGTGAGGCGCGAGTAGCTCTGCTTGATGGACTGGGTCAGGTTCGCGACGGAACCGAAGGCGCGTTGCACGCCGATCATCGCGATGATCTCTTCCACGCCGGTGGCGTTGGATTCCTCGAGCGCGTACTGGTTCACCGCCGCGGTGACCGTCGCCTCGGGCAGGTCGGCGGGCGCTTCCCAGAAGCCGCCGGTCGTGAGCTTCAGCTTCGACTTGTCGTCGTAGTCGACCAGGCGCAACTTGCCGACCTGGCTCAAGCCCTGGCGCACGTTGCCTTCTCCGTCGACGAGGATCGGCTCACCGTTCGGATCGATGAGCGCGCCGCGGCTCTTCCACGCCACGGCGTAGCCCTCGTCGGTTTGCAGCACGCCGCGCGGGCTCAGGCGAAACTCGCCGTTGCGGGTGAGCACCTCGCCGTTCGGACCTTCGACGGCGAAGAAGCCCGAACCGACGAGCGCGAAGTCGTAGCGCCGCTCGGTCCGCTTCAGGTTGCCCTGCGTGAAGTCCGTCTGGGTCGTCAGCTGGATGCCGCGCGACACCGGGCTCGACGCGTCCGCGATGACGAACTCGTGCGTCGCGGTGGATTCGCGCTTGAACCCGGTCGTGCCGAGGTTCGCGAGGTTCGACGCGATCGCATCGAGCCGACGTTCGTGGCCGACCATGGCGATCGCCGCTCGATAGAGTCCGCTGCTCATGCCGCCCCGGACGCAAGGTCGGTGCCAGGTGCGGGGCGGCGCCCACATCCGCCCTGGCGCTATGGAGAAGCCGGTTCGGCCCCCACCGCACGCGCGCCGCGCGGCGGAAACGCTTTCGGTGCGTCGAACGCGATACCGGCCCTCGTTTCCCCGGGGCTAGCCCGCTGTGGCGAGAGTGCTTCGCCCGCAGAACGTCGGCATCCGCTCCAGGCTGGCCTCCGGAAACCCAGGCGAAGCGGTGGACGCGGCGAGGCTTTCGGGGGCCAAGCCGGAGGGGAGGACGGCGCTCCGCGGGGGGATGACTCTTGCCACAGTCTGCTAAGCCTTCCGGCGCCGGGCGGACGCGCCGTGGCGGAAGCAGCTCACGAGGTGGTCGTCGATCACGCCCACGCCCTGCAGGTACGCGTAGACGATCGTCGAGCCGACGAAGCGCAGGCCGCGCTTCTTCCACACCTTCGCAATCCGCCGCGACAGGTCGGTCTCCGCCGGCACCTCGTCCATCGTGCGCCAGCGGTTGCGGATCGGCTCGCCGTCGACGAAGTCCCAGAGGTGCGCGTCGAAGCTGCCCGCCTCGTCTTGGATCTCGAGGAAGACACGCGCGTTCGAGACGGCGGACTCGACCTTGAGACGGTTGCGGATGATGCCAGGGTCGGCGAGGAGCCGCGCCCGCTTGCGCGCGTCGTAGCGCGCAACGCGCTCGGGATCGAAGTCGTCGAAGACCTCACGGTAGTGCGCGCGCTTGTTCAGGATCGTCTCCCAGCTCAAGCCCGCCTGCGCACCCTCGAGGATCAGGAACTCGAACAGCGTGCGATCGTCGTGAACGGGCACGCCCCACTCTTCGTCGTGGTACGCGACCGAAAGTTCCGTGCGCGCCCACGCGCAGCGTTGCTGTTCCTTCGCCACGCGCCGTTTACTAGCCCGGGTTATTCATGAGGCTTTGCCGAGATCGACGCAGATGCGCGCCAGATCAGCGCTTCGCGACCGAAGCGCGTGGAGGCGACCTCGACGGGTCGTCGAACCCGGTGAGGAAGAGAAGCGTTGATATGGCGCGCAGCTGCGTCGATCTCGGTGAAGGCTCATGAATGATCCGGGCTAGCGCAACTCTTCGGGCAACTCGAAGCGCGCGTCGTCGACCTTGTCGAACGTGTAGCTCTTGAACTCGAACACGAGTTCGGCCTCGCCCGTGCCCAGGTTGTGGAACTGCGTCAGCTTCGCCGGCAGGAGGATGCCGTGGAACTCGCGGTACGATTCGATGACTTCGCGCACGCTCCGGCCGCCGGACGCGTCGAAGCGCCGCTCTTCCGAGCCCTTCAGGAAGCCGGACTCGACCTCGTAGTAGGAATACGACGTGCGAATGCTCTCGGTCGTCTCCTCTTCGAGGCCTTCGGGCGTGCGCAGGACGCAAATCACCTTGTAGCAATCGACGCCGGCGAACTCCTCGCGCGCGATCGTGCGCACCTCCTCGTAGTCCTCGTCCGACTTCGCCTCCGTCTGATAGAGCGCCTCCATCTTCTCGAAGAGCAGCTTCTCGGCCTCATCGAGCACGCGCATGCCCTGCATCGGATTGGACGTCCACGCGATGCCGTCCGAGTAGCCGCTCTCGATCACGCCCCAGTTCGCGCCGTTGTCGACGCGCAAGCGATAACGGTCCGGCCGCGCCTTCCACACCTCGAGCTTGCCCTCGAACCCGAACGAGTCGTTGCGCATCGTCCCGACGAGATAGGCGGACTGGGTCTCGTCGAGCTTGGTTTGATGCGAGACCTCGAGCGCGCGCGCGATGAGCGCGTGCGCATCGGGGAGCTCCACGGGCGGAGTTCCCGCGTGGGAGGTGTCCTGCGCGGCGAAGACGGGCGTCGTGAGGGCGAGCGCAACGGCGAGCGTGCGCACGAACGATGGCGTGCGAGGTGTCGTGGTGTTCACGCGAACGAGGATACGCCAATCGACCGCGTGGGGCGACGAGGCCTTCACGCGGAACGCACACGGACCGAACTCCGGGTCTCCGGCGATGCAGATAGAATCGTCGTCCCCTCTCCGGTCGCCCGGCTCGACCGCGGTCCCCACGTCTCGTCCCGAGCAACGTCCCATGCGCATATCAGCCCTTACGAAACCGGTCCTCGCTTCGGTCGCCGCCCTCCTCTGCTTCGCCTCTACGTCCGTCGCGCAGGAGGACTTGCCCAGCGCCGAGGACGCGCTCGCTCTCGTTCAGAGCGGACAGGCGGAGGCCGCGCTCGGCGCGTGGGAGAAGCGCGCCGCGGCCGACAAGAACGACGGACAGGCGCAGTTCTACTACGCCTACTGCCTGCACATGACCGGCGACCTCGCGCGCGCGCACGACGCGCACATCGCGGCCGCGCGCTTTCCGCAGTTCACGGTCAACGCGCTCTACAACCACGCGTGCGTCCACGCGCTCCAGAACGAGAAGGACGCCGCGTTCACCGCGCTCGACGAGGCGATCGAGGCCGGCTTCCAGCGCGTCGAGCGGCTCGAGACCGACAACGACCTCGCCAACCTGCGCGGCGACGGGCGCTTTGCTGCGGTCGTGCTGCGGCTGTCCGGCATGGAACCGACCAAGGTCGCGGAACTCCCCGCCGCGCGCCGCTTCGACTTCTACCTCGGCAAGTGGGAGATGCGCGATGGCGAAGAGCTGAAGAACACGCTCGACGTCACGAGCGCGTACGACGGCGCCGGGCTTCTGTCGCGTTCCACCGACGCGACCACCGGTAGGTCGCACTCGAACAGCCTGTTCCTCTACGACACGAAGAGCGAGGCGTGGCGGCAGGTGTACATGGGGGTCGACGGCACGACCGTGACGCTCGAGGGTCGTCTCGATGGCGATTCGATGGTGCTGCGCCAGAAGTCGATCGACGGCGAGGCGGACGCCGGCGCGCGCGCCGTCTTCAAGGACATCAAGGCGCGGGGTTTCACGTACGAGTGGCAGACGACCGACGACGGCGGCGAGACGTGGCAGACGGTCGCGACTCGAACGTTCACGCGCCTATAGCGCCGCGGCGCGCGTATGATCTCGCGCGTGACGACGACCGCCATCACACGCCACGTCAGCCGTTCGATCGCGAGGTGCGAGCTGACGCACGTCGAGCGTGAGCCGATCGACGTCGAGGTCGCGCGCGCCGAACACGACGCCTATTGCGCGCTGCTCGACGAGCTCGGCTGCGACGTCGTCCAACTCCCCGAGGCGCCGGACCTGCCCGATTCGGTCTTCGTCGAGGACACGGCGCTCGTGCTCGATGAGCTCGCGGTCCTGACGCGTCCGGGCGCGGAGTCGCGCCGTCCGGAGGTCCCGCTGATCGCGCGCGCGCTGCGCCGCTATCGCCCGGTCGCCGAGATCGAGGCACCCGCCACGCTCGACGGCGGCGACATCCTCGTGATCGGCCGCGCCGTGTACGTCGGGTTGTCCGCGCGCAGCAGCACCGCGGGGGTCGAAGCGCTCGCGCGCATCCTCGCTCCACACGGGTACACCGTGCGCGGGACGCCGATGCGCGACTGCCTGCACCTGAAGTCGGCCGCTTCGGTGATCGGCAACGGCCTCGTCCTCGTCAATCCGGCGTGGGTCGATCCGAGCGACCTCGGCGACCGCACGTTCGTCGAGATCGACGCGTCGGAGCCCTTCGCGGCGAACGCCGTGCGGCTCGACAACGCGATCGTTCACTCCAGCTCGTACCCGCGGACGAAGGCGCGCATCGAGGCGCGCGGCATTCGCGTCGCGTCCGTGCCCGCGAGCGAGCTCGCGAAGGCCGAGGGCGGCGTCACCTGCTGCAGCCTGCTCGTCCGCGACGCGGGTTAAAAGAAGAGACCCGAGTCTGTTCGACTCGGGCCCTTCCCTCAGCCTGGGGCTGATCGCTGAGGCCGTCGGGAAACGGCGGGTGGTCGGACCGTGCCTTGCCAGACCACCACGACAATGGGGTAGTTGCGTTTGATTCAGTTCAGCGTCGTGACTTAGACGACGTTGACGACTTCCTGGAGTAGCTCGTCCTGCACGGTGACGACGCGCGCGTTGGCCTGGAAGCCGCGTTGCGCTTGGATGAGCCGGACGAACTCTTCGGCCGTGTCGACGTTCGAGGTCTCGAGTGCGCCGCCGATGATCTCACCTGCGACGTTCGAGTTTCCGGTTCCGAGGGTCCGCGCGCCCACGTTGGGCGTTCGACGCAGGTAGCTGCCGCCGATCTCTTCGAGCCCCTCTTCGTTCGTGAAGTTCGCGACGCCGAAGTCGCCGAGCACCTGCGTTTGGCCGTTCGTGTAGAAGCCCTCGATCGATCCGTCGCCGAGGACCTCGAGGCTCGCGAGTTCGCCCGCGGTGTAGCCGTCTTGGCCGGTCGAGGCGACGGACGCGGGGTTGCCGAACTGCGTCAAGCCGTCGAATTGTCCGGCCGTGCCGAGCGCGATGTCGAGCGTCTGACTCGTCGCCGCCGAACCGAACTGCACCTCGACCTGGCCCGTGGTCGGCGTGATGATCGACCCGTTGTCGCCGAAGGTGACACCCACGATCGAACCGGAGATCACCGTCCCTTCGCTCGGGGGCAGCGAAACGTCGATGTTCCACGAGTCGTCGATCTGACGCGAGTACTTGAAGGTGAGCACGTGCGGCGAGCCTTCCGTGTCGTAGACCTCGAGTGAGGTCGTGACCACGTCCGGTCCGGTGCCGTTCGTCGTCACGGCGAAGTAGCCCGACGCCCAATCGCTCACGCCGAGTTGGCTCTGCTTGTCGGTGATCGACAGCGAGAGATCGGCTTCGCCCGCGTCGTCGGCCTCGACCAGGATCCGTCCCGTCGCATCGTCGAACGACACCGACGACCGGGCGTAGCGCGCGTCGATGAAGGACGCGAGGTCGCCGACCGTTGTTCCGTCGACTCCGTAGGTGAACGCCGCCACGACGGGCGTGCCGTCGACGTCCGTTCCGGTCACGTCGATTTCGTCACCGATCTCGTAGTTGTTGACGTTGATGGTGAGCGCACTGAGGTCGGTCGACGAATCGGCGCCGGTCTCGGTCCCGGTCACGTAGTCGTTCAGGCCGATGAGGCTCTTCAGGTCCTTGCTCGCCTGACCGGAGATGACCTGAATCGTCGCCGCGGCGCCCGAGCGCTCCGAAACGAGGCTCACCGCGTTTCCCGGACCGACCGACGCGATGATGTCCTCGGTCTGGTTGTTGATTTCGTTCACGATGTCCGCCGCCGTCATCGGCAAGCCGGTGCCCGCGATCGACACTTCCTGCGGCGCGCCGCCGTTGACGACGAGCTCGGCCGTCCACGTCTCGCCCGCCGGGATCACGAACGGATCGGACACCGAACCGACCATCTCCGCGGGCGAGCCGGACCGGAACGAGGCCGACGACGTGAGCTGCTCGGCGAGCGGGCCCGTCTTCACGGCGGGCAGGTTGCCCGCGAACTGGATCTCGCTCGTCGCGAGAGGAGGCAGCACGGCGGACGTGTCGATGTTGAACGTCGAGCCGGTCGAGTCGAGCACCCGGTTGCCCGAGCGCAGGTCGACCATGTTGCCTTCGGCGTCGAGTCCGAACGTTCCGACGCGACTGTAGAGCGTCTCGACACCGTCGGTCAGCGCGAAGAAGCCGCGGCCGAGGAGCGCGAGGTCGAACGTTCGCCCCGTCACGTCGAGGGCGCCTTGCCCCATCTGCCGGTCCACCGACGCGAGCTGCACGCCGAGTCCGACCTGCAACGGGTTCGTTCCGCCGACGGCGCCGCCGGGCGCGGTGCCTTGCTTGTGTGTCACGGAGAGCAGGTCGGCGAACAGCGCGCGCGACGACTTGTAGCCGGGAGTGTTGGTGTTCGCCAGGTTGTTACCGATGACGTCGATCCAACTTTGGTGAGCGCGAAGCGCTCCGAGTGCTGCGATGAAGGCCAAGTTGTAAAGCTCCTGACTACGCGTTGTCCGCGTTGGTTTCGAGGGTGTCGTCGACGCTCTCGGCGTCGGACTCCGAGGTGGAGTCCTCGATCGCGTCGGCGAGGATTTCGTTCACGGTCGCGAGCGGGACGTCGCGACCTCCGATGCGCAGGACCGCGAGGCCCTGATCGATCTTCACCGCGTCGACGGTTCCCTTGGACTCGAGTCCGGTGTCCGGGTTCGTCCACGACACCGTCTTGCCGATCAGCGCGCTCGATCCCGTCAGCTGCGACAGAAGCGCGTTCGACTGGTTGAGCGCGATGCTCGCGATCATGTTCTCGTTCATCGTCTCGAGCTGCTCGAGCGACGAGAACGTCGCGAGCTGCTCCACGAAGTCCTCGTTCTGAATCGGATCGAGCGGATCCTGGTTCTTCAACTGCGAGACGAAGAGGTCGAGGAACGCGCCGCGGTCGAGGTCCTTTGCGCCGAGGCCACCCTCCGACGCGATGCCGGAGATCTGGTCGTTGGCGCTGATGCCGGGGATTTGCATGGTTCGTGTGGGGGTCAGGCGAAGGTGTCGATGCGGCCTTCGCTGTCGCTGGCGCGCGTCGGGTAGTGGACGGGTTCTGTGATCGGTTCGTCGCGACTCGGCGCGAGCGAGGCAGGCGTCGGAGTCGAGCCGCGTGCGGCGGACGCGTCGTCGCGCCGCGGCGCGCCGTACTCCGCGCCGAAGCCGAGCTCGAGTTCGAGCGACTCGGTCTCGAAGCCCTGCTGCGCGAGGATCGCGCGGAGCTCCGGCGCTTGCTTCTCGAGCAGTTCGAGCGTCTGCGCCGACTCGGCGCGAACGACGGTCGAGAGCTTGCCGTCCGCGAGACGCATCTTGATCGAGAGCCGGCCGAGTTCGACCGGCGAGAGTTGCACCGTGACTTCCTTGGCGCCGCCCGCTGCGCCGCCCTTCAACCCGATGCGGATCTGCTTGAGCACTTCGGCCGCGTGCTCGACGAGCTTCTCGTCCGGCGTGGAGGGCGCGGGCGCAGAGCTCTTCGTCGCCGCGTCACCGCGCGTGTCGTCCGCGCCGCCGCGCGCGCCGCTCAGGAAGGCCGCGTTGCCGTCGGACGACGCACCGGAGCTGCTCGGCGCAACGGCGCGCATCGCGCTGATCGCGATCTTGCCCGCACCCGACGGCGCTCCGTTGCCGCGCACCGCGCCGTCGCCGTTGATCGCGCCCGCCGATGCGGGGACGCCCTGTTCCTTCGAAGCCTCGACCTGCGCGCTCCCGCTCTCCGGCCGTGCCTTCTGCGCCGCCGGCTCCTCTTTCGCGTCGACCGCACCGAAGCGCTCGCGACCCGTCCCGCGCGCCTCGTCCGCATCCGCGCCGGTCGGCACCTGTTCGTTCACGCGCAGCGCCGCCGGTGCGAGCTCCGCATCCGCGCCATCGTCGTCGGAGCCACGCTCCGCACGCTTGGCCGCGTCCGTCTCGTCGCGATACCGATCGAACTCACCATGCCGCCCCGCACGCCGCGTGTCCGTGACCGCACCACGCCGCGCCTCGAGCGCACCCTCACCACCCTGCCGCTCGACCGCGCGCTCGATCTCCTCGGCAAAGATGTCCGAGACGCCGACCGACTGCGCGGAAGGCCGACCGAGCGCTCCCCCCACCGCACCGAGTACGGCAGCAATGGAGCGCGAGTCGGGAGCTTGCTTCGAGACGGGGAACATGACGCCGGCCGAGTTCGCAACCCAGGTGCCAACTTCCGCACCCCACCGCCACGACACCGAGGAGCGAGAAGTCGGAACGAATCCCCCGCCAACGCGCCGCTCCCCAACGCGCCCCTTTCCGGAAAGGAGCGTCGCCACGTCGAACATGCTTCCCGCCCCAAGCGTGGCCCGCACGGCGCGCCGCGCGCTAAAACGGTGGTGACGGCGTTGTCCCCCCTGGAACCGCGCGAGACGCACACGGGCGCATTGCGCCAGCGGCCAGCTCGCACGGGAGCGCGCGCGCTCAGGCGAAGCCTGGCGCGTGGTACGGGAGCAACCGATTCATGCGCCCCGTGCGCCGCCCACGCGCGACCAGCCGGCCGCACTCCGGTGACAAGTCCCCGAACGCCTCATCGCCCATTCCGGAAACCGCAGAGCTGCCGTGCAAACCCCTGGTCCGTTGCGGACCGCCGCACGCGAGCAAAGCGAGCCTGTGCCGCAGCAGCGCGAAGCCCTGCGCGCGAATCGACCACGAACCTCAACAACTCCCCGCCCCTGAGAGATCCAGCGGGCAAGTTCCCGAACGTCTCATCCCCCGCTCCGGAAACCGTAGAGCTGCCGTGTAAACCCCTGGGCCGTTGCGGAACGCGGCACGCGAGCGAAGCGAGCCTGTGCCGCAGCAGCGCGAAGCGCTGCGCGTGAATCGATCACAAACGTCAACAACTCCCCGTCCCTGAGAGATCCAGCGGGCAAGTCCCCGAACGTCTCCTCGGCTGCTCCGGAAACCGCAACGGCTGCCGCGTCGCCGCCCTGCTCCGTTGCGTTTCGATCGACCTCCAACCCCAACAAGCCCCCGAACGCCTCATCGCCCGTTCCGGAAACCGTAGAGCTGCCGTGCAAACCCCTGGTCCGTTGCGCAACGCGGCACGCGAGCGAAGCGAGCCTGTGCCGCAGCAGCGCGAAGCGCTGCGCGTGAATCGATAATGAACGTCAACGAGTCCCCGTCCCTGAGAGACCCAACGGAGAAGAGGAAGACGTTCGGAACTTCCAAGTGCGATTCGATCCCCGGAACCACCCGGACCGTCAGAACCAGAGGAACGTCAACAACTCCCCCTCCCTGAGAGACCCAACGGAGAAGAGGAACACGTTCGGAACTTCCAAGTGCGATTCGATCCCCGGAACCACCCGGACCGTCAGAACCAGAGGAACGTCAACGAGTCCCCGTCCCTGAGAGACCCAACGGAGAAGAGGAACACGTTCGGAACTTCCCTCTGCGTTTCGATCCCCCGACCCCCCCGACCCGTCAGAACCAGAGGAACGTCAACAACTCCCCCTCCCCGAAACTCCCACCGGAACAACAGGAAGACGTCTGGAACTCCCCGTCGCGCGCCGCCCCCTACCCCCGCTCGCGCACTTCCGCCGAACCGTCCTCGTGCCCGATCACCAGCACATGCGCCAACCCGACGAACAACCCATTCTCAACCACGCCCGGAATCCCATTCAACGTGCGGTCGAGCTCGCGCGCGTTCGGGATGCCGCCGTCGAAGCGGCAGTCGAGGATCTCGTTGCCGTTGTCCGTGAGGAACGGCTCCTTCTCAGAGCGCATGCGGATCGACGCGGTGCCGCCGAGCTGCTTCAGGTGGTGCACGACGACGGGGCGCGCGAACGGGACGACTTCGACGGGGAGCAGGAAGCCCTCGCCCAGGCGCTCGACGACCTTGGACGGGTGGACGACAATGACTTCGCGTGTGGAGAGCGAGGCGACGACCTTCTCGCGCAGGAGCGCGCCGCCCCCGCCCTTGATCATCTGGAACTCGCCGTCGATCTCGTCGGCGCCGTCGATCGTCACGTCGATCTGCGCAACGTCGGCGAGCGCGACGAGCGGGATCCCCATGTCGCGCGCCTTGACCTCGGTGTCGATCGACGTGGGCACACCCCGGATCGCGAGGTTCTCCTTCGCGATGCGCTCGGCGAGCGCGACGAGGGTGAAGTAGACCGTCGAGCCCGTCCCGAGGCCGACGGTCATGCCGTCCTCGATGAACTCGGCCGCGCGGCGGCCGGCGGCTTCCTTGGATTGACTCAACGCAAGATCCTCCTGATGGCTCGTCGGTCGGCGCGAAGACCGATTCTTGTGGGTGCCCGACGCCGCCGCAAGGGGCGTCTCGGGGCGTTCCGCAGGGGGAGTCCGATCTTCGCCCGCGCGAACCGGCCGGGGGCTCAAGGGCGGGGCTTGCGCACGCCGAGAAGCGTGGTACGATTCGCGCGACTGAGACTTGATCTCAACGCCGCTCCACCCCGCCATGGTTCGCCTCAACTCCCTCGCCAACGGAACGATCGGGCGCCTCGTGCGCCTCGAGGGTGAGCCCTCGTTCCGTCGCCGACTGATGGAGCTCGGCCTGCTCCCCGGCACGCCCGTGCGCATCGTCCGGCGCGCGGACATCGGCGGCGTGCTCGAACTCGAGGTCCGGCGTTCGCGCCTGACGGTGCGGACCGGAGAAGCCGAACAGGTCTTCGTCGTCGCGCAGTAGCGCGCGCCGCTCGATGACGGTTGCCCCCCGCATCCGTCGGGTCGCCATCGCGGGCAACCCGAACACCGGGAAGACGACGCTCTTCAATCGGCTGACGGGCGCGCGCGCGAAGGTCGGCAACTATCCCGGCGTCACGGTCGAGCGGTATGTCGGACGCATGACGCTCCCGAGCGCGGGCGAGGTCGAGCTGATGGACGTGCCCGGCACGTACAGCCTCGCCGCGCGCAGTCCCGAGGAGCAGCTCGCGATCCAGGCCGTCGCCGGCCTGCATCCGCTCGAGCGACCGGACGCCGCGATCGTCGTCATCGACGCGACGAACATCGTCCGCAACCTCTACCTCGCGCTCCAACTCATCGAGCTCGACGTGCCGATCGTCGTCGCGCTCACGATGGTCGATCGCCTCGACGAGTCGGGGCAGGCGATCGATCGCAAGGCGCTGCAGCGCGAGCTCGGCGTTCCGGTCGTCGACGTCGTCGCGCAGAAGGGCGTCGGTATCGACGCGTTGAAGGCGACGCTCGAGCGCGTGCTCGAGCATCCTGAACAAGCGCTGCCCGGCTGGCGCTGGACGCCGGACGACGAGCCCCTGCTCTCCGCCGACGTGCGCGCGGTCGAGAAGGAGGTGCCCGAAGCGTGGACCTTGGGGAGCGACGCTCGGCGCAAGGCGTTCGCGGTGTGGGCGCTGCTCTCGATCGAGGCCGACGACGAGCTGGTCGAGGTGCCCGCAGGGTTGCGCGACGTCGTGCAGCGCAAGCGGCGCTTCGCCGAGGTCTCGGGTCGCGAGATCGACGTCGAGATCATCCGCGGGCGCTACGACTGGCTCGACGCCGCGGCCGCGTCGTTCCTGCGCGACACCGGCGCGCCGGTCACGCTCACCGATCGAATCGATCGCGTGCTGCTCCATCCCGCGCTCGGGTTCGCGATCTTCCTGACGGCCATGACGGTCGTCTTCCAGATGCTGTTCGCCGGCGCCGACCCGGCGATCGGGTGGATCGAGGGCGCCTTCGCGTGGATCGGCGACGGCATCGAGAGTGTGCTCCCCGCGGGATTGCTCACGGACTTCCTGGTGCAGGGCGTCATCGCGGGCGTCGGCAGCGTGCTCGTCTTCCTCCCGCAGATCCTGCTCCTGTTCCTGTTCATCGGGTTCATGGAGGACACGGGTTACATGGCGCGCGTCGCGTTCCTCATGGACCGCGTCATGAAGGCGCTCGGGCTGCACGGACGCGCGTTCGTGCCGATGCTCTCCGGCTATGCGTGCGCCGTCCCCGCGATCCTGGCGACGCGCACGATGGAGCGCCGGCGTGACCGTCTGCTGACGATGATGGTCGTTCCGCTCATGACGTGCTCCGCGCGCTTGCCGGTGTACGGACTCCTGATCGCCGCGCTCACGCCGGCGGGCGAAGGCAACGCGTTCACGCAGGGCCTGTTGCTCGCGGCGATGTATCTCTTCTCGACGCTCATCTCGCTGATCGCGGCGGCGGTGCTCGGTCGCACGATCCTCCCGGGTCGACGCACGCCGCTGCTGCTCGAGATGCCCCCCTACCGCATGCCGCACTGGCCGTCGGTGCTACGCATGATGTGGGACCGGAGCTCGGTCTTCGTGCGCGAGGCGGGCACGGTGATCCTCGCGTGCACGGTGGCGATGTGGCTCTTGCTGACGTTCCCGAAGGAGGTCGAGTACTCCGTGGACTACGACGCGCTGCGCGCGGAGGCGGTCGAGGCGGGGAACACCGACCTCGCAGCACAGCTCGCGAGCGAGGAGTCGGGCGAGCACCTGCGCGGCAGCTACGGCGGACGACTGGGACGCGCGATCGAGCCCGCGATCGAACCGCTCGGATTCGACTGGAAGATCGGTGTCGGGTTGATCGGCGCGTTCGCGGCGCGCGAGGTGTTCGTCAGCACGATGGCCGTCGTCTACGGGCTCGACGAAGGCGAGGACGAAACGTCGAGTGCATTGCGCGATCGCGTTCGCGCCCAGCGCCGCCCCGACGGCTCGAAGGTCTACACGCCGCTCGTCTGCTTCTCGCTGATGGTCTTCTTCGCGCTCGCGTGCCAGTGCATGAGCACCCTGGCCGTCGTGAAGCGCGAGACCGCCACGTGGCGCTGGCCCGCGTTCCTCTTCATCTATATGACAACATTGGCATGGGTCGCGAGTTTCGCCGTCGTTCAAGGCGGAAGACTCGCGGGTCTCGGGTAGGGACCGAGTCGGAGCGCTCGCTCCGATCCGGAGCCTGTACAATCGCACAGGCTTCCACCCCTGCAACCGCTCCTCCCCGACGTCATGCCCGCCGATCTCGGCTGCCGCCGCGGTTTCGTCCACTCGCTCGTGATCGCCGTGCTCTCGGCGTCCCTCCCGCTCGCACAAACCGCGGGCGAGGAGTTTCACGAGCGTTGGCGTTGGGCGCACTTCACAACGGTCGACGGTCTGCCCTCGAACCACATCGAGCAGCTGATCGATCTCGGCGACACGACGTACGCGGGCACGGACGTCGGACTCGCGCGCTACGACGGATGGCGTTGGACGCACCTCGGCGCGAAGTCCGGCCTCCCCGAGGAGCGCGTGCTTTCGCTGGTCGCGGCCCCGGACGACTCGATCTGGGTTTCGACGCCATCGGGTCTGTTCACGGGCGACGGTCGCGCGTTCGAGCGCGTCGCGTTGCCCGCGCCCTACGACAAGCGCACCGTGGTTGCGAGCGCACACTCGGTGCAAGGCGACGTGTTCGTGAGCGTCGACTTGAAGGACGAGGCGCGCACGGTCGTCCTGCATCGACGCGGAACCGACGCGTTCGCGCCGATCGATCTGAACGCTGCGCCGGGATACGCGACGAACCACCCGACGCTGGCGCAGGTCGCGCCGGGTCGCGTATGGCTCGGCGTCGGTAGCGCGTACTCGACCTGGGAAGAAGAGGGCTGGGTGGAGCGCTTCCGCACGAGCGCCGATTCGTTCTCCTCGTGTCAGGGACTGTGGGAGAACGCCGCCGGCGAGGGCTTGCTCGGCGTGCGCGAACCCATTCGGTATCGCGGCGTCTACGCGTGGACGCCGGACTACGAACTCACGCGCCTCGACGCCGAGGGGCGCGGCATCGTCGCGGGGATCGCGATCGGTCCGGAGGGCGAGGCGGCGATCCTCTACGACACGTACGAGCTGCGCTACCGCGCGGACGGTGTGTGGACCGAACTGCTCCCGCTCCCGGACGAGTTCACCGGCGTGACGTCGATGCGCTTCCGCGCGAACGGCGACCTCTGGGTCGGAACGGAGCACGGGTTGCACCTCCTGCGACGCCGCGTACAGCGCTGGACGCGCCTCTACCACCGCGGCTTCAACGACCAGCGCAATCGCGTCAACGAGATCCTCGTCGACCGCAACGAGAACACCTGGATCGGCAACACGGTCGGCGTCGAGGTCCGGGACGCGAGCCTGCAGCTGCTCGACATCGCTCTTCCGGTCGAGACCGTCGTCACCGGGATCGGCGAGGACGAAGACGGCATCGTGTGGGTCTCGAGCGGCAGCGCGCTGAACGGCCTGTACGGTTGGGACGGTGAGCAGTGGTTGCGTGTCGAGCGCGACACGCTGGGAGGACCGCTCGGCGTCATCCACAAGATCCGGCGCGACAACTCGAACGGGCTGTGGCTGCTCGTGCTCGCGTCGGGCGTAGGCTCGGCCGAGGACGAAACCGGCGGCGTCTACCAGCTTGTCGGCGGCGCGGCCGTCGCCTGGCGGCCGGGCGACGAGCTTCTGAACCGGCGCGTCTACGACATGCTCGAGGACAAGCGCGGCGCGCTGTGGTTCGCGACGTCGCGCGGCGTGAGTCGCTTCGACGACGCGGGCTGGACGCACTGGGACGGCGACGACGGGCTCACCCATCCGAGCGTGTTTCGCATCCGGCCGCGCGACGACGGTGGGGTGTGGATGGCGCATCCCTACTCGGGGCTCGGTTGGCTCGTCCCGAACGCGGACAGCGCGGCGGTCGGCTACGTCGACCTCGGGAGCGCGGCATCGAACAACGTCTGGGACTTCGCGCCCGACGGCGAGCACCTCTGGATCACGACCGCGAGCGGACTGCACTGCCTCCACGGGGACGGCAGCGTGTCTCGCTTCGAGCAGATGTCCGGGCTCCGCAGTCCGAAGGCGTGGCCGGTGCTCCCCAGGTCGGACCACGTGTTCGTCGGGACGATGGGCGGCGGGACGTTCCTGCTCGATCGCATCGGAGAGCACACGCCGAAGCCGCGTGTGTACATCGAGCGCCTGCGCGAGAAGGACGGCTCGCCGCTCGTGCGCTGGAACGTCGCGAGCTTCTGGGGCGACCAACCTCCGCTCGACGTCCAGACGCGTTATCGCGTCGACGGCGGCGCCTGGAGCGCCTACTCCACCAAGCACGAGATCCACCTCGACAAGATCAAGCCGGGGACGCATTCGTTCGACGTGCAGGCGCGCGGACTGTTCGGCGGCGACGGCGATGTCGCATCGACCCGCGTCGATGTCCGTGTTCCGGTCATCCGGCGCGTCGAGTTCATCCTCCCGATGGCTGCGTTGACCGGGCTCCTGCTCCTCATGGCGTCCTCGCAGTACGCGCGCCGGCGCAAGGACGCCGCGGCGTTGCGGCAGAGCGAGGCGGACTATCGGACGCTGATGGAGCACGCTTCGGACGCGATTCTGGTGGCCGACCGCTTCGGCATCCTGCGCGCGATGAACACACGCGCGCGCGAGCTGTTCGGACCGAGCGAACACCTCGTGGGTCGGCCCATGAACGCGCTCGTCGACCCGAGCGATGCGGCCGGACGACTGGCATTGAGCGCGGCGTTCGCAACGGAATCCCCGCGCGTCGTCTCCGCGCGCCTCCGCCGCCGCGACGGAGAAGCGTTGAACGTCGAGGCGAGCATCAAGCGCATCGACACGGATCGCGTGCTCGCCATCGTCCGCGACCTCTCCGAGCGATTGCGGCTCGAGGAGGAGCGACGCGAGCTCGAGCGCCAGATCATGGAGAGCCAGAAGCTCGAGAGCCTCGGGCAGCTCGCCGGCGGATTGGCGCACGACTTCAACAACCTGCTGATGCTCGTCCTCGGTCACGCCGATCAGGCGCGGCACGTCATCGAAGACGCGCGGAGTCCCGCGTCGGAGGCCGTGCAGAGCCTGGAGGAGGTCGTGCGCGCCGCCGAACGCGCGGGCGAGATGACGCAGAAACTGCTCGCCTTCGCCGGCCGCGAAGCCATCGAGCACGTGTCGCTCGACGTCAGCGCCCTGGTGCGCGACCTCGACGAGTTGCTTCAAGCGACCGTGCCACGGGATGCACGCCTCACCCTCGACCTGGCGCAGGATCTGCCGCTCGTCGAGGCCGCGCCGGCGCGCTTGCGGCAGGTGCTGATGAACCTCGTCATCAACGCGCGCGACGCGCTCGAGGGCGGCAGCGGCGAGATCACCGTCCGCACGTCGCGCGTCACATCCGGTGAGCTACCCGAGTTCGACGTCCAACTCGACGACCTCGATCGCGATCGCAACGCGGTGATGATCGAGGTGATCGACACGGGTACGGGCATGAGCGATTCGACCCGCAAGCGCATGTTCGAACCGTTCTTCAGCTCGCGGTTCCAGGGGCGCGGGCTCGGGCTGGCCGCCGTGCGTGGAATCGTTCGCAGCCACCGCGGCGCGATCCACGTCGTCAGCAAGGCCGGCGAAGGCACCACGGTCCGCGTCGTCCTGCCGACCGCGGCCTACACGCTCCCCGCCGCTCGTCCCGCGCATCCCCTCGGCATGGGAACCGGAACGCGCGTTCTGGTGATCGACGACGACGCCGGCGTGCGCCACGTCGTGGCGAACATGCTCGAGCGCGTCGGCTATCCAACGCTCGTCGCGTCGAGCGGGGCCGAAGGCGTCGAGCTCTTCCGCAAGGAACGCATGACGATCGCGTGCACGATCGTCGACTTGACGATGCCGGGCTTGGACGGACTCGCGACGCGCGCGGCGCTCCAGGCCATCGACTCGAGCGCGGCCGTGCTGCTCATGAGCGGATACAGCGAAGAGGTCTCGCGCGAAGGCTCCGATGGAAGCGGTATCTTCCTGCAGAAGCCGTTCTCGGCGCGCGAGCTCGTGGAAGCGGTGCGCACGGCCTTGGGCGTCGCCGACGGGGTCCCGGCGTCCGACGGCTAGCCCGGGTTATTCATGAGGCTTTGCCGAGATCGACGCGGATGTGCGTCAGATCAGCGCTTCGCGACCGAAGCGCGTGGAGGCGACCTTGAGGGGTCGTCGAACCCGGTGAGGAAGGGAAGCGTTGATATGGCGCGCAGCTGCGTCGATCTCGGTGAAGGCTCATGAATGATCCGGGCTAGCCCGCGTTCCGCACGCCGCAGTCACGCCGAGAAGCGGGTGCGTTCCGGCGACGGTCAGTATGCTGTGACGCGCCGATGTCCAACCAGACGCAACGCTCGTTCGCCGCGTTCCTCACGGGAGCCGTCGTGCTCGCTGTGCTCTCGGCATCGATCGACGCGAGCTGGACGGTGTGGTCGCAAGCGAACCGTCTGTTCGATGGGCACTTGCTCTGGAGCACGGTCGCCGCCCACGTGCTTCTCGCCGGGTTGGGAGCGCTCGTGCTGTATCCGGTCCTCGGTCCGTTGCTCGCATGGCGCGCGATGTCGCGTCCGTTCCGTGCCGGATTCGGCGTCGCGGCCGGTGGCTTCCTCGCCGTGTTCGGCCCCTTCCTCTACGTCGTCGACCTCGTCGGCAACAGGAGCGGGCTCGGCCATCTCGTCGAGCCGCGCATCCTCGTCACCGTCGTCCTGCTGATCGCGCTCGGATGCGTCGTCGGTTGGCTGCTGGCCGGCGGACGCAAACAGTCCACAGTGAAGGAGCGCGGTCCGCTCGCCTTCTCGCTCGTCGTGATCGTGATCTCGGTGGCGGGTTGGCTCTCGATCCACGCGCTCCGCAGCAAACCGCTGCACGCGCCCCCGCGCAGGCTCAACGACGCGGTCGCCGCATCGGGCATCCGCAACGTGCTGTGGATCGTGCTCGACACGACGCGTCGCGATCGCATGACCGTTTACGATCCGTCGCTCGAGACGACTCCGCGGCTCGCGGCGCTGGCGAAGGAGGGCGTCGTCTTCGACAACGCGTCATCCGCGGCTTCGTTCACGCTGTCGTCGCACGCGACGATGCTCACCGGACGTCATCCGTCGAGCCACGGCTCGACGCACTCCACGCTGTTCTTCCGACCGGGCAACCCGAGCTTGGCGGTCGAGCTGCGCGATGCGGGACTGCGCACGGCGGCGTTCGTGTCGAACCACGTGCTGCGGATCGAAACGGGCATCACGGGCGGCTTCGGGATGTACGACGACATCGTCGACCCGCAGCTCTGCTACACGTCGATCTGGCAGCTCGTCCACAACGTGCAAGCGACGCTCTCGATCTGGTTCCGCGCGCTGCGCAACAACGGCCAACCACACTGGTTCGAGAACCACCAGCGCTCCGCCGCCGAACAGAACGAGCGCATCTTCGCGTGGCTCGACGAGAACGACGACACGCCCTTCTTCCTGTTCGTCAACTACTACGACGCGCACTGGCCCTACCTTCCCGAGCCCGAGTACAAGGAGCGCTTCGCGATTCCGTACGACGGGCCGATCACCGGCTACGCGGAGCGCGGCGACGACTTCGACCGGTCGCGCGGCGTCGGCGGGTACACGGAGGAGGACGCGCGCTACCTCCTGTCGCTCTACGACGCCGAGCTCGCCTACCTCGACCACCACGTCGGCGCGTTGCTCGACAAGCTCGACGCGCTCGGTCAGCTCGACGACACGCTCGTCGTCGTCACGGCCGACCACGGCGAGCACTTCGGCGAGCGCAACATGATCGGCCACTCGCTGCTGTACGAACCGGCGCTCGCCGTGCCCTTGATCCTGCGCGAGCCGAAGAACCTCGTGGGCGGCCAACGCGTCGCGGATCCCGTGCAAGCCGCCGACGTCGCCCCCACCGTGCTCGACCTGCTCGGACTCCCCGTCCCCGACCTGGTCGACGGCAAGAGCCTGCTCCCGCGCATTCCGCAGTTCGCGCACGATGCGTCCGGTACGCCGCCCCCGACCGACTCCCCCGTCATTGCCGAGGACAACTACTTCCTCGACGCCTCGACCAAGATGGCGCGCATCGGCGCGCTCAAACTGCTCGTCGGCTTCGGCGAGCGCGAAGGCGAAGAGGAGCTGTACGACCTCGCCGCCGACCCGGCCGAGGAGCACAACCTGCTCGCACCCGGCGCCACGGTGTCCGAGGAACACCGCGCGACGCTCGACGCCCTCCGCGCCGCGATCGCCGCGCTCCCCGAGCTCCGCACCGACGGCCCGGCGAACCCGAAGATGCGCGCGGCACTCGAGGCGCTCGGGTACGCGGAGTAGTCGGGATGTTCAGCTTCTCGGAGGGACACTACAGCGGCCGTTCGATGGGCCGCGTTCACACCCGAGCGGGCGTGGTCGGCATCACCAGTTATGGGGCAGGCGGCGGCGATCTGCGCTGGCATTGCCACGAGAACTTCCACGTCAGCTACGTCTTCGAGGGCGCGGGGGAATCGCAGTCCCGCGGCCGCAGCGAGGGGCCGGCCGATGGTGTCTTCGTCTACGGCGGCGGCGAACGTCATCGGTGGATCCCGCGCTCGGCGACCTGCCGGGGCGTGAATGTGGAGCTGTCCCCCGAGAGCCTCGCGTACCTCGGTTGCAGCGAGTCGCAGGCGCAGCGTTCGATTCGACGCAGCCGCGACACGAAGTTCCTGATGCTGAAGATGCAGCAGGAGGTGCTGTGTAGCGAGGCGGACAGCGCCGCTGCGTTGCACGTGCTGCTCGGTGAGCTGATCCGGAGTGCGAAGGGCGACGAAACCGCCCGCCCTCCGGAGTGGGTGCCCCGGGTTCGCGAGCTGCTCCACGATCGATGGGACGCGAGCGTCTCGCTGGACGAGCTCGCCGTGGTCGCCGGCGTGCATCCCGTCACGATCTCGCGTTCCTTCCGGCGCCACTTCGCGTGCGGCTTCGGCGAGTACCGGCGCAAGCTGAAGGTCGAGCGGAGCCTCGACATGATCAAGAACTCATCGCGCTCCCTCACCCAGGTCGCCGTGGATTGCGGGTTCGCCGACCAGAGCCACTTCATCCGATCGTTTCGGACCGTGGTCGGGATGCTGCCGCGCGAGTTCAGGCGACTGTGAACCGGCCGGTGCCCGCCCTGCGCTAGCGAGATCGCGCGCGTGCTAAGCACGTCCAATCGCCGATCCTTCCCGCGGCGTAGCTTGCCCTCCGTTCTGGCAACGGCCGTTCGGGGCACGGTCCTCGACGGTGCGTGACTCACCACGGAAACGGATAGGAGTCAGGTCATGGGAAACGAGTTGCGAGCAGGTCGGCGCGGTCCGCTCCGGTCAGGAATTGGAGGAGCCCTCGTGAGTCTCCTGGCGACTTCGGTCGGCGTGGCTGCGAGTCCGAGCACCGGGGAAGGGAATCAGGAGAGTCGCTCGAGCACGTCGACGAGCGCGAGCGACTCGTCCCGCGCGGAACAGGAGGCGCTGTCGATGGACGACAAGCGCGCCGCGGTGCGGGCCCTGGTGCGTGCACTGCGGAGCACCTACGTCTTTCCCGACGTGGCCGAGGAGATCATCGACGTGCTCGAATCGAATCTGTCCGCGGGAGAGTACGGCCGCGCGATGCGCGCGTCCGAGTTCGCACGCCGTCTGACCGCGGACCTGCGCTCGGTGAACGACGACCGGCACCTCGCCGCCTGGCCCACTCCACCGGCCTCGGAACGGATCGCGGTCGGCATGGACCGCGACTTCCTCCGGGCGCGGGGACGGGAGAGCAACTACGGGTTCGTCGAGACGCGGATTCTGAGCGGCAACGTCGGCTACCTCAGGCTGTCCAACTTCTCCCTCGACGAGCTGTACGACGATGCCCGTCTCGCGGCCACAGCTGCGATGGCCTTCCTCGCCAACACGGACTCCCTGATCCTCGACTTGCGCGGCAACCCCGGAGGCGGAGCGCGACTGGTGCGCTACCTGGCGAGCTACTTCTTCGACGCGACTCCGGTGCACCTCAACGACTACTACTTCCGGACGACGGACAGCACCCTCGAGTACTGGACGCTCGCCGAAATCCCCGGAACGCGGTTGCCTGACCTCGACCTACGCATTCTGCTCGACGGCGACTCGTTCTCGTCCGCCGAGGCCTTCTCCTACAACCTGAAACACCTCGGACGCGCGGTCATCGTTGGGGAACCGTCCGGAGGAGGCGCGCACGGAGGAGCGACGCTTGAGATCGGCGCGCACTTCGAGGCCTACATCCCGTTTTCGAGGAGCATCCATCCCGTCACGAAGACCGACTTCGAGGGAACCGGGGTCCTGCCCGACATCGAAGTCGCCCCAAAGACCGCGCTCTTGGTGGCCCACATGTCGGCCATCGACGCGCTCCTCGACACCGCCCCGACCCCCGAGGACGCGAGCGACTACGCGGAGATCCTGATGCAGCTCGAGCAGGATCTGACCGTGCTGGAGTCGAGCACCCGCTAGCCCGGGTCATTCATGAGGCTTTGCCGAGATCGACGCAGATGCGCGCCAGATCAGCGCTTCGCGACCGAAGCGCGTGCAGGCGACCTTGACGGGTCGTCGAACCCGGTGAGGGAGGGAAGTGCTGAGATGGCGCGTAGCTGCGTCGATCTCGGTGAAGCGTCATGAATCATCCGGGCTAGGGCAGGTGTTCGAGGCGTAGCTCCCGATCGGCGAGACGCGCTCGCTACGACGTTCGCGTTCTGCTGACTGCAGCGCGTCGGCGGTCGGAGGCGTGCCTTCCCGAGTCGTCGTCCGAACCTCGCTCGAACCGACACGACTGTACGAGTGTGTCAAACGCCGGAACTGTTTCGAGCGCGGGTACGTCTTCCTCGCGTACATCAACCAACGAGGAGTCTCGTCATGCAGATTCGTTTCATCGGAAGCCTGATCCTTTGGGGTGCGTGCCTCACATCGCTTCACACCGCGCAGTCCGACCAAACCGTCACGATCACGCGGGGCGGCGGAGGTCAACCGCGCACACCGGACTTCAATTGCTGTGGCGTCGGGAACACGCTGACCGTCGTCAACAACTTCGGCGGCACGATCACGATGACCTTCAACGGGTCCGGCTCGCCGATCAACATCCAGAACGGCCGCTCACACGTTTTCAACGCGACCGCCGCGCTGACCGACTTCTACACGGTCTTCGCGATCCCCAGCCAGTACAAGGGCTCCGAGCTCGCCAACTGCAAGCCGGGCAAGAGCCTGGTCGCCAACGGCAGCGGCATCAATCCGCTCATCCTCACCAGCGTTCAGCCGCCGCACATCAAGAAGCCCTGGTCGGTCGAGCTCGACTGCACGGGGGCGGATCCGAGCAAGTTCGCCATCGTTCTCATCGGGAGTCCGGCCGAAGCACCCGTGGTGACATCGCTCGGCGAACGGCTCATCTCGCTCACACCCGGCAGCTTCGTGACCTTCGCCACGCCCCACGCCGGAGGCGCGGTCACTCCGTCGTCCACGGTTCCAAACGACCCGTCGGTCGCGTGTCTGCGCTTCCGCGTCCAAGGCCTCTGCGGAGACGCGCCACGCGGTTTCCTCAGCAACGCGCTGAACGAAACGATCGGGATGTGAGCGTTGCCCCTCGCTTCGAAGGGGCGTGAGCGCGGAACGTACGGAGGAGGAGCATCGTGGTCCCGATGCTCCTCCTCCTGCCGTCCACGGACGACACCGTGCGCGCCCCTCCGGCGCGCTCGACGTCACTCGCCGTCGGAGTCGAGCGGCGGCTCGACGTCGGGCGCCGTGTTCGGCGCCGCCAACCGACCGACCATGACGTCGCCCATTTCCGGCAGCGGCTCGGGTTCCGGAAGCGCGACTTCTCCGAGCCACTCGGCGTTGCCTCCGTCGACGTCGGGGTGCGCCGCGGGCGCCTCCCCTTCGACGGGCTTCGGCGGCGGGCAGCTGAGCCCTCCGAGCTTCGCCGCGGGTCGACACGACGCCAACAGCGGGAACGCGCCGATCAGGAACGACGCCGCGAGTTGGGCAACGCGCCGGAGGCGTCCAAGCCGGTCGACCACGGACGGCCTCTCGAGCGTGACGAGCGAACCGTCGGGACGCTTCGAGTAGGTCACGCACACGCGCTCCGCCGCGACGTTGTCGTCGAGAAAGGTCTGCCCCTCGTCGCGCGTCATCGCCGAAAGGTTGACGACGTGCAGCGAACACGAGTCGCAGTAGCGCTTGCGCTCGTCGCCCTCCAGGTCAGCCCACTTCATCGGGCACGGCGCTTCGATTCGAACCTGATCGAGTGCGATCCTGCGTGCGTCCGCTCCGTTCGTCCCTGCTGTGTTCGTCATGGTGTCCCTCGCGATGGTTGAGTTCGGCAGTCCAGGTGCGCCGACCGAACGTCACCCGGCGGCCGCGTCTTGGCGCGCGCGAGAGAAAGCGGAGACGGGCGCGGACGGCCGGAAGAACTTTCCGTCAGCGCGGGTGTCGAGCCTGGGCCGAGGCCGCGCGCGCGTTCAGCGCGTCTCGCTCTCGAGTCCGTCCCTGCGCCACATCGTCATGCCCGTGACGAGGTGCACGCCGCCGAAGCCGGCCACGACGAGCGACGCGCCGAGCGCCGGCCATGCGAAGGCGGCAAGACCGAGCACTTGGAACGCGAGCCCCGCGCGGCGCACCGAGTTGCGGCACCCATTGCCACCCGCGGCCAGTCCCGTTCCGTAGAAGACGAGCCACGTCCCGGGGACGAGCTCCCAGTTGCCGCGCACGCTCCACAGAAGCGTGAGCAACGCGCCGACCGCGAGCGGCGTGACGAGCTGCATCCAGAACGTGGCGGCGGGGCGGCTCCACAAACCGTAGTCCTCGGCGCGCGCGCGGCGGAAGGTCGCGATGAGGCCGACGGCGGCGGCGACGAGCGCCAACACGAGCCACGCACCGATCCACGAACGTGGTTCGACGGCGCGGTTCGCGAGCGGCCCGAGCCAGACGCCGACCATCCCCATCGCGATCCAACCACCGGGTGACACGGCGGGGAAACCGCGCGCGTGGTCGACGACGCGCAGGATCGAAGCGAGGTCGCGGGCGGCGCGCTCCGCGATGGAGGACGGCGGACAGGCGGCGAGGCGATCGCGGGTCGGCATGGGTGAGCTCCGGGGTTCGGGTGCGAGTCCCGGTGCTACGCGACCGCCCGGCCGAATGCGAGTCCCGATCCCGCTAGCGATCCGCGCCGGCGTCCGCGGGCGGTTCAGAGTCGCCCGCGTACCCCATCGCCCCCAGCACGTCGATGTCCTCCTGACTCAGCTCGACGTCCGTTCCGACCGCCGACGCTTCGGCGGCGGCCGCATGCACGCGGTCGAGGAGCTCCAAGCGCTCGCGCGTGAACTCGGGCTCCGACTCCGCGAGGTTGTCGCGCTCGCCGGGATCACGCGCGAGGTCGTACAGCTCCACCTTCCCCGTTGTCAGGTCGCGGATGACCTTGTAGCCACCGTCGATCAACGCGCGCTTGTGCGCCTCTTGATTCGGATCGGCGAACGGCTTGAAGTCGACCTCGGTGAAGATCGGCGGATAGGAATCGAGCTCGCCTCCGCGCAGGAACGGGAGCAGGGACGGCGCGTCCACGTGCCGCGCATTGGGCGCGAGTCCGGCGAATTCGCGCAGCGTCGGCACGATCGAGACCAGCGATATCGGCATCTCGACGGTGCGCGCGGCGGTCGCGTCCGGAACGCGCACGATCAGCGGAACCTTGACGAGCTCGTCGTACAGCGTCCGACAGTGGCCGAGCCAATCGCGATCGACGAACTCCTCGCCGTGATCCGCCGTGACGACGACAACCGTGTTGTCGTAGACGCCGCTCCGGCGGAGCGCGTCGAGCAGCCGCCCGATGCCCGCGTCCGTGAAACGCACCTCTTCGTCGTAGACCCCGCGGATGTACGTCAATTCGCTCGGCGTCAGCTCCGGCACGATCCTGCGCAGCTCGATCATGT
The DNA here is from genome assembly GCA_029259605.1 of Planctomycetota bacterium. Lineage (GTDB taxonomy): Bacteria > Planctomycetota > UBA1135 > UBA1135 > OFTM281. The sequence continues at coordinate 4,101 of JAJDEV010000028.1, read as the reverse complement.
TCGCGGTGGCCGCGACGCGCACTCCATCCTCGGGGACCGCGAAGCCGTACTCGGGATGCGGCGTGTAGTCGTAGTGCGGATCGAAGTAGAGCGCGAACAGGAAGAACGGCTTCTCGGTCGAGACCAGCGCCTCGACCGCGCGAAGCGCTTCGTCCGTGACGCCGGGGGTCGAGACGTGCGCGTGATCGCGCGCCTGATCCTGGAACCAAAGGTCGAAGCCCTGGTTGAACGAGAAGACCGACTTGAGGTGCGAGTTGCTGACGACGCCCGCCGTCGCATAGCCCTCGGCCGCCAACATCTCGGCGATCGTCTCGACCTCGGCCGCGAGCCCCGTCCGCGGCGCCATCAGCCCGTGCGAACTCGGCGACCGACCGGTCAGGATCGACGCGACCGACGGACAGGTCCACGGCGCGCTCGCGTACGCGCTCTCGAAGCGCACACCCTCCGCGGCGAGCGCGTCGAGCGTCGGCGTCGTATCGCGCGACGCTCCGTAGCAACCGACGTGGCTCTGCCGCAGCGTATCGACGACGATCAACACGATGTTGGGACGCGGATCGTCCGCGCGGCTCTTGCAGGACGCGAGCACGCCCAACGACGCGAGGGCGAGGGCGAGCAGCTTCGGAGGGCGAGGGTTCACGTGGCGCATGGGAACGAAGACCGGGCGAGCGTAGCGCGCCTCATTCGGACGAGCCTGGCAATTCGGCCGGATCGTCGACCTGGAAGAGCATGAGCGCCTGCCCCGCGATCGGCAGCGACAAGCCGCGCATGATCGCTTCGGGCACGGACTCGCTCGCCACGCACCGCCAATCCGGAGGTGCCTGCAGCGCGAACGCCGGCGGTTGTCGGTCGACCCAGTCGAGCAGCAAGGACAGCGTGACCTGGTTCACGAACACGAAGGCCGGCGCGCCGGCGTGCTCGCGGATGGCGGCGGCGTCGTTCCATTCGAAGACGCTCGCTCCGTTCGAGTCGCAGCGCTCGAGCAGGAGCGGCACGAGGAACACCGAGTGTTCGTCCGTGAGCACGACCGCACCGGCCGGAAGCTGCGCCACATGGTCCCGCACGAACTCCTCCTCGAGCACGCGCAACGGGTTGGCGACCTTCACGGCGCTCCCCATTCCGTGGTGGACGAGGATCCCGAGCGACAGGACGGCGACGATCGCGTGACCGCCGTACCTCGCGACGCGCTCGCCGACGGCGGAACGCACGGGCGACGCGAGCAACGCGAAGACGAGCCCGACGCAAAGGTAGAGCGCACAGCGCGCGGGCGTCGTGATGTCGAAGTTGACCGCGACGCTTCCCGTCACGAGAAACAGCGCCGCGAGGATCAGCTGCAACGAGCGCGCACCCCGCGCTCCCCCGCCGTCCGGCAGGGCCCTCGCCAGCGTGACACCGCCGAGGATCGACAACGGGGCGAGCAACGGAATCAGGAAGCGCGGCGAGACGGGCAGCAGGTTGTACGAGCGCAGCGACGTCGTTCCGAACCAGAAGCTGCCGAGCACGATCGCGAGGTACGCGGCCCAGTAACGCGCGCCACGCGGCAGCGCGCGCAACGGCCGAACGAGACACAGGAGCGCCGGCACGGCGAGCAGCATCAGGTGCCCGTAGCCCGCCTGCCGAATGAAGAACTTGATCGGGCTCTCCGTGAGCCGCTCCACGTACTGCGCGCGACTCTTGCCGAAGAAGCTCGTGCGCAACTCGTTGTGCGCGCCCTCGACGTTCGCGAGCGGGTAGAGCGGATCGCCGGTCGCGAGGAAGTAGAACAGGAGAAACGAGACCGTGCACGCGACGCCGGTCGCGAGGAACGCCGTCCACAGGCGGACGTTCCGCCGCTGTCGCACGAGGTCCCAAACCATGAGCCCGACGAAGAACGGGACGCCCCACAGCACGGTCTTCTTCGTCAACAGCCCCGCGAAGAGGAGCAGCGCGCACAGGCTGCCGTGAAGCGCCGGGCGAGCCGACGCGCCGCGTTCCGGATCGCGCGCGGCGTAGAGCAACGCCGCGCTCCCCACCATGAACACGGCCAGGATGATGTCCGGGATCAGGTGCGCGGCGTAGTCGATCTGCACCACGTTCGTCGCGAGGAGCAACGCGGCGAGCAGCGCGGCGCGCCTCCCGAACGTCCGATCGGTTGCCACGAACACGATCGCGATCGTCACGAGCGACGCGATCAGCGGCCAAAGCGTCGACGTCCGCACACCGATGCCGAGCACCCGATAGATCGCCGCCACGGGCACCGTGACCCCGAACCGATCGTTGAACGTGTGCGGCTCGAACGCGAACGTCCCGTTCAGCATCTGCGCGGCGAGCCGGCCGTAGTGCTGTGAGTCGATGTCCGAGAAGAACGCCTCCGGCCGCAGCCACCACGCGAGAACGTGGACGCCGAGCATCGACGCCAACAGCAACGCCGCCGGTGCGAAGAGACCTCCCCTACGCGTCATGCTTCGCTGCCCGACATCGCGCGCATCCTATCACGCGCTTCGCCGCGTGAGACGTCGGGTCGCCGGCGAACCTCTCGACCGGAAAAAGGATCACGGCGCGCGCCGCGGCCCCGCGTCAATCCTGTTCGCGCGCGCCCGCCGACTCTCGCTCGACCTTCCCGAGGATCGCGTCGGCAACCTCGGGCCGTTCGGCCCGGCGTGCATGGCGGGCGAGGACTTCGCGCGTCTCGGGTGAGTCGTCGAGCTCGAGCACGTCGGCCAGGAGGAGCTCCGCGTCCTCGTCGTTGGCTCGGGTTCCGACGGCCGCCTCGTAGAAGCGCGCGCACTCCTCGACCGCGGTCCGCAGCGCGTACGCGGCGTACTCCTCGTCGTGCACCATCATCGACTTGCTGAGGCGATAGCTCCGCGTCAGGCGCGAGACGACGAACTTCGCGCGCCCCATCCGGGACACGATCTCCTCATAACGCCGGGCGTCGAGGAGGAGCGGGACGACGTCCCAAAACAGCATCTGCCGCGCATCGAGACGGCCGCCGTTGACGCGCTGTGCCTCGACGTCGGCAAGCCGGTCGTAGACCTCGAGCGTGAGCTGCTCGTCGCCCACATGCGAGTTGATCGACGAGAAGTCCGTGACCGCTTCCGTGGTCGTCCGGCCCGCCATGAGCTCGGCCATCGCAGCGTCCCTGCGCGCGCGCAGGGCGGCGAGCGCCGGCGGGTACTTCGTCCCGAGCGCGGCGATGGAGTTAAGCAGGAACGACACGCGCACGCCGGAATAGCTCGCATCGTTCGCGACCCCCTCGTCGAAGCACCAAAGGTAGTGCTCCAGCGCCTCCTCGAAGCGTCGTTCACGCACGAGCTCGCGGGCGTGGTTGTGCCGCAGCATCGGTTGATTCCAGCCCTTCTCGTCGAGCTCCTCGCGAGTGCGATCCGACTTGCGCACACCCGCGAGAACGTCGCGCGCCTCGGTGAGGAAGGGCGCCGGGTCGCGGTAACCGACGACGCGGCCGATCTCGTCACCGTCGGGACCGATGAACAGGATGCTCGGGTAGGCGTCGATCGCGTAGCGCTCCGCGAGCTCGGTCTCGATCTCGGCGTCGATCTTCAGCGCGACGGTCGTCTTCGCCAACCACGAACGCACCCCCTCGTCTTTCCACGTCACCCGATCGAGCTGCTTGCACGGCGCGCACCAGGTGGTGAAGAAGTCGACCATGACGACGCGCTCGGTCTCGGCGGCCCGAGACAAGGCGTCGGCGAACGAGAGCTCACGGAACGGTTCGTCGGACCGGGCGAACACGAGCGCGGGCAAGAGGGCGAAGTGCAGCATGGCGGTCCTCTCGGGCAGGCGAGCGGAGAGACGACGGGGTCCAGGATAGCGCCGCGCGTTACAATTCCGTGCAGCACATCTAGCCCGGGTTATTCATGAGGCTTTGCCGAGATCGACGCAGATGCGCGCCAGATCAGCGCTTCGCGACCGAAGCGCGTGCAGGCGACCTTGACGGGTCGTCGAACCCGGTGAGGGAGGGACGTGCTGAGATGGCGCGTAGCTGCGTCGATCTCGGTGAAGCCTCATGAATGATCCGGGCTAGCAGCCCGTGGTGAAACTCACGCCACCCTCGAACGGCGCTGGATCCGCGCTGCCTGCGTTCCGCTTCCTCCGAGTATCCAC
>JAJDEV010000270.1 GCA_029259605.1 Planctomycetota bacterium | reverse complement strand
CGGGCGCGTCGCCGCTGCGTTCGCGATCGCGAGCGCGGCGACGATCCTGCTCGCGTCCGTCTCGCCGCACGGCGGCGAGAACATCGACCAACTCCTGCGCGGCGAGATTCTCACCGCCGACCTGCACGAGTTCGAGACGATCGCCGTCGTGTACGGCCTCGTTCTCGCCGTGACGCTGTGGCTGCAGCGCGACCTGCTCTTGACGAGCTACGATCCCGACATGGCGCGCGTGCTCGGCAAGCGCGTCCGGCGCACGGAGGCGACGCTGCTCGTCCTCATCGGCCTGACCGTCTCGGTCGGCGCGCTGATCGTCGGCCCCGTCGTCCTCTTCGGCCTGCTCGTCCTGCCCCCGCTCGCCGCGCGCGCCCTCGCACGCTCGATGCGCTCCTTCTTCGCATGGGCAAGCCTCCTCGGCGTCGTCGCAGCCCTGGGCGGCGTCGTCGTCTCGTTCGAATTCGACTGGGCCCTGGGCCCGTCCGTCGTCGCCGTCGCGGGCGTGCTGCAAGGACCCGCGACCCTGGCGGCCCGCCTCCGCCACCAACGATCGGCCGCGTAAGCCGTGAAACCCGGCCGCGCGCGATGTGCGCACGGCACGCCCGCGGCCGGCAGCACGCGAGCGCAGCGAGCCTGTGTTGCAGCGGCGCACCTCGCGCCGCGCGTCAAACCGCACCGCAGGTCCAGTGGGTCGCTCCGAGTCGACGCACCGTGCTCCCGCACCACGCGCGCACGTGACCGCCCGCGCGCGCACTCCCGCATGGGCGGGCCGCTGTCGCAACGGCACGGGAAAGTCTCCGGAAGTTCCAACGGGGACAACGCTCGGTTCAGGGACTCGAGCACGTCCCCACCGTTTAACGCGCGGCGCTGACGCGCCGCTGCGGGACAGGCTCGCTGCGCTCGCGTCCCGCCGGCCGCAGGCGCCCGGTCAACGCGCGGCGCGAGGCGCGCCGCTGCAACACAGACTCGCTGCGCTCGCGTGTTGCGGGCCGCGGGCGCTATCGATTCACGCGCGGGCCTTCGCCCCGCTGGACGGCATGCGCCGCTTCGCGCAGCCCGCCGATCGCACTCCGGTGACAAGTCCCCGAACCGAACGTTGTCGCCGCTGGAAGTGCCGGAGACTCTCCCGTGCTGTTGCGCCAGCGACCAACTCGCGAGGGAGCGCGCGCGCTCAGGCGAAGCCTGGCGCGTAGTGCGGGAGCGCGCCGCGGTGGGGGCGTGCGCGCGGGCGGTCACGCCCGCGCGAAGTGCGGTCGGCGCCGTACGCTGGTGACGTGAGTTGCTGCGAGTCGAACGCACCGTGTTCCCGCACCATGCGCGGGCATGACCGCCCGCGCGCGCACTCCCGAATGGGCGGGCCGCTGGCGCAACGGCATGTGTCGGTCTCCGGCAGTTCAAACGGGGACAACGTCGGGTTCGGGGACTCGTGCACGGCACCACCGTTTAACGCGCGGCGCTAACGCGCCGCTGCAACACAGGCTCGCTGCGCTCGCGTGTTGCGAGCCGCGGGCGCTACCGATTCACGCGCGGGGCTTCGCCCCGCTGCACGGCATGCGCCGCTTCGCGGCGCGCCGTGCGCACACGCGCGCATCCCGCCGGTCGCACTCCGGTGACAAGTCCCCGAACGTCTCATCCCCCGTTCCGGAAACCGCAGAGCTGCCGTGTAAACCCCTGTTCCGTTGCGAACCGCGGCACGCGAGCGAAGCGAGCCTGTGCCGCAGCAGCGCGAAGCGCTGCGCGTGAATCGATAGGGAACGTCCACGAGTCCCCATCCCTGAGAGACCCACCCGGCAAGTCCCCGAACGCCTCATCGGCTGTTCCGTCAAACCGCAGCGGTTGCCGCGTCGTCGCCTGGTCCAGAACGCCCGATCGAACGCGAACGTGAACAAGCCCCCGAACGTCTCATCGCCCGTTCCGGAAACCGTAGAGCTGCCGTGTAAACCCCTGTTCCGTTGCGAACCGCGGCACGCGAGCGAAGCGAGCCTGTGCCGCAGCAGCGCGAAGCGCTGCGCGTGAATCGATAGGGAACGTCAACGAGTCCCCATCCCTGAGAGACCCAACGGAGGAGAGGAACACGTTCGGAACTTCCGAGAGCGATTCGCTCTCCGGAACCGCCCGGGCCGTCCGGATCAAAGGAACGTCAACGGATCCCCGTCCCCGAGAGATCCACCAAAGGAGAGGAACACGTTCGGAACTTCCGAGAGCGATTCGCTCTCCGGCCCCCCCCGGACCGTCCGGATCAAAGGAACGTCAACGGATCCCCGTCCCCGAGAGATCCACCAAAGGAGAGGAACACGTTCGGAACTCCCAACAGCGATTCGACTCGCGCCGTCGCCCCACCCGGACGGCCGGGACCGTCACCAACTCCCCGTCCCTGAGCACCTGTTCAATCGAGCGGAATGACGTGGTCGTAGTACCCCACGAACATCTCCTCCCACGTTTGATCCCCCCAGTGCACGGCCTGCGTCGGGTCCGGGTTGTTCGGGTTTTTCGCCGAGTTGTCGTAGTGCGCGATGCACTCGATCACGGTGCCGGCCGGGAGCAGCTTCGGATCGGGATAGACGTAGGACTCCTGCCAGTTGAAGTCGTAGTCGCTGAACAGGAGCTCCTCGTCGGAGCCGTCGGGGTAGTGGGCGATGTACTGGAAGTCCGTCCCGCGCTGGTGCATGTGCGGGAAGTACGAGATGAGCCCGACCTCTTCGTTGAGGCGGGTCTCGGTGCGCACTTCGAAGTCTTCGGCGCCGGGCGGGATCTCGAAGGACTGGTTCAGGATCGCTTCGGAGCGCACGGCGAAGATCGGCGGTTCCTCGGCGAAGATCATGCCGATGCTCGAGCGGTCGAAGCGCTCCTTGCCGTTCGTCGTGTAGTGCAGTTGGAAGATGAGCGTCGCGCCCGCGGGCAGCAGCTTCGCGTAGCCCTCGGGGAAGACGGACGGCGTGTCGCCGGGGACCGCGACCGCGAGGTAGTTGATGAGCTCCTGTTCGCCGCGGAAGCGCCCGTCCTTCGGGTCGTGCGCGCCGATCAGGACGTGGTGCACGACGTCGGTTGCCTGCGAGCGGATCTCCATCGACTGGATCCAACGGTCCTCGGCGAAGCTCGTCTGCGCGGTGAAGTGCTGGTAGTCGACCGTGCCCTCGCGCGGAACGCGATAGCCCTCTTCGGCCAGCGGCTCGCCGCTGCGGAGCCAGTGACTCATCTCGAAGACGACGTCCGGTTCCCCGATGCGCCAGCCGTCGGACCACTCGCGCGGCGCGGGATCCTCGTCCGGGTTGCCGCGCGGCATGCCGTCGGCGACCCACTGCGCGACCTTGGCCTTCTCGCTCTTCGTGAGCCGGCGCTCGTTGATGAAGTGCCCGTCGAAGCGCTCGTTCGCGTTCCACGGCGGCATGCGCTCCTCGCTCACGACCGACGCGATCATCTCGGCCCAACCGCGCGCCTGATCGTAGGTTTGGAGCGCGAACGGTCCGACCTGTCCGGGGCGGTGGCAGACCTCGCAGTTGTTCTGGAGGATGCGCGCGATGTCGCCGGAGTACGTGACCGCTTCCGGCATGTCTTCGGGAGTGATGCGTGTGATGAGGCAACCGGGTGCGTCGCTTTCGGTCACGGCCGGTGCGCCGCCCTCGAGCACCGCGTCGAGCGCGCTCGCCAGGAGGTTCACCGTCGGCTTCGGCTTCGAGGCGCCGAGCGTGTATTGGTCGTCGATCGCTCCGCGGTAGCGCAGGTCGCCCTCGCCGTCGAACACGAACACTTCCGTCGTCGTCTTGGCGTCGAGCCTGCGCGTCAGCTCCTGACGCAGGTCCTGGAAGACGGGGAAGGTCAACCCGAGTTCCTGCGCGTCGCTCGCGATCGCGTCGAGCGTGTCCTGCGGGTTGGCGTTGATGCCGAGGAAGCGCACGCCGCGCTCCGCATACTCCTCGCGGAAGCGGCTGAGGCGCGGGCCGTACTTGCCGGAGATCGGGCAGCCGACGCCGGTGTAGGCGAGGACGAGCGCCGATCCCTCGTCCAGCTCCGCCAGGCGATGTTGGATCCCGTCGAGGCCGAGCAAGGTGACGTCCTCGAGCGCGGCGCGGGTGATCTGCGGTGCGCGGCGGGCGGCTTCGACATTCGCGTCGGTGGCGAGCGCGGCGCCGGAGGCGATCGAGAGGGCGAGCAGGGAAAGGGACCAACGAAGGTTCATGGCGGCTCTTGGCGTTCGAATGTGGGGGGTGCCGATCGGGCTCCGGTGGCAGGCGCGTTCGCGCGGAAAGGGGCCGGAGCCGCGTCCATCCTAACGATTCGATGCCGGAGGCGTGTGGTGGACCGTGCCGGCGCGCAGCGGGACGCGTCGCTGCTACGCGCGCGTTTCGAAGGCGTTTCGAACGATTGTCCTCGCGGGGCGCGCGCGCCGCGGCCGAAAGATCCCGCTCGTCCCCGCGCTGGGGTAGGATCCGCGCGGGGGCGCGCTCGCCCCGAACCATGCACGCCGCCGCTTCGCGCCGATCCCTCCTATTAACCGCCGCGCTGCTCGCCGCCGGTTGTGGAGCGGACGCACCCGCGGGCTCGGAAGGCGCCGGACGGACCTGGGTCGAGCTCGCCCGCGGTTTCGAGCCGAAGCCCCTCGCGCGCGTCGCCGCGGCGTGGCCGAGCGACCGAGGCGAAGCCGCGCCGACATCCACGCGGGTCGCCGCCGACGGAACGGTCTGGGTCGAGACGACGATCCGCCGGGACGAGTGGCACGCCGACGAGTTCGGTCGCGCCGGCGCCTGGTTCACGCCGCGGCCGTGGACGGGCGCCTTCGGGTTCGCCGGCGACGGCCGTGTGCGCCTCTTCGCCGGCGAACGGGTCTTCGAGCGCCGCCCCGGCCACGGCGAGAAGCTCGTGCCCGGGCTCTGCTACATCGACGACGCGGGCATCTACATCACGATCGAGCCGGGCGAGGAGCCGCCGCTCGAGACCACCTACGCGCTCTCCGCCGATCAGGGTGCGAGCGTCGATGGCGTTTGGCGCGTGCGTACGCTCGACCATGTCGGCGCCGGCATCCCGGTGCATCCGGGGCACTCCGAGACGGTGTCACTCCGCATTCCGCCGGCGAGCTCGCTGCGCCTCTACACGGTGTTCGAGCGTCTGCCGGCGGGGCTCGATCCGGAGTCCGAAGGCGCGCCCGCGACGGCCACGTTCCGCGTGAAGCTCGACGGCGAGGTCGTCCTCGAGGCTGCGCACGTCAGCACGACCCGGTCGCACGCGATCCCGCTCCCCGTCGAGGGCGTCGACGACGCGCGCCTGACCTTCGAAGTCGAAGCCGACGAAGCGGAGCTCGGCGTCGGCGGCATGGGCGTCTTCTACGCGCCCGTCATCGGGCCGACGACGGTGGGCGAGGCGTACGCGCGTCCATGGGGTGACGAGCGTCCGAACATCGTGCTGTTCATCGCCGACACGTTTCGCGCCGACAACATGGCGATCTACGGTGGGCGCGCGGAGCTGACGCCCGAGCTGAATCGCTTCGCCGACGACTCGCTGCGCTTCCTCCAGGCGCGCTCGACGGCCTCGTGGACGCTGCCGTCGATCGCGTCGATCCTGACCGGGTTGTTGCCGCCCCAGCACGGCGCCGCGCAGCACGACCAGACCGTCGCGAGCGGAGTGACGACCGTCGCCGAGACGCTCGGCGCGGCCGGCTATCGAACGGCTGCGGTCACGGACTCGGGCTACTTCGCACCGCCGTTCGGACTCGACCAGGGCTTCGAGCTCTTCGTCGAGAACCGTATCGGCCTGTGGAACCTGACCAAGACGATCGACCAAGCGCTGAAGGTCTTGGACCTCGACGACGGTCGTCCGCTGTTCCTCGTCGTGCACACCTACCGCGTCCACGGTCCGTTCCGCGAAGGTCCCGACGAGAACCAGGACGTGTTCGACGCCTTCCTCGAGAAGTGTCGCGTGGCAATCAACTTGCGCGAACTCGGCAAGGAGGAGCGACGCTCCGAGATCATGCCGTACCTCGACGAGTGGGTCGGGATGTACGAGCGCGGCGTCGTCGACATGGACCACAAGTTCGGGCGCTTCCAGCGCGAGCTCGCGCAGCGCCGCTTCTTCGAGCGTGGGTTGCTCATGTTCACCGGCGACCACGGTCAGGCGCACGGCGAGAACAACGACATCGCGCATGGCGGGAAGCTGTGGGAGACGAAGCTGCGCATCCCGCTCCTGCTCTACGGACTCGGCATCGTTCCGGGGGACGTGGACGTCCCCGTTTCGCACGTCGATTGGGCGCCGACGTTCGCCGAGCTGGCCGGCATCCCGCGACGGTCCGATTGGGTCGGCGCGTCGCTGTTCGCGCCCCCCTCCGAGCGCGCGCTGTTCGCGTTCCGCTTCGACGCGCGGGACCAGACCGAGGTGGCTGTGACGGAGAACGGGCACAAGATCAGCGCGCTCCCCGATCCCGAGGCGTTCCGTCGCGGTGAGGTGCTCGAGGCGTTCGACCTCGCGCACGACCCGGGCGAGCTCGAGAACCTCGTCGGCGAGGACTGGGCGCGCGAACTCGCGCTAGAATCGGCCGACGCGCTCGAGCGCTTCCTGCGCGCCGTCGCCGCGCCCGAGGACTCCGAGTTGTCCGAGGAGCAGCGCGCGGCGCTCGGCAAGATCGGGTACACGGACGGCGGCGAGTGACGTCGCACGATCCAGCGGACGCGAACTCATCCCCATCGACGTGAAGCAGCCGATCCTCCTCTCGATCCTCGTCGCGTCGCTTTGGGCCGAACCGCGCGAGCTCCAGCCGACCGCGCCGCAGGACGGCGAGCGGCCGAACATCGTCCTGATCTTCACCGACGACCAGGGCTACGGCGACCTCGGCTGTTACGGCGCGACGGAGATCCGGACACCGCACCTCGATCGCATGGCGACCGAAGGCATGCGGCTCCTCGACTTCTATTCGGCCGCGCCCATCTGCTCGCCCTCGCGCGCCGCGCTCCTCACCGGTTCGTATCCGCTACGCGTCGGCATCACGACGGTGATCTATCAGAACTCCGAGGTGGGGCTGAATCCCGACGAGCTCACGATCGCCGAGGTGCTCAAGGCGAAGGGCTACGCGACGACATGCATCGGCAAGTGGCACCTCGGCCACATGAAGGAGTTCCTCCCGATGGCGCAGGGCTTCGACTCCTTCTACGGGCTGCCGGTCACGAACGACATGATGACGCGCGTCGATGGCGAGACCGGCGTGTCGCTGATGCGCGGCGCGGAGATCATCGAGCACCCGGCGAAGATGGCGACGCTCACGAAGCGCTATACCGAAGAGGCGGTGCGCTTCATCGCCGAGAACAAGGAGCGGCCGTTCTTCCTCTATCTGGCGCACACGATGCCGCACGTGCCGCTGGCCGCGTCGGCCGACTTCCGTGGAAGGTCCGCCGCCGGTCTGTACGGCGATGTGATCGAAGAGCTCGACTGGTCCGCCGGTCAGGTGCTCGCGGCGTTGCGCGAACACGACCTCGACGAGAAGACGCTCGTCATCTTCACGTCGGACAACGGACCGGCCGTGCTCAAGGCCGGCGCCGGCGGATCGGCCGGGAAGCTGCGCGGAGGAAAGATGGCGACCAGCGAAGGCGGCATGCGCGTTCCGTGCATCGTGCGCTGGCCCGGCAGGGTTCCCACGGGCACCGTTTGCGACGAGCCGGCGATGACGATCGACCTGCTGCCGACGATCGCAGGGCTGGTCGGCGCCGAGCTCCCGTCCGATCGCGTGATCGACGGCAAGGACATCTGGCCGCTGCTCGCTGGCGTGGAAGGCGCGCGCTCGCCGCACGAGGCGGTCTACTACTATCGCCGCAACAACCTCGAGGCCGTACGGGTCGGCCGTTGGAAGCTCGCGCTACCGAAGAAGTTCGTCCGCCTACCGGACGGTAGCTTGAAGCCGAAGGGTGCGTACAAGCTCTACGACCTCGAGCGCGACATCGCGGAGTCGCGCAACGTCGCGCGCACGCACGCGGACGTCGTCGAGCGACTGAGCGCGATCGCGACCACGTTCGATCAACAGCTCCGCGAGGGCGCGCGTCCGATCGGCGAGCTCTAAATCCCCGGAGGCGAGCGCGCACGGATTCGGGTTCGCCTGGTACGCTCCCGCACGCCATGCTTCAGGCCCAAGATGCTCCGCGGTTCGACGTCGACGGCGACCTGGCCGAGGTCGACCGTTTGGTTCGTGCGGCGCAGCCCTTCATCATCGAAGAAGGCGCGCGCGACGCCTTCCGCGCGTTCGCCGAGTCCGTCACGATGGACCGCTTCGCCGACGTCTTCGGCGATCGCCCGTGGCGCGTGCAGAGCTGCAAGCGCGGCATCTTCGAGCCGGAGATCCCGTTCTACGAGCAGACCGAGGAGATGCCGTTCACCGGATTCCTCGACCGGATGCGCGAGCCGCACGAGACGCAGCAGCACTACCTCAACCTGTGGCCGGGTCCGAACATGGACTACGCGCAACCGCTGTTCGACGAGCTGCGCGCGCTCGGCCCGAAGATCGCGCTGACGAACTACAAGAACCAGGAGCTGCGTGTGTTCTGGTTGGGCGGTGCGGGGACGATCACGCCGCTGCACTACGACACGTACGCGCGCTCACACGGCGTCGTGCACGGCGAGAAGCTGTTCATGCTGTTCCCGCCGGACTTCCGCCACCTGCGCCTGCTTCAGCCTTATCCGGTGCGTTCGAACACCGGTTGGTACAGCACGGTCGGCGCGGGGCCGCTCGACCCCGCGCTCTTTCCGAGGCTCGCCAAGACACGGCCCGTGCGCGCGTTGTGCGGACCGGGGGACTTCCTGTACCTGCCGCCGTGCTGGTGGCACCACGTCTCGATCCCGAGCAAGCCGACGATCTCGGTCAGCGCCACCTTCTATCCGAAGGCGGCCTACTTCTACTACTACCACTGGCGCCTGCGGTTCTCGCGCTGGCTCGCGCGGCATCCGCGGTTGCTGAACCTGAGCAACGGCAAGCTCGGCTAACGGGTGACCCTCACCGGGTTCGACGACCGTCGATCTCGACGAAGCGTCATGAAAAACGCGGGCTAGCGACCGGTCAGCGCGTCGAGTTTCGCGCGGACCGTCCGGGCTTCGTCTGCGCGGCCGAGGTGATCGAGCAAGTCGATCATCTGCCACAGCGCTTCGGTCTCGCTCGGGTTCATCCGGACGGCGCGCGCGTAGAGCTCGAGCGCGTCGTCGTCGTGCCCGGTCGCGCGCATGCAGACGCCGAGGTAGGTCACCGCGTTCGCCGACGCGCGGCCGGCATCGATCGCGCGCCGGAAGGACGCGATCGCGTCGTCGAAGCGGAGCTGGCGCAGCTGGCAGAAGGCGATCCGCTCGAGCGCCTCGAAGTTCGTCGGGTTGCCCGAGAGGACGTCGGCGTAGATCCGCTCGGCGTCGGCGTACCGACCCTCGTTGAGCAGCTCCAGCGCCTGAATGATGCGCGCGTTCTCCCGCGTGCGCTCCATCGGGTTGGGACGCGAGGACGGCGCGAGCGGGTGGGGGATCGCGGAGGGCGCGACCTCGACCGTCGCGTAGCCCAGCTTCTGGAGCGCGGAGCGTAGCTCGGGATCCACCTGTTCCTGCGCGACGTCGGCGTAGGTGTGCCGAGCCACGACGTCGTCGATCGCCGCGCGGTAGGGATCGAGCGCGGGGCCGCGCTCGGCGGCGAGGTCGCGCGCCTCGCCCGGATCCGCACGCACGTCGAAGAAGCTCGGCGTCGAGGTGTGCAGGTACTTGCCGCGCGCGTCGATCCAGCCGGCGATCGGGTTCCAGTCGTAGTTGAAGAACCCGTAGTACGACTCGAAGTACGCGCCGCGATCGGAGGCGCGTTCTTCGAGGAAGCTCGTTCCGTCGAGCTCGTCGCCGAGTGACACGCCCAGCGCCTCGGCCAAGGTCGGCGCGACGTCGGCCACGCTCACGATGGTCGTCGCGCGTTCTCCGGCGCCGCGCGCGTTCGGTCGGCGCAGGATCAGCGGAACGCGCAGCGTGGTCTCGAAGCAGTAGGTGCCGTGGCTCAGCTCGCCGTGCTCGCCGAACGCCTCGCCGTGATCGCCGACGACGACGATCGTCGTGTGTTCGATCGAGCCATCGGCGCGGAGCCCTTCGATGAGCTGTCCGAACGAGGCGTCGACGGAGGCGACCTCGTCGAGGTACGCGTTCGGCGTCGTCCCGCGGAACTCCGAAGGCGGATCCAGTGGCGCGTGTGGATCCCAGAGATGGACCCACAGGAAGAACGGACGCGCGCGATCGCGTTGGGCGAGCCACGCGCGCGCGGCGGCGACCGTGGCGCGCGACGCGCGCTCGGAAAAGAACGTCGTGCGCTTCTCCGCGTCGTGACGCGGCGCGTCGTAGAGGTCGAAGCCTCGCTCGAGCCCGAACGCTCCGCCGAGGACGACCGCGCTGACGAACGCCGCCGTTTGGCAGCCGGCGTCCTGCGCGGCCTGCGCCACGAACGGCGCGGCCCGCGGCAGCCGCCCCTGGCCGTTCGTGCGCAGCGAGTGGCGCGGCGGATACAGCCCCGTCAGCATCGATGCGTGGGCCGGGAGCGTGAGCGGCGCCGTCGTGTACGCACGCTCGAAGAGGACGCCCTCGCGCGCAAGGCGGTCGAGGTTCGGCGTCACGCCCGGCGGCGCCCCGTTGCACGAGAGCGCGTCGTAGCGCGTCGTGTCGAGCGTGACGAGCAGCGCGGAGTGCGTCGCTTTTCGCTCCCCGGAGTCCGCGTCCGCGTCGGCGCACCCGGTGAGGACGAGGGTCGTCGCGAACGCCAAGAGGCGGGCGAATCCGGAGGTGGGGGCAGGGCGGGGCATGCGCGTGAGGGGCAGGATACGCGTTCGGTGGGCCCCAACGAAAAGCGGGCGGCACCGATCGCTCGGTGCCGCCCGCAAGAGGGATGTGGATCGGATCAGTTACCGACCACCAGGTCCTGGGCGTTGGTCATCTGGAACTGCGTGCCCTGACCGTCGTCGAGGCGCGCCTGGCAGAAGACCGTCATGCCGCACATGCTCGCGTCCGCACCGACGACCATCGACGCCTGCGCGATCGGGCCGGCGACGCGTCCGGTCGTGAAGAGGAAGGTCTCCGGCGACACGAGCGCGAAGCCACCGTCCGTCGGGCGACGGGCCGGCAGCAGCGTGCCGATGATCGTCGCGAAGCCACGGCCCTGCGTGTCGACGGTGAAGTCGACGTTCTGGCCGATCACGGGCGCGGTCGCCGTGAACACGTCCGGGTTCGAGCCGGCCGTCCGATGGATGACGCGAGCGGCGGCGCACGAGGCACCCACGTTGTCGAGGCCCGAAACGACGAGCGCGTAGTCCGCGTCCGTGGCTCCCGTCTCGACGTGCGTGTCTTCGTTGATTTCCGCAGCGCTCACGATCACACGCCACTCACCCGCGATCGGGTTCTGCAGCAGGACGTTCTCGACCGTGTCGAGGGTGTTGGTCGCCCCACCGGGCGTGCTGTAGTTGTTGGCGGTCAGACCGTTGTTGCCGCGATACACGATGCCGTTCGGGTCGATGACCGTGAGGTCGAGGTCGTTGATCCGGTGCTGCGACGAGGACGTCGTTCCCGGGGGGTCCCGGTAGACCATCGTGGCACGGAACTCCGGCTCGCTGCCCGCGACGTTGATGAAGTACGTCGTCGAGTCGAACTCACCGAGGACGTCCGACTCGTCGATGATCAGCATGTTGTCCTTGTTGTCCCACAGGTACATGAGGTCGGCGTGACCCCAGCCCTGGTGGACCCGCGTCAGGTTGTGGGTCGTACCCGAGAAGTCCCACTGGGAAGCCGTGTTGATCATGACGGCCTTCGCGGTGGTGTTCTGGGGACGGTTGTCGAACGGCGTCGTGCCGGGCGTGGCGTTGCCGAACTCGCCCTCGGCCCACATGTCGATGAACAGACCGAGGTTGCCGGCGATGATCGGAGTCGCACCGCTCGTGCCGCCGAAGCCGGTCGTGTAGTTGTTCGGCGACGTGGTGGTGAGGATCCGGTCGTAGTAGCTGGCGAGGTCCGGCTTGATGCGTCCGTCCTCGGCCGGGCCGATGCTGGCGCCGCCCCAGAAGTCGTCCGTCTTCGTCAGCGTGCCGCGGTGGTTGATGCCGCCGACCGCGATGACGTTCTTCGCCCAGGCCTCGGGACGCGACATCTTGTTGTTCGCGTTGCTCTGCGATTGGCAGCAGTTGAGGCGCGGGAAGTCGAACAGGATCAGGTCCATGTTCGCGGACACGGAGTTGTAGACGAGCGTACGCGTGAAGCTGACCGAGTTGGTCTGCAGGACGCACTTGTACGGCATCGCCGGGTTCACGAGCTCGGCCATCGCGTTGTAGCGGCTGCCGCCCGGAATCGCGGTGTTGATGTCGTTGATGACGAGGAAGGCCTCGGGCATGCAACCGGTCGCGTTCGCGTTGCCGATGCCCTTGCCGAGGACGATGCCCGACGTCGAGGTGCCGTGCGTGCTCGAGGTGTTCGTGCCGTGCAGCAGGAAGTTCGGCAGGTCCTGGTGTGTCGTCGACACGCCGGTGTCACGGTCTTCGATGCGCACGCCGAGGCCGCGGTAGAAACCACCCGACGCCGCTTCGACGTAGTTCGTGCCGTGCATCTCGCGCGCGATGTCCATGTCGGTCCACTCTTCCTTCGGAAGAATGACGCGCTCTTCGAGCCACGCGACGTTGTTGTGTGCCGCGAGGTCCGCGATCTGCGAGTAGCTGATCGTGGCCGTCATGAGGTAGGCGCGATCCGTCGTTTCGAGGATCGAACCACCGCGCTCCTCGATCCACGGTGCGAGCGAGACGAAGCCGCCGCGACGCGTGGTGAGAATGTTGACCGTGACGTCGCCCTCGGCGCCGGAGCGCACCGCGTTGGCGAGCCCGGCTTCGATCCGGAACTCCGGATGGAACGGGGTGACCGAACGGACGAACGGGAGCTGCTCGATGCGCTGCATCGCCTTCGGCCCCATCTCGACGATGTTCGAGTAGTTCGCGAGGAAGCGGTGGATCTCACCGCCGTTCGCGCGCACGACATCGCGATAGTCTTCGATCGCCTTCGTGACGTACTGGACGATGTAGAGTCGGTTCCCCGCGGTCGCGACGAACTCGGGCGAGACGTCGGCGAGCTTCTCGACGGGGTCGAAGCGCTCGCGACGCAGCCGCAGGTCGTAGTCGGCGATCTCCACGGTCTGGAACTTCTGGCCGTCGAGGCTGAGCTGGTAGCGCGTCACCTCCTGACCCTGCGCCCCTTGGGACGTCCAGACACGGGCGACCGACGTTTTGCCGGGGACTTGAATCTCGCGGAGGTCGCGCGTGCGCTGGGCACGTTGGGACACGGCAACGCCGGAGAGTAGAACGAGCGCGGCTGCTCCGAGCGCAAACCGCGGGTGGGTCGTATTCGTCATCGTTGATGAGCTCCGAGACTCTCGAATCGGATGGGGCGGGTGGGACGGATGGAATGGGTGGCACGGATGTGGAACAGCCGCCGCTGCGCGTCGCGAGCGCGGCTCCACAGCCCACTTCATCCTATGAAGGACGGCCGTCTTCGCCACCCTTCCCATCCCGTCTTCGTCCCGGATTTGCGCGCGATTCGCTCGACCCGCGTTCCCTAGTTCTCGTCTTTTTTTTCCCCTTGCGCCGCGCTTCGCAGGCGCGAGAGCCCCGCATGCGCATCGGCGTCGTCCGGGGCGATGTGCGTCGCGCGTTCGAGCACGCCGGCAGCGCGCCCGAGATCGCCGGTCGCCTCGAGCGCGAACGCGAGGTTCAGGAGCGCGTCGAGCGGTGTGGAGCCCAGGGCGTCACGCGCGAGCAGGGCATCGCAGGCCTCGTCGAAGCGTCCGAGCTCGAGCAGGCAGTTGCTCGAGAGCTCGAGCGCGAAGCGATGCGCGGGGTTCTCCGCGAGGACATCGGCAAGGAGCGCCTGCGCTTCCTCGTACCTCGCGGCGCTCACGAGCGCGTGCGCCGCGGCGACGCGATCCAGTTCGCTCGCGCGATCGCGCGGCGCGGGCAGTTTCGATGGCGCGAGCGGCGAGGGCCAGTCGTCGCTCGTGCGCGGTGCGTATCCGTATCCGAGTGCGCGCAGCTGGCTGGCGAACTCGGAGCTGCCCTCGTCGTCGGCGAGCGGCAGGGTTGAGCGCGCGAGCACGCGCTCGATGCTGGCCCGGGCGGCGGCGATCTCGGTGCCGCGCTCGCGCGCGACGTCGACGTCTTCGTGGATGTCGACATCGACGTCGTAGAACTCGGGGTTCGAGCTGTGCAGGTACTTGCCGGTGGGGCTGCGCCATCCCGCGAGCGGACTCCAGCCGTAGTGCACGAAGCCGGCCATCGACTCGAAGTACACGCCGCGGTCCGGAGTCCCGGAGAGGGACGACAGGCTCGCGCCATCGACGTCGGACAACTCAGCGCTCTCAGCGCTCGCCAGCCCGAGCGCGTCGATGACGGTCGGGAAGATGTCCGCGATCGTGACGATCGAGTCCGCCGCGTCGGCGAACGACGCGCCCGGATGCCGAACGATGAACGGGACGCGCAGCGCCGACTCGTAGCACAGCGCACCGTGGGTCAGTTCACCGTGTTCGCCGCGCGATTCGCCATGGTCCCCGACGACGATGACGAGCGTGCGGTCGAAGCGCTCGAGCCTCTCGAGCGCGTCGAAGAGCTCGCCGAGTGCGGAGTCCATCGACGCGACCTCCGCCAGGTACTCGTCGCCCCCCGCCGCGCGCAGGTGCTTTGCGCTCGCGAGGTAGGGGATATGGGCGTCGAAGAGGTGCAACCACAAGAAGAAGGGCTCGTCGCTGTCGACGTCCTCGAGCCACGTCGTTGCCGCGCGCACGGTCGAATTCGCGCGCCGCTCGATGTACCCGCTCGCCGGCGGAGCCTCACCCGGAGCGGGTTGGTCGTAGACCTCGAATCCCTGCGCGAGACCGAAGAAGCGGTTGAGCACGTCGGCGGAGACGAAGGCGGCGGTGCGCATGCCGGCGTCGCGCAGGCGCTCGGCGAGCGTGAGCGCGGACTGCGACAGCGGATTCATGCCGTTCTCGCGCACGCGATGGCGCGGCGGAAACAGGCCGGTGAACATCGACGCGTGCGCCGGAAGCGTCAGCGGCGCGGTCGAGTACGCGCGCGGGAACGACGTGCCCTCCGCCGCGAGCGCGGCCAGCTGCGGCGTGTGCGTCCCGTCGCTCGGATCGAGGTCGAGCGCATCCGCGCGGGTCGTGTCGAGCGTGATGACGACGACGTTCTGCACGACCGGCTCCTGCTCGGAAGCGCAACCGTGCAACGTCAAGGCTCCGAGACCGGCGGCGAGGACGAGCGTGCGAGCTTCCCGGCGCGCCGAATGCGGGAGCCTGCCTCTCCCAGCGTTTCGACTCATTCCGCGGCATGCTAGCGCGCGCCCCGGGGTTCGGATAGCGGTGACGGCGCGCGCGGACCGAGCTCCCGGCGACGTGGTCCGCCCCCTGGCCCTCTGGTAGGCTGCGCTCGAACTTCATGAACGCTTCCTTGATCGAACACTTGCGCACGTGAGCATGTCGCGCGGCGAGAAGCTCGGCCTCCTGACGCTCGTCGTCGGGATGGTCGCCAGCCTCGCGTGGCTCGTGCATCCGTGGTACGACGCGACGAACGACGCGTCGATGTACATCCTCACGGCGCGCTCGCTGATCGAGGGCGACGGCTACAGCATGCTGGGGAGCGCGTTCCGCATCCGCCCGCCCGGCTTCACCGCGCTGCTCGCGCCGCTCCTCGCGCTGCGCGGCACCGACTTCTACGCGTTCAACCTCTACGTCAGCGCGTTCGGGGTCGCCGGCGTCGCGCTGCTCTTCGTCTTCGTTCGCGCGCGGCTCGGTGGCGTGCTCGCCTTCCTCGTTTGCGTCGTCGTCTGGCTGAACCCCGGCTATCAGACGCTCTGCAACCAGACGATGTCGGACGTGCCGGGAACGGCGTTGCTCGTCGCGTGCCTGCTGCTCGAGCGTTGGGCCGATCGCGCGCCGCCGGGGCGCGCGCGTTGGAAGCGGAACGCGGTCCTCGGGCTGGTGATCGGACTGTGCGCCTACGTTCGGGTGGCGACGATCCTGCTCGCCCCCGCGATCGTCGCCATGCGCGCCGTGCGCCGCTCGACCGAGCGCGCCTCGGTCGAGACGTGGAAGCAGCTCGGCGCGGGTGCGTGTGCGCTCGTGCTCGCCGCGGTGCTCGTGCAGGTGCCCTGGGCGGTGCGCAACGCGCGCGTCGCGCCCGAGCCGCCGGTCGATCAGACGCTGCTCTATTCCTACGGCACCGCGATGTTCCACGAGGACATGGGGGATCCGAACTCGCGCGCGCTGGAGTGGAGTGAGATCTTCGCGCGCTTTCCGCTGCGCGGCGGGCAAGCGCTCTCGACGCTCGGCATGCGCATGACGGACGACGTGGCGGGCGCGGCGCCCGTCGCGCTCTTCCTCCTCGCGTGCGTCCTGATCGTTCTCGTGAAGCGGCGCGAATCGAACGAGCTGTTCCTGCTCGGGACGCTGCTCATCATCTCGCTCTACTTCGGCTTCGCCGATCGGCTCCTGCTCCCGATCTACGTCCTCGCGTTACCCGCCGCGGCCGAGGTCGTGCGCGACGTCGGCAACCTCGTCGGCCGCGCGTTCCGTGGCCGCGCACGCACGCAGTTCGGCACCGTGTTGGCGGCCGCGGCGCTCGTCGCCGTGCTCGTCGTCGACTTCGCGCCGCGCGCGCACTGGGAGTCGGCGCAGCCGCGCTACGAGTTGCTCGAGCGCGTGACGCGCCGCTTCGAGGAACGTCTCGAACCGGACGCCGTCCTCGCGTCCACGCGCGCGTGGCACTACGCGGTCCTCATGGAGCGCCCCGTCTACGCGCTCGAGTTCGCGCTGCGGCGTGACGAGCGGCCGCGCTCGATCGAGCCGATCCTCGACAAGTACGGCATCAACACCGTGATCGTCACGCCGACGCGCGCGAGGGATCAGAGCACGATCCGTTACTTGGAAGGGCGCTATCCGTCCAAGAAGGACCCGATCGCCTTCGTGTATCGCGTGCGGTAGCGAGTCCGCCGGCTACTCGCGCTCGCCCACCAGCTCCCACACCTGAATGTCGTCGTCCGAGTAGATCGGCTTGCCGTACAGCTTGGTCAGGCGGCGTGCGGTCGAGCGCGTCTCGTCGGCGCCGGCGGCCTGGGTCTGCTTCTGGCGCGGCGGGGCCTGGCGCTTCGGTTTCGGCTTGGCCTGCGCCGCGTTCGTCGGCGGCGACGGCTTGCTGCGGAACAGGTCGTCGCCGATCGCCCCGCCCTCGCGCCAGCGATCGGCGACGAAGGCCGAGTAGCGGCGGATCTCGGCCTCGAGGTCGCGGTGGAGGATCAGGTAGTCGGGGCCGCGGCCGCGCCGCAGGCGACGGTCCGTGATCTCCACGTACGGTCCGTTGAGCAGGATCCTCAGGCTGTCCTTCTCCTTGACCTCCATCGCCGTGGCCGGCGTGACCCGGTCGGGGAAGAAGAGCCCGGTCAGCACGCGCTGTCCGTGCGTGCGTGCATAGTTGCGGAGCAGGCGCCGCGCGCGACCCGTGACGGGAAACTCGACGAGCGTGACCGGCGCGTCTCGGTTCGCGAGCCGCGTATAGAACCCGGGCGCCGGAGCCTGCGCGTCGAACGCGGCCAGCGCGCGGATCGCGAGGTAGTCGTTCGTGAACGGGCCGCGTCGATTCGCGGCGTCGAGCAACGGACTCGCGAGCGCGAGGGCGAGGGTCGCCGCGCCGCCGGCCGCGAGCACCGGGAGCGCGCTGCTCCAACGCCGCGCCGCGCACACCCGCTCGACCACGGTGCTCAGCCCGTGCGCCGCGAGCACCAACGCGAACGGCAGCGCCGCGATCAAGTAGCGCGCGTACGCGAACGTTCCACCGTCCTTGCCGCCCGGCGGACGCGTCACGACGAGCAGCGCGACCGGGCCGAGCACCGCGAGCGCGAGCATCACGCCCGCGCGCGGTTTGCTCCGCACGAGCGCGCCAGCGCCGACGCACGTGAGCACGACCAGCGCGATGCCGCCGGTCAGCGTTCCGCCGAACAGCGCGAGCATCGCGAGCACGCTCGGATCACCGCGCTCCTCGAGCGCATACCCCTCGGACGAGCTCTCGAAGTACGCGCGCAACCCGCCTTCCCACGCCGGTGCGTACAGGGCGGTCGCGAGCGCCGCGATGCCGACCGCGATCGCGATCGGCAGCCACAGGTCGACGACGCGCCGCCGTCCGTGCCACGCGGCGAAGAGGCTGGCGAGCGCGACGCCAGCGACGAGTCCGGCCGCGCTCAGGTGCGTGTAGAGCAGGGCCGCCCCGGACGCGATCGCGAGCATTCCGGCGAGCGCCGTGCGCACGGGCTTGCGCTCCGGACGCGTCACCGCGTGCAGCGCGAGCGCGAGGCACAGGCCGAGCAGCACGACGAGCGTGTACGGTCGTGCGAAGCGCGAGTAGTAAAGGTGCAGGGGGTGCAGGCTCAGCGCCGCCGTCGCGATCCACGCCGCGCGCCAACCGACGAGGGCGCGCGCGAGCGGGAACAGCAGCAGCAAGCCGAAGATCCCGGCCACCACCGCGGGCAGCCGATAGGCCCGAACGCCCGGCTCGAACGCCTCGCCCGCGACGAGCTGCGCGAGCGGGAACCCGATGTGCGATCCGAAGCGGTCGAAGGTACCGACCACGTCGTCGAAGCCGTGCGTCCAGCCCTTGGCGATGCGCGGCGCCGCGTGCATCTCGTCGCCGTACAACGACTGCGCGTCGAAGCCGTCCACGCGCAGGAACGCGCCGAATGCGACCACCGCGACGAGCACGAGCCACGCGAGCGCGGGAACGCGCTCCCCTTCGGCCTGCTTCGCGTCGCTCGTCATGGGCTCCTCAGCGTCCGCCGCGCCCCGCGCGCGAACGCACGACCGGTGTCGCGAGCGGCTTCCACGCGGCGATCGCGTCGAGGCGGCGCGTGAGCCGCTGCAACACCTTCGGGAACTCGCCCGCGACGTTGTGCGAGTCGCTCGGGTCGTCGTCGAGATTCGTGAGCACGCGCTTGTCCTCGGGCGTGCGCCAGAGCTTCCACGCTCCTTCGCGCACGGCCGACTCGTCGTCGAGGACGCACGCGACGGTGCGCGCTCCCGACTCGAGCAGGTGCGTCCCGTCGAGCTCGCCGGCCGCCGCATCCGCGACGCCGGCGCACGCGAGCACCGTCGGCAGGATGTCGACCGTCGAGACGGGCGCGTCGATCACGCTGCCCGCGTCACACCCGGGAAACCGCAGCAGGAGCGGTACGTGTACCTGATCCTGCGTCATGCCGTTCGCGTGGCTGAAGAAGAAGCCGTGGTCGTCCGCGAGCGCTTCGCCGTGATCGGACGACAGGACGACGACCGCGTCGTCCCAGAGTTCGAGTCGCACGAGCTCGTTCGCGAAGCCTCCCAGCTCGCGATCGAGGTCCCAGACCTCCGCCGCGTAACGCGCCAGGTAGTCGCGCGCGTCACCGGCGTGCTCGGGCGCCGCCGAGACCTGCTGGTACTTCGGAATCCCGGCGTGGCCCGAGTTGTTCTGGAGCAACGCGACGTCGCGCGGCGCGTCGAAGGCGTCGCGCGGAAACGCGTCGGCGGCTTCGGCCGGCGGCTCGTACGGACCGTGCGGCTCCATCAAGTGCACCCAGAGGAAGAGCGGTGCGTCCCGGCTCGTCGTTTCCAGCCACGCGAGCGCCGCGTCCGTCACCGCGCTCGCGCGCGCCTTCGCCGGGCGCCGCCCGGTCTCCGCTTTCGCGGGCGCGATCTGCGTGTACTCGTCGAAGCCGTGCTCGAAGCCCGAGCCGCGCGCGAGCACCGGGTTCGACACGAACGCCGCCGTCCGGTACCCGGCGTCGCGCAGCCGCGTCGCGAGCGTCGGGATCTTCGGGTCGAGGAAGTGGTTGTTGCGCAGCACGCCCGACCGATGGGGGAAGAGTCCGGTCAGGATGCCCGCGGTGCCGGCCGACGTCGCGTTGGACACGGACCACGCGTTCGGAAAGCGCACGGCAGTCGCGGCGATGCGATCGAGCTGCGGCGTCACGCTTCGGCCGGCGCGCTCGGTATGTAGGTGATCGCCGCGGTACGTGTCGACCGTGATGAGGACCACGGACCTGGGCGGCGTGTCGTCGCCCTCCGCGCGCAGCGTGAGCGCACCGAGGGCGAGGACGCCGAACGTGAGGAGTCGCCGAGCGCGCATCGCCGCGATTCTCACATTCCGCGCCGCCGCGCGGGACGGAAATCCCTTCCGACGTCGCGCTCGCGGTCGACGCGACGTGGCGCGCAGGTGAGAATCGGCGCCGCGCTCGCTCGTCGAGCGCCGCATCTGCCATGGATCTTCGCGCGCCCGCCCCGAACGAACCGTCGGCCTCCGTGGTCCTGCCGTGTGCGCGGCTCGAAGAGGCGCTCGCGTTCTTTCAGGAGCGCTTGGGCTTCCGGCTCGACTCGATCTTCCCCGCGGACGCACCGCGCGTCGCCGTGCTCGAGGGCCTCGGCGTCCGCGTGCGCTTGGACACCGCGTTCGACGGCGAGCCGGGAACGCTCTTCGTCGAGTGCGACGATCCGACCGCGCTCGGCGTCGAGGACGGTGCGCCGCTGGTCGCACCGAACGGAACGCGCATCGTCGTCGCGGCGCGCGGCGCCGTGCGCGTTCCGGAAGCGTTCGAGCCGCGCGTCATCGTGCACACGCACGACGCGCACGCCTGGAACGCCGGACGCGCCGGCATGGAGTACCGCGACCTCATCCCCGGTCGCCTCGGCGGGCGCCTGATCGCGTCGCACATCCGCATTCCGCACGGCGGACCCGTGCCCGACTACGTTCACTACCACCGCGTCGGCTTCCAGGCGATCCTCTGCCTGCGCGGCTGGGTGCGCGTCGTGTACGAGGACCAGGGCGAACCGTTCGAGCTGCGCGCCGGCGACTGCGTGCTGCAACCTCCCGAGATTCGGCACCGTGTGCTCGAGTGTTCCGACGGACTCGAGGTGCTCGAAGTGTCGTCGCCCGCCGAGCACCCGACCTTCGCCGATCCGGTCCTGACGCTGCCGAACGCGAGCGGCGATCCGTCGCGCGAGTTCGGCGGGCAGTGCTTCGTACGCCACGCGGCGTCGAACGCGACGTGGACATCGGACCGGCGCCCTGGCTTCGAGGCGCGCGACACGGGGATCGGCGCGGCGACGCGCGGCGTGGCAGACGTGCGCGCGGTGCGCTTCCGCGGGCCCGAAGAGCGCGCGCTACGGGCGGATGCGGACGCGCTCGCCTTCGCGTTCGTGACCGCGGGAACGTGCGATCTCGAGCGCGAAGCGGATGCCCCCGTCCCGTTGCGCGCGGGCGACGCCGTCGTCGTTCCCGCCGCCGAGCCCTACGCGTTCGCGCGTTGCTCGGCGGACCTCGCGTTCGCCGAGGTCACGCTCCCGATGCGGTTCTGACGAGCGCCGCGCGGCTCAGCGCCGCGGGTACGTCTCGCGGACCCAGGTGCGCCAGGCGTCTTCGAACTCGACCAGCGACTGGCCGCAGACGGCCTTGATCGCGTCGCGCGACGGCGTTCGGCTGCGCATGCGCTTCAACAGCAGGTTCAGCGCCGCCGGGTCGCGGGTGGCGAGGAAGTCGATCAACGAGAAGCCGAGCGCGCGCTGCTCGGGTGTCATGTCGACCGTGTCGAGCGTCATCAGCGCCGCGAGGTCGAACGGCGGATTCGACTTCGCCGACAGGAGCTTGCGCACCCCGGGCCGCCAGTCGCCGCCGTCGAACGCGCGGTTCGTCGCCGGTTGCCAGAAGCAGAACCCGCCCGACGCGTCGAGCAGGTGGAATTCGAACCAACTCGCGAGGCCGGCGTCGGCCCAGCCCATGCGCATCTTGCCCGTCCACGCGCCCGGCCGCTGCACGTTCATGATCCCGTGCGCGACGTGATGCACGACGCTGCGATGCAACGCGTCGTCACCCTTGATCTTCTTCGGGTCGACCCAGATCGAAGCGATCGACGCGAGGCCGCGACTGTAGATCGGGTCGTCGGTCGTGTAGTCGCAGAGCGCTTCGCCGACGCGCAGGTGGTCGTCCCGCTCGTCCCACAGCAAGATCTCCGAGCGCGCGGTGATCTCGCGCTCGTCGATCGAGAAGAGCTCGACGTACGCGCGCTGCACGGCCTCGCAGCGATCGAGATAGAGGTGCACGAGCTCGTGCGGCGACTTGCGCGCCTTGCCGACCTTCATCGCAGGCAGGTCGAGCACGACGTTGAAGTGCTCGCTCGCCGCGCCGAGCGTGGGCCGTCCGAGCGCCGCGTCGTACTCGGCGAAGCGCGCGACCGCGAGCTCGCGCGCCGTGGGCTTCGCGCTCGGGTCGGGCGTCCGCGTCGGCGCGTCGCACGCGCGGCACGCGACGCGAGCGGTCCCGTTGCACACGCTGCACTCGGCGTAGAAGGAACAGAACACGGCGCCTGCCTCGAGCTCGTGATCGCTCGCGCGATGCTCGGGGCAGCGGACGAAGCGCTCGTCTCCGCACGCTTCGCACCCGTCGTATCGGTCGAACGCGTTCGATGAAGCCATGCACAGAACGAGCGCCGCGAGCGTAGCGGCGAGGTTGCGAAGCGTGTGGAGGACGCGGCTCATGCGGGGACTAGCAGCCCGTGGTGAAACTCACGACCTCCTCGGAGCGCGCTGAATCCGCGCTGCCCGCGTTCCGCTTCCTCCGAGTATCCAGCGAATACGCGTCGTCAGCGCGCCTCGACAGCGCGCATTCATCACGCTCCGAAGACATCGTGAGTTTCACCACGGACTGCTAGTCTGCCGCGCTCGGTTTCGAACCGCGAATCTTCGCAACGATCCCTGAGGCGCTGGCAAGGACTCCCGCGGCCGCGCGTGGCCCCGGAGTTGCTGGTTGCGGACGCGTTGTAACCCGATCGCCCGGTCCTGCTACCCTGAGAACGGAGAGCGCGCCGTGCGCGGCACGGTCGCGAGGGTTCGTTCGACGCGAAACCAAGGAGAGGAATCCATGTCGCGTTCGCTGCTTGCCATCGGCTTCGCACTGCTCGTCCCGGCGCCCGCCTTTGCCCACGGCGGGACGTACCGACCGCCCACGTACAACGGGCCCGGCGACGGCTTCTCCGCACCGCGCGCCGCGCCCGCTGCCGCGCCGCCGAGGCGCACGGCTCCGACGTCCCCCGGCGGATCGGCGCCGACGCCGACGAACCCGTTGTCGCCGCGTCGACCGCACCCGTTGCTCGACCCGATGTCGGGAGGTGTGGACGAGATCCCCGTCGACATCACCCGTTGGGAGTCGTGGTGGGGTTACAACCACGACGCGTATCTCGACGTGCGCAGGCAACTGGCCGCGTTCGCCGCGAGTTCGGACGACAACTGGATCGAGACCGAGCGCCGCGCGTTGCAGCAAGCGGTCGCGAGCGCGTTCGAGACCGTGATCCAGAAGGGCGAGCGGACGACGGTCCTGCGCCAGATGATCGTGACGTTGGCGCGGCTCGCGGACGAAGACGGCATCGACGTCGTGCTCGCACCGTTCACCGAGCAGCACCTGCGCGGAGCCTTCCCCGAGTTGCAGGAGTCCGCGGTCCTCGCGGCCGGCCTGACGGGCGACTTCGACGCGATCGGGCTGCTGCGCGACGTCCTCATGGACAACGAAGAGGGGCGCAAGGCCACCGGCTCCCAGGGAGCGATCGCGATTCGTTTGCGCTCGTTCGCGGCCTACGCGCTCGGCATGCTCGGCCAGCGCGTCGACTCGGAGCTGGTGCGGCGCTACGTCGTGCACGCGCTGCTCTACGCGCTCGGCGAGGACTCGTCGGTCGAGCGCGAGATCCGCGTCGCGTGCGTCCTCGCGCTCGGACTCGTCCCGGCCGAGCCCTGTCGCACGCCCGAGGAAGCGCTCGATCCGGCGCGTCAGATCGAGGAGTTCCACCTCTGCGGCGGCGTCGTGCTCGAGTACCTCGTCGCGCTCGCGCGCGAGCGGCGCGCCGATCCGTGGGTGCGCGGTCACGCGGCCGCGGCGCTCGGGCGCCTCACGCGCGCGGCGGGCGAGGGGCTGGCCGAGACCGAGGATCATCCCGCGGTCCTGTCGCGCGACCAGGTCGTGCGCGCGCTCGTCGACATGCTGGACGACGCGGACGGGGTGATCGAGCTCGAGCAGGGAGCGGCGCTCGGCCTCGGGCTCGCCGCCGACGCGGACTCGGACGCCGTCGACCGGGCGGCGCGCAAGAAGCTCGTCGAGCGCATTCGTCGCGGCGAGCCGATGACCCAGCGCTTCGCGCTGGTCGCGCTCGGCGCGGTCGTCGGACGTCCCGGGGACGGGGACAAGGACGAAGGCTGGGGCGAGAACCTACCGTTCTTCCTGCGCGAGCTCGCGCGCTCGCGCTCCGGCAAGCTTCCGTGGACCGCGCTCGCGCTCGGCGTTGCCGGGCACGGTCGTCTCGCGCACGCGCGCGCCGTCCCCGAGGAGATCGCGCTCGCGATCCGCTCGCGCCTGGCGAGCGAGAAGGACCCCGTCGAAGCGGGCGGCCTCGCGCTCGGACTCGCGGTCCTGCGCGCCGAGGACGCGCGCACCAAGGAAGCGCTGATCAAGGCCTTCGAGCGGATCGACGACGCCTCGTTCCGCACCTACGCGGCGATCGGACTCGGTTTCCTCGGCGTGCACGACGCGGCCGACGCGTTGCGCGCGTCGATCGCCGCCGAGGACGCGTCGCTCGAGGTCGTCCTCGCCGCGAGCGTCGGCCTACGCTTGCTCGGTCATCGCGACGTCGTCGGTGAGCTCGTTCGGCGACTGAAGGAGTCCAAAGAACCGGCCGACGAGATCGCGATCGTTCACACGCTCGCGTTCCTCCAGGATCCGTCCGCGGGGATGCCGCTGCTCGATCTGCTCGCGGACCCGAAGCGCGACGCGGACGTGCGCGCGTCGATGGCCTGGTGCCTCGGAACGCTCGCCGATTCGACCGCGCCCGACTGGACCGCGGTCTACGCCAACGACCTCGACTACAACCACATGACGTGGACGCTGTCGAGCCCGCTCGGCGACGGACTCGGACTCCTCGACTGGCGCTAGCGGACGGCCGTCGTCCACTCCGGCTTGGCCCCCGAGAGTCTCGCCGAATCTACCGATTCGCCTACGTTTCCGGAGACCAACCCGGAGCGGATGTCGCCGCTCTGCGGGCGAAGCACGTTCGCCACAGCCTGCTAGCCCGGATCCTTCATGAGCCTTCACCGAGATCGACGCAGCTGCGCGCCATATCAACGCTTCCCTTCCTCACCGGGTTCGACGACCCGTCAAGGTCGCCTCCACGCGCTTCGGTCGCGAAGCGCTGATCTGACGCACA